>CP134492.1:1896381-2212445 GCA_031761875.1 Bacillaceae bacterium IKA-2 | reverse complement strand
GCTAATCGACTATGTGTTCGCACACTCGTTTTTTTATCCAACTTTTACCTAGTTTTATTATACATGATAGGCCTGTATTTTCACAATTAGGTTGTCACAGTGTATTGCGCCCATGATAGTAGTCTACATGTACCAAATCTTCTACCAATAACTTTTGGGACAAGGTGCCTGTCCCCATTTTCCTACTACAGCTCCCGAGACACAGCTCCCGGGACTTTTTCTAACCATTCTTTTTCAATAAGGAACCTAGTAACCTTCTCTGTGTAAGGTCCTACTTTACTGATATGCTGTGAATATTCTGTAACCAAATCATGTTTCATTACAGCTCCAAGAGAGAACCCGTATTGAGTTAATAGAGAACCAAATAAACCAGCTATTTGGGAGACCATAATTCGGTCGGAGAATATTCTTTTTTGGGAATTTGTGAGTTCTGCTGAATAGCTAGGTGGAGCTGGTAAATTATCTTTATTTAATAATTCTACCAGTGAATTAAATTGATTTCTTACGATTGATGCTCCTTTTAAGAATAGTTCAACTATTTCTTCATTGTCAGAGGTTTGAGCAAAGCCTATACAAAGAGTTTCTATCATAATAAGGAGGTTTAAAATTTGGTAAAGATTAGCAATTTCCATACTGTTAATTGGACGAGTATCTCCCAACAATCCATTAAGATAACTTGACTTTTGAATAATTTCTGGAGATTTTGGTGCAGGTAATGACGGTGTTCGCCAATATAAACCTTTGTTTAAAAGAAGATTAACCACTTTTTCATTTAATTTGATAGCAAAATTTAAACAATTAATATGGTATTTCCGAACATCTACTCTGGTGGACAATGCTAGCGATCTAGAGTGAAATTCCAGACCAAGTTGAACACCTCCATGGAGGTAGTGTAACAAAAATCGATCAGAAAATAACGGAGGAGAGCTTTCAGAGATATCCTTCTCGGAAAAGCCAACAGGGATTGGATAACCGTCTTGACTGAGGAGCTTTTTTCGTTCAATAAGGATATCATTCGTGTTCTCTAATGCAAACGTATATAAGTTTTTTATTTCTTCGTCTTTTGATTGTTCAAGAAATACTGTTAAATACCACTTAGACATTTCATTAATAGAATAACCAGTCCAAAGATAGCCAAGTTCAGAAGCTGTAAGAGATATTGACTCCGTTTTATTCATTATGAGGTCACTCCTTTTTTTATTTTAATGTATGGACGCAGTAAATAGCTTGCTGCTTTTAATGGATCTATTTTTTTTGTGTGGAACAATTTTTTACCCAAGTTTCCTTGTAATAATCTTATCGTTCTATCTAACCCATCATTAGAAACTTGCTCCATTGCTCTTCTTAAAACGAGGGAATTTTCATAACCTTGGCGAAGTGGTTCCATTAACTCCTCATATTTACCTTTACCACATATGTCATAGGCTGCATATATCCCGCTTAAAATAGCGGTATACTGGCCAAATCCCATAAAAGGCATCATACTTCCAAAACAATTCCCGACATAAAAAGTATTTCCAATTCGTGCTGACTTACATATTCCAATTGGATACCGTGTTATTTGAAAATTATCTGTGATCGGTAATTCCTGTTTCAGTTGTGAACGAACCTTTTGGTAAAATAAGTCCCACATAACGTTAAGGTTTAGATCAGTATTATCAGGCAAATCTGGAATTGCTATCGATATATTTGCTTCTTTTTTTGAAAAAGGAATAAGAAAACAGTAACCGTAAGGAGAAATGTCGTAATTAATCCAGGCCAACACAGTATACCGATCGAAGTTACCTTCAATTGTTGCACCTTTAATAGAAACAGTTAAATCCTCTCTGAAGTTTCTAGTCTCCTTTGCATAAGCTCCATCACCAGTTGCCATCACAACATGAGAATATTCTCTTGCTAATTGTTCATAGGTTTTATCGGAGTTGTATTGAATAGTTGATTTGGTTTGCTGCGCTAATTGCGACTCAAATGTATTTTGATGTCTGCCACGTATATTTGAGAACCCAAGATCGCCCTCTATTATTGCTTTCTCATTTTTTGAAAAAAGTTCCATTCTCATAATAGCTGCCGCCGGTTTAAGATCTATTCCATATTCTTCTGATAATGACGCAATGCAATCATGAACTGGAAAATTAAAAATAGACAGCAAGACCTCTCCATTTACAAATCTAACTCCTACACTACTGTGTTTTTCATATATAGTTGGTGAAATTCCATTTTTTTCAAGTGTAAGTGCACACGCTAAACCTGAAAGTCCTGCACCCATGATAGCAATGTTCATTTCAATCCCCGCCTCTAAGTAGAAATTTCATAGTAAGAGCATTCCCTTCTCACAAGTGAAAAATGCATCAGCCTTTTGTAAGGTATTTTAAAAAAAAGATCTTGCCAACAATCAAATCACTGATTGTTGGCAAGATCTTTTTTATTAATGAAGCAACATTAAGATTCGGTGCCTGTCCCCATTTTCCATTTAGATTATCGTGTCGCTTTTGGTGGTTGGCACACGTCACATTTACGTTGGTTATTATTTTTGAATTTCGTAAATATTTTTTCGAAGTTGTTACCACATGCACATTTAAATAATAAACTTTGAGAAAAACCGTGATATTCCGTTGTTAGCAACTTACTTTCCGAATTTTTCTCAACAAATTCTTTAATTTTACCAATCGTCCATCGTTTATTCAATTTCTTACACCTCCATATTTTATCGCAATGCGGAGGCTTTTCTTGGCATCCGTTTAATTGTAATTATCTTAAGTTACTCATTATAACACGAGCTGGTGCTCAATTAAACAAATGGAATGATCTTATTAATACGAATAGGTAAGGTTTTGACATTTCCGCTCCCTTTTCCTCTCGTTCATTGCGGGAAGCATAACAACGGTCCGGGATCATGCTTATCAAAAACTAAATTTCAATCTCCATTAGCGCTTCTGCACATTTTATGCCGTCAACAGCACTAGACGTGATCCCTCCAGCATAACCTGCACCTTCACCACAAGGGTATAACCCTTTGATGTTCGACTCATATGTCAGCGGATTTCGCTTAATTGTAACTGGTGATGAACTTCGGCTTTCTACAGCTGATAAAACAGCATCATGTTTGATAAAGCCTGCAAGTTTTTTATCCATTACTCTTAAGCCGTCTTTTATACTATCAACGATAAAATCATCAAGACATTCTCTTAAGTCCGTTGGTGTAACACCTGGGGTATAAGTTGGGTTAATACGGCCGAGTTGTTTACTACCCTTATTTACTAAGAAATCGCCGACCAATTGTACTGGTGCAAAATAATTTCTGCCACCAAGTTCAAATGCTTTTCGCTCAAGTTTTCTTTGAAACTCAATAGCTGCCAAAACGTCTCCATTAAAATCAGTTGGTGAGATAGAAACAAGCAATGCACTGTTAGCATTTTCACCACTTCTTGCGCTATAGCTCATCCCATTTGTAACTACAGCATTCTTTTCTGATGCGGCTGCAACAACATGACCTCCAGGGCACATACAAAACGAGAAAACGCCTCTTCCATTTGGGAGATGTGCATTCAACTTATAATCAGACGCACCAAGTAGTGGATTATTTGTAAACTTACCGAATTGCTGTAAATCGATGTCTTTTTGGAGATGTTCAATACGCACACCTACAGCAAAAGGCTTCGGTATCATGTCTACACCTAGATCCTTTAACATATAAAAAGTATCCCTGGCACTATGCCCTATCGCGAGTACCACAGCATTGGTTTCGATTGACTCTGTATTCCCTTGTTGTCTTTCTAGTAGCACCCCTCTAACTTCACCATTTTCAATAATAAGTTCCTTCATTTTCGTTTCGAAACGCACTTCCCCACCTAGTCGTTCGATTTTTTTTCGAATATTTCTAACAACCGTTATCAAAATGTCAGTTCCAATATGGGGTTTTGATAAATAAGAAATCTCCCTAGGCGCACCAGCTTCTATGAGTTCCTTAAATACTTTCGGAATTCTAGTGTTTTTTATGCCTGTTGTTAATTTACCATCTGAAAATGTTCCTGCTCCACCTTCTCCAAATTGGACATTATTATTAGTTTCAAGTACGCCGTACTTCCAAAATTTTTCAACAGCCATTTTTCTTCGATCGACGTCCATTCCTTGCTCTATAACAACTGGGTTTAAACCATGTTCTGCTAATACCAAGGCACATAAAAGTCCAGCAGGTCCACTTCCAACTACTACAGGACGGATGTTTTTCTTGGTTTCCTTGATCTCATATTCTATTGGTTCATAGGAAGAAACATCTTTTATTCCTAAATACGATTTCTCGTTTTCAATTTCAACATCAACAGAATAAACAAGCTGGACATTATTTTTTTCCCTTGCGTCGATCGACTTCTTAGAAATATTAAAAGACAATATTTTGACCTGTTTGACCCTTAGTATTTTCTGGATTTTCTGAGCTAAAAGTTCATTTTCCTTACTTGGGTCAAAATCAGCACGAAGCTTAATATTATTTATTCTTAACATGTTAAATTCCATCCTAAATTTTATTTTTGCAGCTTTTATCAATATTCGTTACTTGGTTAACTATCTTCTTTATTCCGCAATCAAACGATATTTCCGCATGTTTGGATGTCAGAACGCCGACACTCTTGAAATAGTTGTGGTAGTGTTCACCTAAATATTTTTGATTACTACATAACATCCTATCATAATTAACATTTTTGAGTCTTATATTCTAGAAATCTCGACAAAAATCTGAGTCTAATTTTTGATTACGCCTTAAAACAACAATGAAAACGGTTTAAAAACCGACAAACTTTGTTCACTGTTTCACAAAGTATTCTATGTTAAAATATAATTAACAAACAAAAGGAGGAAAATTATATGATTTTATGCGGATGGAAAGATTTCTCTACTGATACTGAAAGATATACACAACAAATATTTGAAGAACTTGTTGGAGATGAATTTGATGCAATGATGTTTGAAGACGACAAGGAAACCCCCTCATATATTTGGACAGTAAATTATGTTTGTATAATAAAAGAAAACTCTAAAATCTATAAAGATATTTCCATTACAAAGATTCATAGAAATCCAGTTTGCGAATAATTTTTTTGGAATCACTTGCTCAATACATCACAATGTAGATGAGAAATTTTAAGGAGGATTTATTAATGGAGATTGCAACAATATCAGTTGACAAACAAGATGATATTTCAACAATAATTAATACTTTAGTAGACAAAGGAAACAAGGCATTAGCTGAATTTATGAGTTTTGACCAAGAAGCGGTAGATAACATTGTTAAAGAAATGGCTTTGGCTGGATTAGATCAGCATATGCCATTGGCGAAATTAGCCATTGAAGAAACGAAACGCGGAGTATATGAAGACAAAATTATTAAGAACATGTTTGCGACAGAATACATTTATCACAATATAAAGAATGATAAAACAGTTGGTATCATTGATGATAACGAATATGACAGTATTGTCCAAATAGCCGAACCAATAGGAGTAATTGCGGGGGTAACACCTGTTACGAATCCTACTTCAACAACATTATTTAAAGCGATTATTGCCATGAAAACAAGAAATCCCATTATCTTTGCTTTCCATCCATCTGCACAAAATTGTAGTAGCGAAGCAGCAAAAGTTGTTCGTGATGCAGCAATAAAAGCAGGGGCACCTGCCAATTGCATACAATGGATTGACGCACCTTCAATTGCAGCAACGCAACAACTGATGAACCATCCTGGAATTGCTCTTGTTCTTGCAACAGGTGGAGCGGGAATGGTGAAATCAGCATATAGCACAGGAAAGCCCGCTTTAGGTGTAGGCCCTGGTAATGTTCCTTGTTATATCGAAAAAACAGCGACTGTAAAACGTGCCGTAAATGATCTTATCTTATCTAAAACGTTTGATAACGGAATGATTTGTGCTTCTGAGCAAGCGGCTATTGTTGATAAAGAAATTTACAATGAAGTTAAGGCCTTATTGCAGGAAAACAATTGTTATTTCTTGAATGACGCGGAGAAGAAAAAATTAGAAAAGCTGGTCATTAACGAGGTTACTTGTGCTGTTAATCCTGACATTGTTGGAAAATATCCATTTGAAATTGCCCAAAAAGCTGGCTTAAAAGTACCAGAAAATACAAAGATTTTAATTGCAGAGTTAACAGGGGTTGGTCCTGACCATCCGCTATCAAGGGAAAAATTAAGTCCAGTACTAGCATTTTATAAAGCTAATTCAACTCAAGAAGGTTTAACTCTCTGCGAAGAAATGCTTGAGTTTGGTGGCCTTGGTCACTCAGCAGTTATTCACTCGAATGATGACACCGTTATTGCTCAATTTGGTCATCGAATGAAAGCTGGACGTCTAATCGTGAATGCACCATCTTCACAAGGAGCAATTGGTGACATTTATAATGGGTTCCTACCATCATTAACATTAGGTTGTGGATCTTACGGTCGTAATTCAGTTTCGTCAAACGTAGGTGCACTACATTTATTAAATATTAAACGCTTAGCGAGAAGGAAAACAAATATGCAATGGTTTAAAGTCCCACCAAAAATTTATTTTGAAAAACATTCAACTCAATATTTATCAAAAATGCCTGACATTTCAAGAGCTATCATCGTAACTGACGAAGCAATGGTAAAGCTTGGTTATGTCGATAAAGTTTTACATTACTTGAGAAGTCGTCCAGATTACGTTCATTGTGAAATCTTCTCAGATGTTGAGCCAGATCCATCAATTCAAACAGTGATGAAAGGTGCAGAGATGATGCACAATTTCCAACCAGATGTAATTATTGCGCTTGGTGGAGGATCCGCAATGGATGCCGCCAAAGGTATGTGGTTATTCTATGAGCACCCAGAAACTGAATTTCACGGAATAAAGCAAAAGTTTTTAGATATTCGTAAACGTGTTTTTAAATTCCCAAAACTTGGTAGGAAAACAAAATTTGTTGCTATCCCAACTACATCTGGTACTGGTTCTGAAGTAACGTCATTCACTGTTATTTCAGATAAAGAAAACAACATGAAATACCCAATAGCAGATTATGAGTTAACACCAGACGTTGCAATCATTGATCCGCAGTTTGTTATGACTGTACCAAAACACATAACAGCTGACACTGGTATGGACGTATTGACTCACGCGATTGAGGCTTACGTTTCAATTATGGCTAATGACTATACAGATGGATTAGCAATGAAAGCTATTCAATTAGTGTTCAAGCATTTACCAACAGCTTATCGTAACGGTGATAATGAAGTAGCACGTGAAAAAATGCATAATGCATCTACCCTTGCTGGTATGGCATTTGCTAACGCGTTCCTTGGAATTAATCATAGTTTGGCTCATAAATTGGGTGCTGAATTCCATATTGCTCATGGACGTGCCAATACAATTTTAATGCCTCATGTAATTCGCTATAATGCTTCAAAACCAAGTAAGTTTACTGCATTTCCAAAGTATGAGCACTTCATTGCTCATGAGCGCTATACAGAAATTGCAGCAATGCTAGGCTTACCTGCTGGCACAACTGAAGAAGGTGTTGAAAGCCTTGTTCAAGCTATTATTAAATTAGCCAAAGAACTAAATATTCCAATGAGCATTGAAGCTTGTGGAATTAACAAGAAAGACTTTGATGCAAAAATTGAACAACTTTCAGAGCATGCCTTTGAAGATCAGTGTACAACTGCAAATCCAAAGCTGCCTCTTGTAACTGAGTTAGCTGAGTTATATAAGTTGGCTTATAAAGGAGTATAACAATAAAAGGTCAGTCCGGCGGCAAATTGAGGCGCCGCGGCTGGCCTCTTTACATTCAGTTAAAGTTTTTTAACAACTTCATCATTCTGATTTTTTCTTCTAACACGTATTAAAACAAAAAAACTGACTTCCCACTTCAATAGATAGTGAGAAATCAGTCAATTAACTTACTTTTATGAAATTAATTCTTATGGTTGTTCTGTTTCATCTTGATCTTCATTTAAAATCTCGCCATTCATTTCTCCGTTCATTTCTCCGTTCATTTCTCCATCCATACCTTCGTTCATGCCTTCGTTCATACCTTCGTTCATACCTTCGTTCATACCTTCGTTCATATCATTTTCATTTCCTGCAGGATCAAACTCCGTTTCACTTTGTTCGGGATTTTCATTTTGGATTGGATCATCTTCAAATCCTGGTTCATCGGCACTGGAACACCCCACTAATAATCCTATAGATAATAATATACTTGATAAAGTTAACACGAATTTCTTTTTCATTTTTAATACCCCTTCTCTGACTCTTACGAATTGTCCTTTTGGACTCCCTTAAATATAAAGGAAAATTGTTACCAAAATGTTATCAAGATAAGAAGTTTTTTTTAACTAACTGTTAAAACTTCGAGATGACTTAGCAATTTTTTTCTACAGCTGGGCATCTTAGTGTGTGGAAAAAGCTTCTCTATTTAATGAAGGAAAGAGCAAAAGAAACGATGAAGAAGAGCAGAATAACCATAAAATCGTTACTATGATTAGCCAATACTTCAATAAAAAAGGCCTTCAAAATCTAAAATCTTGAAGTCCCTTCTCTTAAATCATTCGCTGGGTGTCATAGTGACATAGTGACATAGTCCTTCACATTGAGCTTTTACATAACCAAAAATAAAAACTGGTTGATTAATATCTAACAGGTTCAGTTTTGGGAGACAAATCTTCATAAAATAACGACCTTTCTCTTTTGAGATAAGACGATGTTACTTTAGTAAAAGTTATTGTTTTTTTGAATAAATGCTTTGTTAGTTAAATAAAAATTGGTATCTCCTTATTGAAGGATTCTGCCAGTTACTTTAAGTGAATTAATACTAACATTAAATTACTTTTATTTGGGTTCAAATGGAAAAAGCATTCCTTCAAATTTGAAGAAACGCTTACGCTTGTATTTATTAGAATTAATATATTATCCTTGCGGTAAAGCATGATATTCAAACCATTCGTCGTTTATTTTTACAAGGCTTACATCGTTACCAACACCAAGCTCCTGTTGACCTATTGCCCCCAGTTACTTCAATTAGGACTTTATTGTAAGTTACTATTTCTCCTGTTAGTAACCTCGATTATTATAGCTCCTAATAGTGAAACACCAAAAATAATAGCAAGCAAAATAAGTAAGACAATATCATTAATTGTTTCATATGCGTGAGTTTTATAAGGGATAAAATTTATTTTGATATAGAAAAAAATTATACCAACCCCAGTGGCAATAGCAGGAATATATTTTATAATCCTACTCGACACCCTTTTCCCTATTAAATATGTGATTATTGAAATTAAGACCATTAAAAAGACACTTAAAGAAATTGCAACCTGAATACTCATAATTCCCCTTAATATTTTTATATTTTCTTTTGATTATTCAACACTTCAGCCCGCTAGCACAAGAAGCGATTGTTCTACTAACGCCCCGCGTTACTTGAAGAACAATATAATTTGGTTCACTTATCCCAAGGAGTATTTTGCGTTAAATCAAATAACGATTATTCTCAAATTACTAATTTTTGTCTTTCTGTGCTTCTTGGTATTGCTTTTCTAATTCCTTCTCTTTTTTATTACCTTCTTCAATTTCTTCTTTTGTCATAGGAGAAGTTGTCGCAAGTGGAATGTTTGGTAAGGTGATGTCAAGAGTGTATCTAATGCTGTTTTCATAATCCATAAAATGAGATTTATTTTCAATTTGGTCAAAACCTAATTCCATTATTGTTTGTTCCTTGTTTTTGAATACTATTTCATACGGCAGAATTGCAATATCTGCCGTGTCGGATATTTCTTCTCCGTTTGCCTTATTTAAATTAGTAACAAGATTTTCAATGAAGGAAGCATCATCAATGGTTTTTAGAAGTTCTTTACTCTGCCAATTATAAACCTCTATATGGGTTATGCCTTCAAGATTAAGTTTATTGTTTTGGCACCCAATCAACACAAAAGAAATCAAAAGTGCCAGGTAAACCATTTTAATTTTCATTATCAACCCTCCTTCCTTAACAGGTGTTCATTTCTCGCTAAAAGTTACATAATGTCTTCTCCTTGTTCCAGTAACGCCCCCCGTTACTTGAATAGGAACGAATCTAAAAGGTTAATAAGTTATAATCTTCAAAGTTTTTTTCCCATCATTGCCATGCTTTTAAATTCTTCAAAGCCGTTTTTTGAATAAAAACTAAAAGTCCTATCCCCTTTTGAAGTGAATAAAACAATAGTTGTTACTTGATTTTTCAATAATTCTTTTTCAAATTGCTCTATCATCTTACTTCCAATCCCTTTTCCTTGTAATTCATTACATATAAACATTTCTTTTAAAATAAAATGTATACCATCATAAAATTGTTCATAATTGCCTAAAATCGCTCCTCTTATTACGCCTTCCTCTATGTATAGTACACCCTCAAAGTTTGGGGAATTATAAATATCTTTCAACCTTATGTTTGCTGTTTCTATTGTCCAATCATCATTCCAAGGCTCTTTATTAAATACATTTACATACAGTTTCGAACATTCAATAATATCTTCAAATTTTACGCTTTTTAATTCCTTCAACTTTACCACACTCCTTTTTTAACTCTTCTCTATCATTGAATAGGCGACAGCTTTGTTCCGCTATCGCCCCCAGTTAGCATTCCTGTAGAGCGTTAATTTTCAGGTTTGAAAAAAATAGAGCCCCTCGGTAAGATGATTATATACACAAAACAAAATCATTCTTAAGGAGGAAGCTCTACTATGAAGTATAAAATGCAAAACAAACAAAATCAATTGATTGAAAGAATTTCAGACAGCCATCTCATTGTTGGTGTAGATATTGCCCAACAACTTCACGTGGCCCGTGCAGTAAATTTCCGCGGCATCGTTGTAGGAGATCCACTATCTTTTGAAAATAATGATGAAGGATTTAATAGATTAAAAGAATGGATCGACAAACTAAAAATGAAAAACAACTTACATTCAACCATTGTTGGGATGGAGCCCACAGGACATTACTGGACTAACCTGTCTAGGTGGTTATTAAAACAAAACATAGAAGCTGTAACCGTAAACCCTTATTTGGTCAAAAGGAATAAAGAAAATCGCGATAATACCCAGTCAAAAAGTGATATTAAAGATGCCTTAGTTATCGCTGATATGGTGAAGAATGGATACTATTCCTTTGTTCATCCAACTCCGGAATCCTTCGAGAAGCTCCGAGTCCTCATGTCCAACCGGGACGTTGTCGTTAAGCGTATGGTCAGTACAGTTAACCAAATCAACCGCTGGGTAGATATCGTTTTTCCTGAACTCCGAGAAGTGTTCAAAAACGTGACATGTAAAGGAGCAATTGCGACTCTTCGGTTATTTCCTACTCCCGGAGAATTGAATAGCTTAGACCCACAGGGAATTGTTAATGGTTGGAAATCCGTGATGAAGAGGCAACCGGGATTCCAGAAAGCGCGTCTACTATCTGAATTGGCTAAACGTTCTATCGGCAGCCATCAAGCACTAGATGCGTATAAATTTCACTTAACACAATTACTAGAGGAATACGACCTAGCTTCAACACAACTTGAAAAAGTTGAAAACGAAGTCACTGAGGTTCTTAACCAAATTCCTTATGCCATGAAATTACTTGCCCTTAAAGGGATTAGTGAAATCTCACTAGCTGGCATATTAGGCGAATCTGGTGACCTAAGTGGATTCACTCATGGTAATGCTTTACTACGTCATGCGGGTCTTCACCTAGTTGAAGCGAGCTCTGGCAAGTGGAAAGGACAAATTGTTATTTCTAAACGAGGAAGGTCTAGATTAAGGCGTTTCCTCTACTTAGCAACAATGAGTCTTGTCGTAAACAATCTCGAGTTCAAAGAACTTCACTACAACAATGTTCATGTCAAAAAAATGAAGAGAATGAAATCTATCATGAAACTGATTGGTAAATTTTCAAGAATATTGGTAGTTATGGCACGTAAGAATGAACACTATAGTCCAGAAAAAGTACAACTTTTAACTTCAGTGGTAGCATAAATACTAAGACAGATTTATTTAAAAGTATGATCATTTTTTTGAATGTTGACTTATTCGTAGGATCCCAAAAAAGCACGGAGTACTGGATTACTTAAACAAAAGGGCATAGACCCGTTCAGTTAGCAAAACCGGCCTCCACCCCTTGGAAAGGCGTGACGAAGGAATGAGAGGGCTTATTTATAAGACCCGTTGAGAAATGGGAGGGTTAGCCTCCAGGGGCGGTGTGGGGAACGCGTGCAGTATATGGTAATAAATGGAGTTTAATCTACCTCCTTTATTCAAGCTTGCCCTCACGAAGCCAAAACTTCAATACTCTCTGTCTTTATCCGTTATTTCTAAATCAAGGGAACGGAATCCTGCGAATGAGTGAGCATTCAAGAGATATAGCTATCACACTGAGGGAGTTTAAGTACAACCTTTCAAAACCTTCGATATATAATAATAAGAATAATGTGCAACATGTTTTACAACTGAATTATCAAACATAATGCCCATAACAAGCATTTTGAATTACCGTTTGCTTTTTTTATTATTTCTATAGACAAAATATCCACAAATGATATAAAAAATTAAGATAACAATTCCTATTGGTATTTCATTGATAATTTGCCCTGTTTCTTGTGTTCCCATATAAATTAAATGAATTGCAGGTAATGTTCCTAATAAACTACCCCAAAAGACATTTTTATTTAGAATAAAACCACTAAAAAAGAACAAGGCTAACCAAACTACAACAATAGGCGAAATAGCTCCAATATTGCTAATTGCTACCACTCCATAAAGAATTGCAAAAATAATAGCTGGTATATAGAATATAATTTTCTTCATTTTTAACCTCCAATAAAATATAAACAATCTTTGTTTCACTTAATGCTACGAATGTGAACTAACTAATGAAAAACCTTGTTGAACTCTTCTCTTCTTTACCTCGGATAATTTCACTAAACTGCTCGTTACTTCAACAACAATAGGAACTGCGATTGCAACAGCTCCTAAACTAATGCCCCCGTTACTGAAAAGCAACTAATATTGAAGCTCTAATAAGTCTAATATTTCTTGGTATAAACTCTCAGCATCAGTTTTTATATAATACTGTTTTTCCCAAGTAGGAATAATTATCGTTTCACCATCGCTTAATAACCATAAACTCGAATGTTTTTGTGAATTGAAATCTTCAATAAAAAATAAATTGTAACCAATAGCTTTATGTAATTCTTGGTCTAAAACATCTTGTTTTTCTATTGGTATAACTTTGATATCGCCTATTAAATCTAATACTTTTTTTATTTTCTGTTTTTCTTCAATTGTTATATTTGTTTTATCTGTCGATACACCATCTTCATCAACACCACCAACATGAATTGCTATAATATCAGTTTCATTTGGGATTAATTCAAACTCTACAATACCAATACTATCTTGTTTTTCATTTCCACAAGCTGTAACAATGAGTAAACTACAAATGTATATTGCTATAAGAAACCTCTTCAAAACTACCACTCCAATTCTTTTTATTTTTTCATTAAACTGCCAAATAGTAAAATAAGCGTTCTTATTTGTTCCAGAAAAGCACCAGTTAATTCAACAATGCTAATTTTAATTTAAAGTCAATTTATCAGAATATATTTCTTTAAATTCGTCGTTAATCATTATCTGTTCCAATTGAGGAGTTTCATCATTATCCCATTGATAAACAACAAAATAAGTTCTTTCTAATTCAATTAAATTCCACAGGTTTTCTGATGGCACAACTATTCTTATTTCTTTCGTACCTTTATTTTTTTCATCTAAAATATTGAGATAAATATAATAGATAAAGTTTTCATCAACTTCTTTATTTGTAACTAACCCCGAAGAAGCCGTTGCATTGTGTATTATTTCCGCTTTAAAATTTGTAATGCCAATCCATTCAAAAGTAATAAACAATAAAGTTAATATCACCAAAGCGTACAGAATATTTCTTTTTTTCAAAACTAACCCTCCCCACACTAAACAATTTTTCTGTTTAATTCTTATTTATACGAATAGGTAAGGGTTTGAAAGTTATCGCCCCCTTTTCCCCTCGTTCACACCGTACATGCGACTTTCACCGCATACGGCGTTCCAACTAATCCAATTCATTCAATTCTATTTTTTAATAAAGCGAAATTAAATTCCTAAAATCAAATAGAGTCATTTTTGCATTGTTTTCGAAGTTCATTTACCTTTTGTATTTGCTTATTGTTTAATTGTAAACTATCAAGTAACGCTCTTATTTTATCGTTATCTTTTAGATGTACAAGTTGGTAAGACGCTTCATGAAGAATTATCAAGTTTGAATATCTATCATCCTTTGGAAGGCGATAGGGATTTTTATGATGACAGTGCCAATCATTTAAACCAAGTTCAACTCCTGAAACCGCACATCTTCCATATTGGGCAATGAACTTGCTAATGCGATTATCGTTATACTCAATCGTTCGATTTGGAATGAAATTCTTCATGACATAACTTAGCACATTTTTACTAATCGCTTTTAGGTTTTTGTGTATCTTTTCTCTGCCTTTGACAGTATAGTTACATGTTTCTTGAGAAAAACCTAGGTTCGTTTTATGCCGTTGGGCATAAATAGGGACAAACACCATGCTCCGTATCTTGTAATATTTCGGTTCATATCCCTTGTAGCGTTTTTGTAGCGTACTGGTCATGTCAGAATAATCCGCTTCTGTTCTAAAATCTTTTAGTCGATTATATAAAGACTTGCTAAGGGAGGAGGTCAACTCGCTAAGATTATTTGTGATTTGTGTGGCTGCTGCATAGTAATTTTGAATACCCATTACGACTGAATTATAATGCCAGACTGACGCTATACAAGGTTTCTTCTGAATGGCTTTAACTGCTTCTTTAATTTTTATAAAAGCATTCGATTTTGCTTTCTTTGTCATATTTGACTGGGCTACAAAACCCATCTTTGTTTTACCTTTTCTTACGGCGCGAATCGCAAATCCAAGGAATTCTGACGAATTCTTCTTTAGGTTCACGACCTTTGATTTTTCTTCGCTTGTCTCAAGATGTAATCTAGTTTTCAGAAAATCCTTTACAGCGTAGTTCATTCTAATCGCTTGTGACCGAGTGCGGCATAATATTTTAAGGTCATCAGCGTATCTTATGATATAGCATTCTTTTAAATCTGATTGCTTAAGCACCTTGTGCATACCGCCACGAAATTTATAATTAAAGCTACTTTTATATGTTTCCCATTGGTCACTTACCCACCAATCCAGTTCATTGAGAACAACGTTAGATAAAAGCGGTGAAATGACGCCACCTTGCGCCGCGCCAGTAGCTGGAATGCCCTCGCCTTCAATTTCGGCTTTTAAAAGCCTTGAGATAATTGAAAGTAATGCTTTATCTCTTATTCCTAGCGACCAAATTTGTTTAAGTAGTTTACTATGGTTAACATTCTCAAAAAATCCTTTAATATCAACGTCAACACAGTGATGAAGTCCAGTTAGATTAATCAAAAATTCAAATCTAGCTTTCGCATGATGAGTGCTTCTATTCGGTCTAAAGCCATAACTATGCTTATGGAATTTCGCTTCGCAAATTGGTTCCAACACTTGTAAAAGACACTGTTGGAAAATTCTATCCCATATAGACGGAATTCCTAATGGTCTCACTTTGCCATTCGCTTTTGGTATGAACACACGCCTAACTTTTTGCGGTTCATATGAACCAAGCATCTGTTGAACCTTTTCAATTACTTCTTCCACGGACAAATCTTTCACATCTTCGATGGTTAATCCATCTGAACCTGCGGTTTTACTCCCAGTATTTCCTTTGATGTTTCGATAAGCAAGACGTATATTTTCATTCGAACTAATTAGTTTCATTAAGTCATAGAAATTTTGACCATCAACACTTTGAGCATATAAATTATCAAAACAATGTTGCATATCGTAATACTCATTGTGTCTCAGTTTCTTCCGTTTTAACAAGTCGGTGACTCCCTTGGGAGTTGAACCTCTATTAGTCTTACAAGAACCTTATTAATCGATAAAGAACTGTCTAACATGGTTGAATGTTCTCATTAGTCTAGTGGCTGTCCCTCCATGTGGATTAGACGTTTCATTGGTACTGTGCCACCACTTTCACTGATACAAAGATTAGTTATACACTAGCTATTCTCACTAGTATTTTCCTTTTCAACGCTTCTTAGGGAGTAAGCCCTCCACGTTATCAGCTTACAACGTTGAATTATATCTATTATCGGATGAACTTAGGTGCTTCCTGTAAGCCTGTTAGCCGATTATATGCCTGTAACATATTATGGATTTTCATATTACTTAGTCTTACTCATCCACTGCTAACCTCACAATTTGGTGATATACACATTTCTATGTATTGCAGGTGTAGACCCGTACATTCAGAAGTTCGTCAGCTTACCCTATTATTTTAGGATAATTAAGCATTCTCACCGTATTCATTCAACTCAAGCATCATGATTTACACCACCCCCGCGGGTAGGTTTTCGTCAGCCATACTGGTACGGTAAATTCTTACGCCTTTTTGCCGAGCTTATAACACGTTCATTCTTACTAAATCTAGTGCTACTCGACTCAGAGAGAGCCCTTCAAGACGTTACTCAATCATTTGACTCTTCGATATAATCCTTCAATTCCAACGGAATTGTCTACCTTTTACCTGAGTAATGTGTCCATTCTCAATTTGGGGTAGAAACGTTTCGCACAAGTAATCTGCCATTTACTTGAATAAGAACAGTAAACTGTCACCAACTCCCTATTCCACTCAAGCCCCCGTTTGTTTAAGTAGATTTATTCACAAAGTCCTACCATTGTTCTTCACTAAACTAAGTATTTCAGAAACGCCATTTAATGTTTACAATGACGGAGGACTATCAGTAATCGTGTTAGCAAGAATTATATATATGAATATATTACCAGGTAAAAAAATAAATATGAGTCTTACTGCAAAAGAAGATATACCGAAAAATTCAGCTATACCTCCGCAAACCCCAGATATGGACTTATCTGTTGATGATTTTCTTAATTTATTTTGCAATCTAATTACCCCCTCATATATCTCGCAAAAAACCATATTCCTTATTGCAGATAAGCCCCCGTTAGTAAAAAATCCTTATTGTTCAGTTACAACTCCATCATCGAATGGAACGTATTGATATTGTGTTACTCCATATTTTTTATACGTAATTTTTAACGAATTTATATCATTATTTGAATTAATAACATCCAATTCTACACGCAATACGAGATTAAAGTCTCTGTCTACTTGAAAACCTTTAACTTCAACTAAATCATTAACTAACCCCTCTTCAATGACGTATACTTCATCGAGAATTCCAATACGCTTTGAACTTGATATAAAAGGTTCGATACGAATCTCATCATCATCCTTTGCTACATCTGTTCCATCAATTTTTATAAATTCTACCTTTTCAATCGTTGGATTACCGATACCTTCCCATCTAAAAGGATAACCGAAATAATATGCATGACCGTCCTCAAATCCTTCTATTGCTAAAGACGCATGACCCAACTTTGTAAATTCACCTTCGTGGCTTATATAGTTAAATAATCCCCAAAAACTTATAACAAGAACAATGGAAACAAGCATTATAATTATGATTTTCTTCACAACTTTCCCCCTCTTTATTTTACTAAACTGCCAGTTAATGAAATATCGGTTATAAGTTATCCCTTTCGATAAATTAGTCAATAATTCCTTTATATAAGAACTTATATTGGAGGGATTTATGTTGCTATTATCAAACGCATTTCAAATCGTGCTGGTATTAATAAAATGATACACCCTCATCAACTTCGGCACAGTTTTGCGACTCATTTATTAAATAATGGAGCTCCAATTGATGTCATTCAAAGTTTACTTGGTCATGAAAAAAGTGAAACAACAAGGATATATGCCCAACTGAGCGGAAGACTGCGCCAAGAACTTTATAGGAAGTATTTTTAATATAATGACAGGGCAACACTTCAAATAAAGTGTTGCCCTCTTGAATTCATGCCCCCGTTTGTTTAAGTGCATTATTTCACAAACTATCATTATTTATAACACTATAGTACTTAACTAAATATGGACTTAACATTGTACAAGCAATAGAAATAATTATTCCAAAAATAATCGCTGCAATAATATTATCAAAAGGTGATAGAAAAAATCCAAATATTAATATCGGCACTACGGTTAGTACACTTACTATTAATCTGGAAAGAACTTTTATTCTAAAGTTTGAACCGCACCTGGAACATACAAGCGGTTTATAACCCCACATAATGGATTTGTAGATATATTTCCAATTAAACGAATTATTGCAATTTGTACATTTTTGCATTACTCCACCCCATTCTTAAGTTCAATGACACTCATCTCAAATACTGATAATTTTGCAATACTCTTCTGCAAGTAACCTGCAACTTTAGCTGAACAAGTGAAGTTTAAGGCTTCTTGTGCTATCGCTACCCGTTAGTTTTAGTTCATTACTGTACAAAGTAATATTATTCTGTTAGGCATTAACTCTGTTTTTAATTCTAAATATATAAATTGTAAGTAGAATAGAAGCAATAACAGAAGAGATAAGGAAAGGATTGCTCCACCATGTAACATTATAAACCGTACCGAAAGTGACCTCATTGGGCAATGTACTTGCTTGTTCATGGACATCAACAATATCTGGAACATTTGTGACGGTTAATATGTAACCAGAAATCCATTGAGAAACTAAAAATATAGCATTTAATGATAATAAAGAAATTATAAAAATAGATAAGATTTTTATTGGTTTGTTCCTCATTTACAACACGTCCTTTCAATAATAACTATATCTACAGGGAAATGAATAAAAGGTTTCATTATTGCACTAACCTGCCAGTTAGCATTCCTGTAGAGCGTTAATTTTCAGGTTTGAAAAAAATAGAGCCCCTCGGTAAGATGATTATATACACAAAACAAAATCATTCTTAAGGAGGAAGCTCTACTATGAAGTATAAAATGCAAAACAAACAAAATCAATTGATTGAAAGAATTTCAGACAGCCATCTCATTGTTGGTGTAGATATTGCCCAACAACTTCACGTGGCCCGTGCAGTAAATTTCCGCGGCATCGTTGTAGGAGATCCACTATCTTTTGAAAATAATGATGAAGGATTTAATAGATTAAAAGAATGGATCGACAAACTAAAAATGAAAAACAACTTACATTCAACCATTGTTGGGATGGAGCCCACAGGACATTACTGGACTAACCTGTCTAGGTGGTTATTAAAACAAAACATAGAAGCTGTAACCGTAAACCCTTATTTGGTCAAAAGGAATAAAGAAAATCGCGATAATACCCAGTCAAAAAGTGATATTAAAGATGCCTTAGTTATCGCTGATATGGTGAAGAATGGATACTATTCCTTTGTTCATCCAACTCCGGAATCCTTCGAGAAGCTCCGAGTCCTCATGTCCAACCGGGACGTTGTCGTTAAGCGTATGGTCAGTACAGTTAACCAAATCAACCGCTGGGTAGATATCGTTTTTCCTGAACTCCGAGAAGTGTTCAAAAACGTGACATGTAAAGGAGCAATTGCGACTCTTCGGTTATTTCCTACTCCCGGAGAATTGAATAGCTTAGACCCACAGGGAATTGTTAATGGTTGGAAATCCGTGATGAAGAGGCAACCGGGATTCCAGAAAGCGCGTCTACTATCTGAATTGGCTAAACGTTCTATCGGCAGCCATCAAGCACTAGATGCGTATAAATTTCACTTAACACAATTACTAGAGGAATACGACCTAGCTTCAACACAACTTGAAAAAGTTGAAAACGAAGTCACTGAGGTTCTTAACCAAATTCCTTATGCCATGAAATTACTTGCCCTTAAAGGGATTAGTGAAATCTCACTAGCTGGCATATTAGGCGAATCTGGTGACCTAAGTGGATTCACTCATGGTAATGCTTTACTACGTCATGCGGGTCTTCACCTAGTTGAAGCGAGCTCTGGCAAGTGGAAAGGACAAATTGTTATTTCTAAACGAGGAAGGTCTAGATTAAGGCGTTTCCTCTACTTAGCAACAATGAGTCTTGTCGTAAACAATCTCGAGTTCAAAGAACTTCACTACAACAATGTTCATGTCAAAAAAATGAAGAGAATGAAATCTATCATGAAACTGATTGGTAAATTTTCAAGAATATTGGTAGTTATGGCACGTAAGAATGAACACTATAGTCCAGAAAAAGTACAACTTTTAACTTCAGTGGTAGCATAAATACTAAGACAGATTTATTTAAAAGTATGATCATTTTTTTGAATGTTGACTTATTCGTAGGATCCCAAAAAAGCACGGAGTACTGGATTACTTAAACAAAAGGGCATAGACCCGTTCAGTTAGCAAAACCGGCCTCCACCCCTTGGAAAGGCGTGACGAAGGAATGAGAGGGCTTATTTATAAGACCCGTTGAGAAATGGGAGGGTTAGCCTCCAGGGGCGGTGTGGGGAACGCGTGCAGTATATGGTAATAAATGGAGTTTAATCTACCTCCTTTATTCAAGCTTGCCCTCACGAAGCCAAAACTTCAATACTCTCTGTCTTTATCCGTTATTTCTAAATCAAGGGAACGGAATCCTGCGAATGAGTGAGCATTCAAGAGATATAGCTATCACACTGAGGGAGTTTAAGTGAAACTAATCACAAACTTTGCATTTTCTTTTAATTCCTTATATACATATTCTAACATAAAATTCCAATTGCTTTATAGAATAGCATAGGTATTAACGAGCTAATTAGCATACAATTTAACACTCATTAGCATAGTAATTATTGTCACTCTGTTAATTCGTGTGTCAATTGGGGTGTTATTTTATACGTTAAAACTAAAAAAACTTATTAAAACAATAAAAAATACAGACCAATTCTTATGCGAATTAGTCTGTTAAAGATTATGTTATTTTAGTTTTTGTATACCAAAACCAAACCTGTTAATTATTATCAACACTATGCAAATCTATAGTAAATTAAGATAAATGTTGCAAGAACGAAAATGAAATTCAAAAACACAAAGACAACCTGATCAATAATTGTTTTATGTATTTTGATAGGTGGGTTGTAAAACGAAACCCCTTCAACGATAAAGATAATTAATACAATATGAATCATGAAGTGTCCGATAATCTCAGTATAACCAAACAGCATAGTTGTTGAAATGAAAATTAGAGTCAAAACAAATGCAAGAATCCTGTTTAAAACACCTACAACTAATAAATATCCAACTACAAATTCTATAAATGCCGCTAAAAGGATGAAAGTCTCTGGTGTAAAGCCAAACGTTGGAACTCCATGATTTTGAAGGATATCTATGCTCATTGATGGATATATCCATTTTTCTACAGCAACCCAACAAAGAGAAAGCCCTGTTCCTAAATAAAGAGCTGGAAAGCCAAATTTTTCATATTTTGTTTTGCCTATAAACAATACGAAAATAATTGCTAAATAAAACCCATAATCAAGCATATGGAAAATTCCAGTATCAGATAGGACATTTACAAATAGAAAAAGTAACAGAAATGCCCCGACTTTAGTTGCATAGTGGCTTGGAATCAACAGAAAGATAATCGTTATCCAAACCAAAATGAATTCCCATGTTTCTGTAAGTACAAACTCCGGTGCAAATAGTGTTTGTGAGAAAACTGTATTTGTCAACTCAAAAGCGGTCCACGAATCAGTTGAAAAAAGGTCCACTTATTTAGTTGGTTTTAGCCATGACATTGTCTCTTCAAATCGGTGACTTACTTCTCGTGAAATATCTAAGATATGTGATTTGTGAGCAAGTCTATCTACAATTGCACCAGTAAGCATCGGGTCTTTAAAAATCTCTTCCCAGCGATCAAAAGCCAAGTTTGTTGTTATGATTATTGATCCTTTATCGTTTCTATTTGATAATAAATTAAATAGTATTTCACAACCAATTTTGTCAAATGATACGTATCCCAGTTCATCTAAAACGACAAGACTGTACTTTTCAAATTTGGTTTTATATTGCGATAGTTTGCTTTCACTCATTGCTTCTTTTAACTCTATTATTAAGTTAGGTACAGAGATAAACAATACACTTTTGCCTTCCAAACACGCCTTAATACCAAGCCCAATACTATAATGTGATTTCCCGCAGCCAGGAGATCCTATTAAGATTATATTTTCTTTATTTTCAATGAACTGCAACGTTTCTAGTTCTTCGAATTTCGGTATAAATTTCTTATGGTACTTACTCTTGTCGAAGTCTTCTAAGTACTTGTTAAGAGGGAATTTAGCCCTTCTGAGTCTATGTTTTAAACCATTCTCAAGCCTTAGTTCTAATTCTCTTTCGAGTAGACGACTTATCAGCTCTCGGTGGGTCATGTTTGTATGGTTTGCTTCATCAAGAAGCATTTGATAATTGGTTTTTATATAGGGTAATTTTAGTATATGGGCCATTTCTTGTATTTGCATTTATTCCACCTCCGAGAAACATAATTCGTTATATCTAGATACTTGCCTTGTAGCGATGTTGCTAAGTGCAGTTTTATCTATGTGCATAGATGGAATAATATCGATATGAGATTTATTGTATGTTTCTAGAATCAATAGTATTTCTTCGATTGGTTTATCATCATTTTCTTGAATGATCTCTATGAATTTTTTCTTGTTTCTGCTAAAATTAGTATCATAGATGGCTTTTAACCTTGGTATGCTTTTTAGAGCGTGGGAGTTCTTGATTGCACCTGGTTTTTTGTTTAATGAGTTTAAGTAATGTTTAATTTTAATACTTATCTCGTTAGTACCATCTATTTTTTTGTGTTCACAAACGAGTATGTTGTTTGAATAAAAGCCTATTGTGTCGTAATATTTCTTGATTGTTATTAAGCGTCCTACAAGATACTCCGGTACTGAATAGTGGTTGTTATCAACTCGTACAAAACTATATTTATTTGGTTTTTGCACTGTAACTGTTGCAAGATCAAGCTTTGGTTTTGTAGGTTGAAGATGTTTTATTTCTTCAGAAATAGTGCTGTCTTTATTGAGTTCTATCAATATAGTATTCAAGTATTCACGTGCATCATCGAATGTCTTAAACTTATAAGTTAACGCAAATGCTTTGTTCCTAATTATCTTCACGCTGCCCTCCACATGACCCTTCTAATGCAAAGCTTTACATTAGAAGGGTAATGAAAAGTATATGATAATGTAAAGTAAGGCTGTTAAATAACCGTAAGTAAAGGATCCCTCGCTGTTTTACTTTACATTATCTGCAACGCAAACACTATTTTATTTATCAAATCTTTTTAGCCATTCCAATAAATCTCCACTTTTTTGCCAAGAAGGTGCACCTTTTGGTACAACATCTGTATATGCTTTTTCAATTGCTTCTCTTTTTTGTTTTGAATCTACCTTAGCGTAAATTTCAGTTGTTTGGACAGAACGGTGACCTAGTATATCACGGATGTATATGAGATTAACTCCTGCTTGGAGTAAGTGCATAGCTTTTGAATGTCTCAGACAATGACAGCTAAATCGTTCTGGGATTAATATTTGATCTTTAATACGAGCCTTGCGTGCATATTTATCTAGTATGTAATTCACCCCTGCCCGGGTCAGTTTTTCTCCTCTTTTGTTACAGAACAATGGGTACATGTTTGCTGACAAACTTAACAGCCCCTGCTCATCCATATATCGATTTAATAAATCTAACGGAGCATCCATCAGAGGGACTATCCGGGCTTTATTCCCCTTACCAATTAACTTTACAGTACATGGTCTGTCAAAACGTACTTGTGACGGAGTGAGGTCAATGATTTCCTGTACTCTTCCACCGCTTTCATACATAATTGACAAAAGAGCAAGATCTCTTCGTCCTATTTTAGTTGACTGATCAGGCATTTCCAAAAGTAGTCTGATCCCATTAAGCGTTAGGTAACTGATTGATTTTGTTTCTGTTTTCTTAACCCGGATTCCAAGGATTCTCTGCCATTCCAAAAGATTATCGGGGCTCTGATACTGGAGATATTGGAAGAAAGAGTGTAATGCCGCAAGGCGGACGTTCCTTGTGGCTGTACTACAGCCACGCTCTGTTTCTATCCAGTCAAGAAAGTGAATAACCATTTCCTTATTAATCATGCCCAGCGTCAGAGAATTTGTTTTTATTCCTTTTTTATCCTTGATAAATGTAAGGAAAAGTACAAATGTGTCTCTATAAGAGGCAATCGTATTTATACTGAACCCCATTTCTCCTGGCAGGTATTTTGTAAGAAATCCTGTCAGATAGCGAGAGAAATCAGTCGGCTTCATAATGGTCAACCTCCGGAAATACATAGGCACAAACGTTATCTACTTCTCTAATTAAATCAGGGTACATGTCAGATGTTAGCCTTACATACTTATCTGTAGCCTCTAATGACTGATGCCCAAGATATTTTGATAATATTGGGAGTGAGTAGTATAAATCTAGCCCAGCTTCTGACATTTTCACAAGAGAGTGTACACTGAAAGTGTGACGAAAGTCATGCATTCTTGGGCCAAAACCCTTCCCACCATGTGGAATTCCTGCATTCCAGAGTATTTTTCTGAACCATTCATATATTGCCTTGGCATTACATTTTTGCCCATTGTTCTTGATAAAAAAATAACCTTTCGGTTCATATTTGCCGGGACGAACATTCCTATATTGAATACACACCTCAGTTAGTGTTTCAGATAATGGGAGTATTCGGTCTTTGCCGTTTTTCGTTTCCCTGACAATAATATTTTTTGCATCAAGATCAACATCCTTACATGTTAGGGATAACGCTTCGCTGATACGGATGCCACAGCCATATAGCATTCTAAATAAAGCGGGGAGTACATACACAGTTGTTTCAAATCGTCTATTAACTTTAAGCGTATCACATGCATCGAAGAATGCATTCACTTCCTTTTTCGAGAAAATATGTGGTACAAACGTACTGCTGTACTTTTTAGGCAATCTCGGTATATGTGATGGATATCCCATATCATTTAAATAGGCGGAAAATTTTGCAATATAATGAATCCTCGCATAACGTGTCTTGTCTGATTCATTTGGACGCTTCTCACTCCATTTATCAACAATCTCCTTTGATAGACCGAGTTTTAATACGGCATTATCTATTGTAAATCTGTCAAATAACGAAAGTGTGTAAGTGGCATCAACAAACTTGTAACCGAGGTTTCTTTTGAAATCAATGTACTGTTCGATTAAACCAGCATAAATACCACAATAGTTCGGCATCATTCCACCTCCTTGGCATAAAATGGCGTTTTTAAGAGTGGAACATCTAATGCGCATTGGCTCAAAGATGTTAAGTCTATTCGTAAATAAGTTTTTGTGCTTTCGGTATTCTTGTGACCTAGCACTTCTGATATAACATGGATGGGTATTTTTTGTTCCAGTAGTTGCCCAGCAAGACTGTGCCTCAAAGCATGAGGACCATGTTTCTTTTCTGTTATGTTTTTAATGCCAGCACGACGGAGATAAAAAGTAACAATGCTATGCAAAGTCGATCTATTTAGGCAGTTATATGGCGGGATTGCATGTAGGAAGACATAAGGAAGATCAGATTTAGGCCGTCCATACTTCAGATAATCGATAATAGCCTCTCCTATTTCTATTAAAAGTGGATGCTCAATCTTATTTTTAGTCTTTTGTTGAACAAGTGTAATTGTATTCTTTTCCCAGTGTATGTTTTCAAACTTCAACAGACAGATGTCAGAAGCCCTCAATCCCAATCGTGCAGCCAATAGTATCATAGCAGCATCACGCTTCCCTTTTGGGCTACTTCTGTCAACAGTATTGATTAATGATTCAACTTCATTTTTCGTATATGTCGTGGGTAGTTTACATTGCTTCTTGTAATTGTCTTTTGGAATTAGGTATGAAAAGTCAATCCCTGTATACCCATTGTCATGTAGATATCTCATAAACCCACGTAAAGTGGTAAGCATGCTGTGGCGCGTTGCAGGTGTATAAAAACCAAGCTGATTCACAAATCCTAAAATGTGTTGTTTTTTAATTGCTTCGGTTTCCATGACTCCTTCTTCATTAAAAAAACTAAGAAAGCGATGAAGATTTAATCGGTAATGACCAAGCGTATTTTCTGTAATACCCAAAGATTTTCGGTGATTAAGGAAATCCACCATAGGATTACCGATGCAACCATAAAATTGGTAGGATTTCTTTGCCCTTCTGTATTGGAACGTTCCTGTAGACTGAAATTCAGTTAGAACATCCACACACCGGATTATGCTCTTTTCCCAATGGCTAAATTCCTCGTATTTCCCAGTACCAATAAAGTCAGCTATAAATGCTCCACCTACTGACGCTGAATAATACTCAATCTGATTGTTTTCCATAAAAGTAGCCAGTTTTTGCCACGCGGAACGATATTGGCTTATCCTTGATTCGGAATAGGACATATCCCGAAGGGATTTAACTACTTCTGAGGACAGTTGTTCAAATGTTTGATATTTTTGTTCCATAATCATAACCTCCTATATTTAACGTAGGCGACCTCGCCTATATTAAATATAGCCATTGAAAATGTAAAGTAAAACAACTAGAATCACTTTGTTTATAGTTATCTAACAGCCTTACTTTACATTATCATATACTTTTCATTACCCTTCTAATGCAAAGCTTTACATTAGAAGGGTCATGTGGAGGGCAGCGTGAAGATAATTAGGAACAAAGCATTTGCGTTAACTTATAAGTTTAAGACATTCGATGATGCACGTGAATACTTGAATACTATATTGATAGAACTCAATAAAGACAGCACTATTTCTGAAGAAATAAAACATCTTCAACCTACAAAACCAAAGCTTGATCTTGCAACAGTTACAGTGCAAAAACCAAATAAATATAGTTTTGTACGAGTTGATAACAACCACTATTCAGTACCGGAGTATCTTGTAGGACGCTTAATAACAATCAAGAAATATTACGACACAATAGGCTTTTATTCAAACAACATACTCGTTTGTGAACACAAAAAAATAGATGGTACTAACGAGATAAGTATTAAAATTAAACATTACTTAAACTCATTAAACAAAAAACCAGGTGCAATCAAGAACTCCCACGCTCTAAAAAGCATACCAAGGTTAAAAGCCATCTATGATACTAATTTTAGCAGAAACAAGAAAAAATTCATAGAGATCATTCAAGAAAATGATGATAAACCAATCGAAGAAATACTATTGATTCTAGAAACATACAATAAATCTCATATCGATATTATTCCATCTATGCACATAGATAAAACTGCACTTAGCAACATCGCTACAAGGCAAGTATCTAGATATAACGAATTATGTTTCTCGGAGGTGGAATAAATGCAAATACAAGAAATGGCCCATATACTAAAATTACCCTATATAAAAACCAATTATCAAATGCTTCTTGATGAAGCAAACCATACAAACATGACCCACCGAGAGCTGATAAGTCGTCTACTCGAAAGAGAATTAGAACTAAGGCTTGAGAATGGTTTAAAACATAGACTCAGAAGGGCTAAATTCCCTCTTAACAAGTACTTAGAAGACTTCGACAAGAGTAAGTACCATAAGAAATTTATACCGAAATTCGAAGAACTAGAAACGTTGCAGTTCATTGAAAATAAAGAAAATATAATCTTAATAGGATCTCCTGGCTGCGGGAAATCACATTATAGTATTGGGCTTGGTATTAAGGCGTGTTTGGAAGGCAAAAGTGTATTGTTTATCTCTGTACCTAACTTAATAATAGAGTTAAAAGAAGCAATGAGTGAAAGCAAACTATCGCAATATAAAACCAAATTTGAAAAGTACAGTCTTGTCGTTTTAGATGAACTGGGATACGTATCATTTGACAAAATTGGTTGTGAAATACTATTTAATTTATTATCAAATAGAAACGATAAAGGATCAATAATCATAACAACAAACTTGGCTTTTGATCGCTGGGAAGAGATTTTTAAAGACCCGATGCTTACTGGTGCAATTGTAGATAGACTTGCTCACAAATCACATATCTTAGATATTTCACGAGAAGTAAGTCACCGATTTGAAGAGACAATGTCATGGCTAAAACCAACTAAATAAGTGGACCTTTTTTCAACTGATTCGTGGACCGCTTTTGAGTTGACAAATACATTTAAAATCAGTCAGGATGATTTTTTCAATTCCCGGTCGCTGTATTTTAATCGCAATAGAGTCGCCATTGTGCAAATAGCCATGATAGACTTCACCAATTGAAGCAGAAGCTACTGGTTCAGCACTTATTTTGTGAATAATATCACCATAATCTGTGTTCCACTCTTCTTCAAGCACTGCTTTAGCCTGTTCCCAAGAAACGGAAGGAATACGATCAACCAGATCTTCTAGTTCTTTCAGGAAAACTGCTGGCATTATGTCCGCTCTTGTACTCAGAAACTGGCCCACTTTTATTAACAGACCTTCTAATTTAAGAGCCGTTCGACGATATTCAGCGGCCTGATGCTTTAAAAGGAGTTCCCACTTTCTTTGAACATCATCAGTCCAATTTTTTTGATACCGTTTTTGAAAGAGTACAACCTGTACAAAGAATTTTACAGCCATTAAAACAATAACAATAATGCGATAGAAGGCAATTTTTTTCAAAATTTTTCATCCTTTCAGATGATTAATACCGTGATTGATTCTTTAAATTTCTACCTAATATTTTAATAATATAATATATATATATACTATTTATATACTATTTGTATACCACTTGTACACTAATTGTACTTGAGTTACTAAGGATTAAAAAGAATGAATTTTGCTACTCAGAAAAAAGGTACCACCCCGTCGTAGTGACTTTTCAAATGATTTTTGTGCAGATCCTCTATTTTCGCTTTCATCTCGATCTTTTAAATAAACAATTCGAAAAATAAAAAAGCAACCGTCAAAAAGGCGATCGCTTATTTCTAGACAATTATTCATAATACATTCACCCAACAAATTTACGGCCTCAAAAAAAGAAGTTACCGCAGACGATCCAGTTGGCAACTTGTATTCTGTTTTCTGGGAAAATGATCCTGTCCCTCTTGCCCCAGAATAATTCCGGTTACTGTTTGGGAAACCATGGAATAAAATTATTTGTTTCTTTTTTATATTGCTGATAGTCTGCATTATCTTTATATCGTTTGTCTAACAAAGGCACGCCTGAAACTCTAAGTAATAGTGTCGTAATCAACAATGCGCTGAATCCTGCTGTCCAGCCTAGGTTAACTGGAAATATAATGACAAATATTCCCCACCACATCAAGACTTCCCCGAAATAATTTGGATGTCTAGAGTACCTCCACAAGCCAGTTTTTAATATCTGTTCCTTACGTATCTTTGTCCGCTTAAATCTTTCTAACTGCTGGTCTCCTACAGCTTGAAACAAAAAACCAATTAACCACATTATCGACCCTATAAACATAAATAGATCAATACCTGGATCTGGTGAGGCGTGAACTCTTAAGATCGGGTAGGCGAGTACGAGTAGAATAGCTCCCTGTAACATAAACACTTTAAAGAAAGCTCGACTTCGCGCTTTATCACCCCAGTTTTTTCTGAAGTTAACATAGCGGAAATCCTCACCTTTCCCAATTGAGCGATACCAGATAAATAACGCCAATCTTACTCCCCAAACAGTAACTAAACCGACGACTAACATTTGTCGCAATGCATATTCTTGCGTGTAAAAAAGACTGACAAATGAAACAATCACAAAACCGATTCCCCATGCAATATCAACGATAGAATTATCGATTTTAACCTGAGCAATAATAAATATGATAACCATATAGATAAAGATCGCAATAGTGCTGTATAAATATAGTTCCAACATTTCAAAAACCTCCCTATTTGTTCCAGTATATAGATCTTAATTTTTTCTGTCTAACTTTTGTATATAAATTATATTATCTATTTACATCTTTTCAAACTTTGCTATAATTTTTATTAACAAGTGTTTATTTGATTATAGCAAAATATTGATTTTTTTGTAGAATTGTTTACTTAATAGAATGAATTTCATAATACCAAAAACTAGCCACATCAAGCTACCTCTAGTTGAAAATATTTTAGTTCAACTAGAGGTAGTATCCTAGTGGCGCGAATTCTGCATTATGAAATTCATTTAATAAACTCTTAGTAACTACTAATTCAATCGTGAGCATAGATGTGAGGAGTGTATACTCATATTAGTTTTATACTTAGATTTACTAAATCTTTTGATATTTTAAGAAGGGGGAAGAAAAATGGAAGTACTAAATCATCGGGCTTTCTACGACATGGTTTTATCAGGTGCAAATGAAGTCATTGCTCATAAGCAAGAGCTAAATGATATTAATGTTTTCCCTGTGGCTGATGGAGATACAGGCAATAATTTAGCTCATCTAATGGGCATGATCAAAAGAGACAGCAAATGGTCTGATTCGTCTCCAGATAATTTAGAAAGAATTAAGCTTGCCTGTATGCGCGGATCACGAGGAAACTCTGGGATGATTTTTTCGCAGTTTATTATTACAATGTGTAATTTTTTATTGAAAAATCCAGAGGTGAAAAATGAGCAATTTCTTGAAATGTGTGACCTCGCCGTGCAAAGTGCGATTGAATCCGTTTCCGAGCCTCAAGAAGGCACTGTTTTAACTGTGATGAAAAAATGGGTAGCTGTAATGATTGGGCAAAATAATAATACCCGGAACATTGAGTTACTATTAAAGGAATCTTTTTCAGAAGTTAGTGTAGCCTTAGATCAAACAAAACAACAGCTAGAAGTTTTACGTATTCATAATGTCGTCGATGCCGGGGCTAAAGCCTTTGTACATTTTTTAAAAGGCTTAATTGAAGTTAATAAACCGTCAAATCTAGAAATCTATGATATAGAAGCTAATTTAGATATACAAGAATTGCCTCATGTTATGAATGAGGCTGATGAGATCCCATACCGATACTGTTCTGAATTCCTATTTGAGCTCGTAGCAGATACAGACCCTTCAGCATTAAAAGTACAATTCGCTGAGCTAGGTGATTCTATTGTTACTGTATGTGACAGTGGCTTGGCAAAGGTCCACCTTCATACGAATCAGCCTGCACGCGTTGCCGAGATGATAGTAGAGAAAGGAAATCTAGTTTATCAAAAGGTCGAGGATATGCATCGCCAATATCAAAGCATCTATCAACGTAATGCGTCGATCGCTTTGGTCATAGATTCTGCTTGTGACTTACCACAAGAATGGTTGGACAACTATCAAATCCATATGCTACCCTTGCAGCTTGAGGTTGGAAAATCAACTTATTTAGACAAGGTAACCCTAGAAGCAGATAAATTCTATCATATGCTAGATAATAGTTCAGACCAACCAAAAAGCTCACAGCCGACATTAATGAGCGTACAAATGCTTTATCAACAATTACTGCAACAATATGATTCGATTGTGTCAATCCATTTATCTAAAGAATTGAGCGGTACCTTTGATGTCTGTAATATGGCAGCAAAGCAAACAGATCCATCTAGAATCCATGTCGTTAACTCGCGGACATTATCTGGTGCTTACGGCTTATTAGCTCATCGTATTGCTAAAGCGATTGAATCTGGAAGTTCTTTTGAAACTATTAAACAGTCAATTGAGGACTGGATTCCAAAGTCTGAAATCCTCGTTAGTGTACCGACATTAAAGCATATGATCCGAGGAGGACGAGTGAGTCCTATGCAAGGAAAAATAGCTCGGTGGTTGAACATGAAACCGATCGTATCAATCGACCGTGATGGTAAGTCCCTATTATACGGCAAAACATTTTTTTCCAAATCAAGCAAAGGAAAAATGTTTAAAAAACTTAAAAGTATTCACGAGAAGTATGGGATTAACGAATATGTTCTTTTACATGCAGGTAGTCTAGAGACCATGAAACACTCTGAGCAGGAAATGGTTAAAATTACAGGTAATAAGCCACTATATATCACAGACGTTTCCCCTGTAATTGGTGCTAATGCAGGAAAAGGAGCCATTAGTGTAGCAATGTTACTAAATGAAAACAATGGCCGAGGCGGCCGTTAGCTGTGACACCATAAAATTATTTTTTTGATTTTAAAAGCCACTGAGAAAACTATCTCAGTGGCTTTTTTCTGATGATTTTCCAAAACAAACATTTCTCCCTTTGACAAGAACAATAGTTCATAAAATATCGAGTAGTGGCAGGCATGAATCCCCTACATAGAGGCTCCGCCATTAGTTTCAACCAAGTTCTTTTTAAAAATAATCCCTAATAAAAAAACGATAATGGGTACTGCAAATGTTATTGGCGTAGCAACCCGTGGCCAGTAATATGTTAATAAATCCATAGCTCGAATATGATCATTAACAACCCAGTAACCAAATCCACCTAAAATGAGCGCGACTGGAAACAATAGTAAATTTAAATTTTCCCCACCGACAATATGCTTGGCAGCAATTGATGCACAAAGTAAGCACATCATTACTTGAATCAATGCCGAAATAGCAAAGAAAATAATCATAATTAATTCATAACGATGAATGAATAAACCAATCTCAGCACTTCTTGCCATTTGCATGCATGCGACAATATACTGGCCAGCCACTTCTGGCGAAAGGACCCCAACCTCTAAAATCGGCCACATTAAAATGAATCCACCACCAATGATTAACGCCTTAGTCGAGTATTTCATCCACTTTTCTTTTTGCTTCACCATTGGTAAAATAATTGCAACCATGAGTGTTGCCATCGCCCAATCGGCATTATGGTGCTTTGTTACTTCAACTGCATTGAAAAACCCATTCCTCAACACAGGTAAAAAAAGTTGAATATCAAAATAATCTAAGGAACCTAAAAGAAGAAAAATATTTAAAAATATGATCGAAAACACTCCTAAAATTGCAAGCCTAGCGACCACTTCAACCCCTTTTATTATCCCATATAAACCAACACCGGTAACCAGCACGACAAATATGTAAGTTGGTACCTCCGGTAAAAAATAGTCCATTAAATGATAAACTACTGTAATCATAATGCCACCATATGCACCTAGAAAAAAAACAAACATTACTAATGCTAAAAATTTCTCCCCCCACTTCCCAACTAAGTCCTTTGTTTGTTCAAGAATATTTTTTTGAGGAGATCGTTTAATAATTAAAACTGTTAAAAACATGATAAATAAACCAAAAACAGTCGAAAAAATTGTTACTATCCACATATCTCCACCAGCTTGTCTAGCGATTATACCTTGAGTGACACCAATCGCCTTTGCATAAACGATATTAATGATAATCGCTAGTAACATTGCGTTTGATATTTGTGATTTCATAATCTTTCAGTCCTTACTTTTTCGGGTTGGATTTTCTAATAATTGAGGATTATTTAATTCAACTTTCACTGTAATATCTAAGTCAACTCCAAGGAAAATTTCATCCCAATCATCTTTCAATTCAACCCAATATTGTGGGTATTTTGCTTGAAACGTTCGCCCTAGTTTAATTGCATCTACTTTAAACTCTTTTTGTACTTTTTCAATCATCATTTCGATGCTTTCTTTGATATAATCTTCTGCATCATTTTTTAATATATCCATGATTTCACTGTGCTCAAGTTCAGTTGGACATCCGAGTTCAACTAAATCGGCACTTGTTTCAATCGCTGCTTCAAAACTTACCTGGCCCTTTTTGTATTTAGGAGTTAATTTAAAACGATTTTCTCGTAATTCAATAGTGACCGTCCCTTCTTCATTTGGACAACTTAACGGAATAACTGCCGTTCCTACATCTTCTACAAACCATAAAAAACCACTACTTTCTCTTGGGTCAAGCTTACCTACCATTTGATCGTCGCGAAAAATTGCCGTTCCTGACAGTTCCACTTGAGGGATACTCCCAAACTCTCGCGGGTGTTCTGGATCAACACCACGAGAGCGAAGATTTACCATCGCTAAATAGGGGTGAGTATGTTCTCCAACATACGCTGCCGATAAGGTCATTACATCACTTCGCGGTGCTTCAGCAACTAACGGACTATAGCGAAATAACCGGTCTAAGGATATCCCAGGTATTACTTCTAGACCTGTTTTTACTGCAACAACTTCATTTGCTTTTTTCTCTGTCACAACGATCCATGTCCGCATCCTTAGTTCATTATTTCGTGTAAAAAAGTCAATAACATCAACAATGCCATCTCTTGCAACTTCCTCACTTACGACAATAATTGAGTTGTGACCCCAATACACTCGTCGCGATGAGAAACGCGCTATATTACGGATCGCTTCAAAAATAGTTTTTCCTTCTCCAGTCGCCGTCCAGGTCGCTTCTCCTTCTGTTCCACCAACGCTAGCCTCGCCTCTGGCATCCGCTGGTCTTGCAACTTGCGCAGTAATCCAAAATTGCCCATCTTCACCTTTGTCTATTCCTACAGCCATTACCAAAGCAAGGTCATCAATTTCCTCTTTACCGAAAAAACCTACACAAAAAGTTAATAGTAAAACACTAAAAATGATCATTTTTCTGTTCATCTATGTCAATTACCTTTCTCAAATTTCCGTTTTATTTTTTCGGAGTGGGTTTTTGCCCTTTAGTATCCCTTTCAGGATCGTCTTTAACATCTACTGGTCTTTTTTCTATCGCCCACCATGGTGCACGGACCATCGTATCTTTTTGATCAGAACTGTTAAATGGAAAAATAGGAGCTAAATATGGCTCTCCGAACGACCGTAATGAAAGAGCATGGATAAGGACAACGACGAAAATAGTCGAAAACCCTAAAAGTCCAAGCGTTCCAGATGCAATTAAAATCGGAAAACGGATTAAACGAATCGAAAAAGAAGCAAAATAATTCGGAATTGCAAATGAAGCAATTCCAGTCGTAGCAACGACGATAACCATGATTGGCGATACTAACCCTGCCTCTACTGCTGCTTGTCCAATTATTAAAGAGCCAACGATGCTTACTGCTTGTCCTATTGGTTTAGGCATGCGCAACCCGGCTTCACGCATTAACTCAAATGAAAATTCCATTATAATAGTTTCTAACAATATTGGTAGAGGGACAATTTCTCTTCCTGCAGCAATCGTAATTGCTAGCGGAGTTGGGATCATCTCTTGATGAAATGAAACAAGCATCACAAACATCGAGGGTAAAGTTAGACTAATAATAAACGCCATATATCTAATTAATCGATTAAATGATGCCATCATAAAGTGAGTATAATAATCATCACTTGTATTTAAAAATGTCCAAAAATGGGTAGGTACTAATAAAACAAACGGCGTATTATCGACAATAATCGCTACTTTCCCTTCATAAATTCCCGCACAGATTTTATCGGGCCTCTCTGTACCTTGAACAGTTAGAAATGGGGAAGTTGGTGCATCATCAATCAATTCTTCAATATAATTACTTTCTAGAATTGCATCAATTTTTATTCGATTTAATCTTTCTAATACCTCCTCAACTAACCCTTCGCGAACTAATCCATCTATATAAGCAATCGCTACATCTGTTTTTGACCTTTCACCTATTTTCATTGATTGCAGTCGAAACATCGGATCTCTAATTCGCCTTCTTATTAACGACGTGTTTACCCTTATGGATTCAACAAATCCATCGCGTGGGCCGCGAATTACTGTTTCTGTTTGAGGTTCCTCTATCCCTCGTGAATCCCAGCCTTGCGTCGATAAAACGAATGCCTGACTACAATGGTCGACAAACAAAAGTGTGCTTCCTGCAAGTAATTCATCAATGGCATCTTGAAATTTTATTACTGTGTTAATAGAAGGAATTAATAGTAATTTTTTCGTTAGAGCTTGAGCAATTTCTTCACTTTTTGTTAGCTCATTAAGAAACTGTAAATTTCGATTATTATTTAATAAAGGTGATAATATTGTTTTGTCAATTTGGTTCTCATCGACTAACCCATCTATAAAAATAACAGTTACTTCAAAGTCACTATTGTCCATGATGAAAAATTCTCGCTTAACTAAATCGGAAGAATGACCTAATATATTTTGTATTCTATCAACATTTTGTTTTAGTCGGATAAATACGTCTTGCTCTAGCTGCTCCTTTAGATTCACGACTGAAAACTCCTTTGAGGAGAAACGATAATTTATTTCTGTATAGTTTTATCCAATATAAGGGCAAAATATTTTCGATATAAAATCTAATTTCTTAGGATGATGAGAATGTGGCTTTTTAACAGTTGGTTTTATCAACATATTTTAAATACGGAGTGGTTTGTGTGGGGAATTGTGATCATCGTTTTTGGCTTTAATTTTCTTTCACCAATCATCATTTTCCTTACATTTTCAGAAAAGAAAATCCAATTTAATCTAAAAAAATACCTTAAAGACCTAAAAAATAAGAGCCAGACAACTGGCTCTTAAGTGCGAATAACAAATGTGTGACCGTCAAGTAAAATTGAACACTTTTGCTACAAAACTAAAAGTTCTATTTTATTCTCTATCAACTCCATTCTCGTGCAATAATCCTATGAAACAACAATATTCGAGAAGTCAAAATGACGTTTGTAAATACAGGGTTGTACTACCGCCTGGCAGGAATACTTCCGATCTACCTTCCCTACTACCATATTTCAAATCGCTATCTGGATTATTATCTTTATTAGTTACGGCTATCGATTTCTTTATTGATTTCATATTCTATTATTATAAACTAGCTAGCAAACTATTCTTTTTTTCTCTTCATTTGTCTATATTTTTGATGATGCAATTCTTTTCTTGTTTTCTTTGAGTATTCAAAGTTGTTTATTTTTTCCATAAGCAATACAGATTCCGACATTAATTCAGAATCACTTATTTTTTCAGCAATAGAAGCCATAGTAACAGCTTGGTTATGCAACAAATTTTTCCCTGTTTCCATATCACCTATATCAAAAAGCTTCATTGCCTCCTCAATAGATGCGGCAGCTTTGGTAATTTGGACTTGTTTTTCTACGTAGAGGTTTTGCTGTTCCGAAAGCAAGTTTAGGTCAGTTGTAAAGTGCAATGGTATATTTACTTCGTAATTACAGCCTTTTGCGCCTTCCGTTACATCAACGAATGCCCATTTAATATCAAATACATCACGCAACCCTTCAGAAGATGCTGGTGAAGAATATTCAACTAAAATAGATTTCACTTCATCTGAAAACAGATCACCTAATGATAATGTGAATTCACCTTCAGCATGTTTATACTGGTATCCATATATGGTTTTTATTTGAACGCCATTTTTCGGTATAATCGTAAAGGTAACATTTTGAGCTACCGTAGATAAGAGTCCGTCTAACTCTTTAGAAAAGATCGTTGGAATTTCTTCTACCTGATCAATAAAGTAAAAATTCCCCTTACCGTGCTCTGCTATTCCTTCCATTAACTCCTCATCAAAATGGTCACTTACTCCAATTGATGAAATAATAACACCGCCTGTTTGGTAATCATCAACTACCTTCATAAAGTGATCAAATTCTGTAATACCACTATTCGCATTTCCATCTGATAAGATAATTACACGGTTAACAAAGTTTTTTGAATTTTTCTTGAGAACATGTTGGCACCCTTGAATTAGACCGCCGCTTAAATTCGTCATCCCTCCCGTTTCAATTTGATCAATCTTACCTTTTAGTGAATCTTTATGAATAACTTTCTCTGGACCAAAAACAGTTTTTACTTGGTCGTCAAATACGACAACACTTAATAGATCCTTTTCCGTCAATTGGTTTATAACAAATTTTATTGCTTCCTTACAAAAGTGAAGCGGTTCGCCTGTCATTGAACCACTGCGATCTAAAACAATAGACAAGTTTATTGGGGAACGTTCTAGCTGTTGCAAAGAATTTCCTTTCATTTCAAGCAAAAGATAATTACTTTCTATTCCATGTACAGGTACATATAAACGATGATGTGAATGAGTAAGTGAAACTGACATATTATCGACTCCTTTAAATATTTTTTAGGTCTAACTTGATTTTATCCAAATATTTCTGTTAACCCTCTCGATTTTTGAAGTGGGTACCTATATCACATATGTTCCTTTATATATATGAACGGGTGGGTCACAGGCACCGGAGTCCCTTTCGTTTTCATCCATACACACCAATCACTCTCTAGGCTCATTAGCTTTAATGGACATTTAATGACAATATAATACATAATCTTTACAACTGTTATATTTTTGTAATACAATGAATATTATTACTTAAAAATTGAAAGGTGGAATACATATTATAAATTTCCTTAAGTCAAAACAAAAAGTAATTAAATATAGTGCTTCTGTTGACTTGAAGCTAGGTCATTCATCAGTTAAAGGTTTAGTCGAAAAATATTCTGAGCGTGCGGAATACATGGGCTTTAAGCAAGAGCACCTTGATGCACTTCAGGAAGCAGGACCTTGTGTTATTGAAGTAGCTGATGAGGTACTAAATAAGTTGTTAGATCACCTTTACCAGTTCCCTGAATTAAGAAATGTTGGAACAATTAATACGACTCGTGACCGATTGTATAAAGTTTTTGAAGCTTATATCAAAACTTTATTTAGTGGCAAGTTTGACGAAAACTTCCATGATATGAGGAAGAAAATGGGTAGAATTCATATGATGGATGGATTGACAATAGGTTGGATTCTATCAACCTATGGTACAATTTCTTCCTTTTTAGTTCCTCATTTAGTAGAAAAGCTACAACATGATCCTGAGAAATTAGCTACAACACTAGTTGCTGTTACCCATATTATTAATCTTGATTCCCAAATAGTAGTGGAACAATATATCGATTCTAAATTAGATGCTGTATACGAAGCAGAACAAAAGAATTTACAATTACAGCAGGGATTAAGAGAAACTAGTGAAGAATTAGCTGCATCCGTTCAAGAAACAGAAGCTTCCTTAAAGGAAACAACGGAAAAAGCTGTAAAAATGCGAGATGAGACTGAAAGCACACAAAAAACTAGTCAACACCTTGTAAAGTTAAATAGTGAAAATGAGTTAGAAATGGATGGAATGTTGGTTACATTTGGTGAAGTAATTGAGCATGTAGCCCTCTCTATATCAAAAACAGATCATCTTAAAAAGTTTGCAGTAGAGATAACAAAAATGACAAAAGAAATAGAAAATATTGCAGATCAAACCAACTTGTTAGCTCTTAATGCATCAATAGAAGCCGCTCGTGCCGGGGAAGAAGGAAGGGGATTTGCCGTAGTTGCAAATGAAGTTAGAAAGCTCGCAGAAAACTCTAAGAAAATGAGTAATGAAATCGTATACCATATAAGTGGAAGTAATGCTCGTATTGAGGAGTTAGTTGATTTAATCAATGAAATGAATGAATCGATAAAATCATCACAAGGAAAACTGAACCAAGTTAAGTCCGGTTTAACAACGGTTAATACGGAGATGGGTAATTACTATGAAATGTTTAAGTATAATAAAAATGATCTTGATCAAATTGTTATTGCAATTCAAGAAATTAACGATATGACACAGGGCTTATCAAGAATGTCTAATGAGTTAATAGTTAAATCTGAAGGGTTAGGTTAGCATAAAAAAATAAACAAAGAGGTCTACTTTCCTTGGAAGGTGGACCTCTTTGTTTACTTTTTTACAGATATTGATAATGCTGTTTTAGGCTGGCTTTGATACAAATATTTGGATAGAAACGTTTGAAGAATTAGGAATATGCCTCCAACGGTCCAATATAATGGTAAGGCTGCTGGTAAGGTTAAGGAAAAAACACCTATTAGGATGGGAGACAAGTACCCCATCATTTTTATCATGCCTTGACCTTGTTGTGTTTCTATTCCCAACTGTGTTGTCTGAAATTGCAAGAAATATATAACCGCCGCAATTAACGCTAGTAATACATTTGCTTCTCCTAAGCTAAACCATAAAAAAGAATGATCTCCTATTTCCGAAGTTCTCATAATGGCTAAATAAAATCCCATTAAAATAGGCAATTGTATTAGCATAGGCAAACACCCTAATGAAGATAGTGGATTCAATTTAAATTTTGAATACACCTCTATTGTTTCCTGCTGTATCTTTTCCTTGATTTGTTTATCGTTCTTCCCTTCATACTTCTTCTTTATTTTGTCAATTTCTGGCTGAATAACCGCCATTTTCTCTTTTAAGGAAATTTGGTTTTTTGATTGCTTCAACATCATAGGCATGATGCACAGACGTACTAAAATTGTCATTAGTATGATGGAGACTCCATAATTTCCATTAAAATATTCAGCAATAACTTTTATTAAATAGGAAAAGGGATAAACTAAATATTGGCTAAAAAAACCGGTTGTATTTTCATCAATAGGTTCCGTTGTCACGCCACAGCCCGTCAAAAAAATTCCGAGACCAAGGATGAAGAAAAAGACATGTTTATTTTTCATTAATACCCTCAATTCTGAAAAATCATTATTTATTTGAAAGTTTAGGAACTAGGTAAATAGCTAAACCGCTGACGATAACATGGATTAGATGTGCTGTTGCTTTATAGTCTCCTGCTAAATTTACTTCCGCCGTGTACGTATTGTAGAGAAACCCCAACAAGACAATTACTCCAAACCAAACTACAGGCTTTTTCGTATATTTTTGTAAAAAATAAAATAGGATTGCCCCTATTAGTAAAGCCATCACTGTTGCAAAGGTAATAAAAACGATGTAAAGTGTATCCTGATCCTGGCCGATAAAGCTTATGTCATGACCAAAGATTAATCCAGACACTATAAAAATCATATTAGCGATAGCTGCAATGATTACAGCTCCTATTAAACCTGTTTTTAAATAAGACGAAAATTTATCTTTATACATCGTTACCACTCCTCTTTTATATAGTTGTTTATTGCCAAGTCTCTTGAAAATCCATTGCATATTGCTCAAAGGAAATAGGCTCTCTCTTCAAAATATTTCTTACATCCTCCGTAACTTTTTCTGCTGTACCAAGACGTGTCAGGATATAAAGGATCGTCATGACGTTGGCAAATTCCTTTTTTGTTCCTCTTTTAATTAAGTTTTTGCGAAACTCCAGTGTTCGAGGATTTTTGTATTCTATTTTTCTACCCAAGGTGTTAGATAAAATCTCACCAACTTTTTTATAGTCGATTGCTTTTGCGCCTGTTAGCGTATAAGCTTTGTTGCAGTGTCCCTCCTCTATTAAACAAGTGGCAGCAACGGAAGCAATGTCCCGTGTATCAATAAAGCTCGTTTTCGCTTTCCCAACAGGCATATACAATTCATTTCTTAAGGAAATATCCTCCCGATGGGTGGTATTTAAATTTTGCATAAAAAAGGATGGTCGTAAAAACGTATAGCCAATTCCTGAATCTCTGATCATATCTTCAATTTTCCGATGTGGTACTATTGGATTTTTTTCTACTCCCATAAGAGAAACAAAGACAATTTGCTCGATTCCTTTTTCCTTTACTGCTTCCAGAAACGGTTTCATATCTTTTTTAGGTTTAGCTAACTGTGGCGGTCGAATAAGAAAGATTTTTTTGACATTATTTAGTGCCTCCGGGAAGAGAGTAGGGTCAAGGAAATCAAATTTCGTCATCTCTACTCCCATCTCCTTAAACCTTTCTCCTTTTATTTCTGGGTCCATCAGCGCGACTCTAACTTTTTCCCCTTTAGCGGCTAACTCACTAGCTACATAATATCCAATATTTCCCGTTGCACCAGTAACTAAAATACTTGATTTCCCCATGATAAATTCTCCTCTGTCTTTTTTTATTTATAGACCAGTCTATATAATGTGGATAAAAGCTCATAACTTTGGTTGAGCTTTATTTCCTTAAGATATTAGGAATATATTTTGCAATTTGCCGTAAAGGCTCTCCGTCTTTTCTTATTATTACATTAATGAATGCTCCCTCAATAAGGGCATTAATTACTAACGAAGATTCTTGTGCCTGAGCTTCCTCATACCCTGCTGTTATTAGTTTTGTAGCAAATATTTGATGCCACATATCATAAGCATCAACACACGCTGTACGGATAACTTCACTCGTATTTGCCATCTCCAACGCTACAGCTGCCACAGGATTTCCCATTCGTTTATCCTTTTCTTCAAAGGCATTGGCTAAATGAAGTATAAACGTTTGAATCGCTTTAATAGGGTCATCCTCCTCCATTAGTCCAGCCTTAATCCTTCGAGCAACATTCTCAGCTGTATTTTCTACAGCAACACTAGCAAGTTGCTCCTTCCCTTCAGGAAAATAATGGTAGAGAGATCCTTTAGGAGAACCACTTTCTTTAGTTATTTGGTTAAGTCCTGTTGCATGATAGCCTTGCTCTTGAAATAGTCTAGATGCAGTTTCGATGATTTTTTCTTTGGAAGATTTTTTGTTTGTCAATTTAATTCACCTCTTTTTATAACAACCGGTCTATATATAATATATTATGAATAGTTTTCCATGTCAAGTTGTTTAACTGTAATGGGTGGTGACAGTGCATAGCGCCTGCGTTTTCTTAAGTAAATAATTTGAAAAATTAAAAAGAAACCGTCAAAAAGCCGAATAAAAGCGCTTGCCCCCTGGTAAGTGACGCTTTAAAGTCCTGGGAATCAGGCGCTAGAATTTCAATAAATCAATCAATCATATTATAACCAACTTTTGAATTAAATCGATTATTCTTATTTCAAGCTAACTTCAAGGAATATTTGAAACAAATTTTATGTTTGTAACGTATAAATGAAGGAGATCAATTTGATTTAGGAGGGGAAACTTTTGAGTGATGAAGCCATATATTTTACAGATAATTTTTTCTCAGCAGGTATTACATCGATCTATAATGAAAAACAAGAAAAAATCAGTTCGCTAGACTTGAAAAGTGCATTTACTTCAAGCGTAGAGATTATCAATCTTGAAGGTAACACGATAGTTAAAGGAGCTTTTCCTTTTTTTTCAAGACGGTGGAAAATAACTGATAAAAACGACGATGAATTAGGAACTCTTAAACATCAGTTTTCTTTTCTTACTAAAAATTTTGAATACTCGACACATGGTAGAGGCGTTTATCAAATTAAATCAGAAGCATTTTCAAGAGAATACCAGATTTTTAATGACGAAGAAATTCTTGTTTCTGAGTTTAAAAAAATTACTGGGTTTTTTGAATCACCTATTTTTCAATTAACGAATCAATCTGAAAAGTTAAGCTATGAAGAATTAGTTGCTGTTGTTATGGGTGTTAATATGATTACGAAACGAAATCGCAGGGCTGCTCCGGCAAACAGTTAATGAAATAATTGCCAAACGTTTAGCGGAAAAAAAGTACCTGCCCCCGTTGCAGTGATGCTTTAAGGTGCTGGGGGTCAGGCGCTTTTTCTAGGTAATTTTATAAAGAAACTTAAAGCAAACAAAATAGTTGATACTAAGCCAAGTGTAATATGTCCAGTTCTTAATACTTTAGCTTTTGAGACCCTCAAAAGCATTAAAATACCACTTCAAGCAACTAGCGCAAAGGTTAGTTTAAATAAAAGATCTACTGTCATTATTTACTCCTCCAGTGTTTAATTGATTAACAATCTGTTCAATGGTTGCATGATCTTCTGGCGATTCATCAACATGACTCCATATAGTGTTTCCTTCTTCATCAAAGATCCAAGAACCACCTTGAATATAGACATCTTGAGTTTTCATCGCTGCTAATACTACTTTCTTTTGTTTTTCGTCTTGTGGTATAAAAGCACTTTTGCCGCTCTTTAAATATGCTTTTCCCGCTTTAACAAGAAGTTTCCACTTTGCCATTGATTTATGCCCCATCTTTTGATATAGAACCCGATCAGGATCACCATATATTGAGAACGGATAAGGTCCAAATGCATTAATAAATTTCTCTAGTAATATACGATTAGAAGGCGAAATGACAATTACTTGTACACCATTTTTAGATAGTAACTTATACTGCTCACGCAACTGCGCAAGAAAATTTCTGCACACTGGTCACCCAAGGTGTCTTACAAAAATAACTAAGCTTTTATTTCCATTAATAATGTCTTGAAAGCTTTGATCCTGAGCAAAAGGTTGTTGTAAATTATCGGTCATATGTGTCACCCAAACTCTTCCTTTTTTTATAGATTTCTTATTCATCTTTCTTCTCTTTCTCTATTATTTATAAGAGAAGATTAACATAACAGTATAAACAATTTCTTATATTATTATTAAATATTTCTTAAATATATTATTTACTGCGTTTTTTTGTCTGAAATGTTAGATGTTCACGAAAAAGCAAAATTGTTAAGAACTCGAGCAATTCAACTAGATTTTGATTATTCCTTGTGCAGTAACACTAGCTAAATCAAACTGGCAGTCTATCGACTCCTTTAAATATTTTTTGATCTAACTTGATTATAGTCAAATATTTTGTTAACCCTCTCGATTTTTCAAGTAGGTACCTTTATCACATATGTTCCTTTATATAGTTGATTTTCCAAGAGCAAGCTTACTTTTCTTCATTTTATCGACAATTGCCTTTAAACCTTTACGAATTTCAGTGTGGGTAAAATAAAAACACCTGCAGTTTTTTTGTGCAAGTGTTCCGCGCTTTAGGTTTTCAAAGTTGTTTTTGGCTACTTATTCGTGCAAATGAACGATATAATTACTTCCACCCGCTTCATGAAGGGCGTCGACATTTTGAGTTGCTACTGTTAGTGGGTTTATGTTCTTCCACCAGCCGGTTTCAGATCGGAAATCAGGGATACCACTTTCAACACTCATACCAGCACCTGTAATAAGATTTATTGAATTTATCTCTATTGATATTGTTTGTATAACTTCTCGGATTCATCTTTCATTCGCTTAACAAGCGTTGATGGGTTGAGCACTTTGGCATCACTACCCCATGTAAGTAGCCAACGAATTAAACCATCACTAAGCACAACATTTGTTGTAATTCGGAAAGTTTGTTGACTATGAGGGTCCACATTAATATTCAAACCAAAACGGTCAATAACGACATTAATTAAATGATTGTCAAACTCGATTTCAATACTCTTTTCTTCACCGGCGTACATGTGAAATAGTTTCTGTGTATATTTTGTTACGTCAAAGTTTGGGTCGGGTAGAAATATTTTATCTTTCGATTGAACTCCCCTTATCCGATCGACACGATAATGGCGGATATCCCCTTCAGGTTCGTATTCAGCAATTAAGTAGTAAAAATCATTATTCCAAACTAAGGCATAGGGCTTTATACGATATAAATCTCCATTTCTACCAAGTTGAAATTGTTTAGAAAGATTATACTTTCCATATTGAAACTCAACCATCTTGCGCTCGAAAATCGCTTCGTGTAGAGTATTTATTGTATGTTTAACCATGTTATTTTCTGTTTTTACGCCTTCAGTTAATAGAATACGATTTTCAAGTTGCTTAGCAAGATTATAACTTGTTAGCTTTCTTAGCTTGCCTATGAGATGTTCTGTTTCTGAACTCGTAATGAATTTTGCCGCAGTAACTGCATCAATTAGAAGGCGCAATTCGTGAATTTCAAACAAACGAGTTTGATGACTATAGTATTTTTCAAGGCCATTTGTTTCTTGATTTTCGATTACATCAAATAATCCTGAACTAGCTAACTCTTTCAAGTCATTTCGTACAGCGCTTTCTCCGACTGTTTCATCAGTATTAATATAATCAATTAGTTTTTTTATAGTTAATTGATTTTGTTCATCTGTATGCTTTCTTAAAACGTCTTGGACTTTTATTAATCTTTGTTTGTTCGTTAGTTTTTGTTTCATCTTTTCTAACCAACCTTTCAGAAATGAACTGTTTAAGGCATATTATTGATAAAATTTGTTTGCTTAATTAACTTAGGGGTATATTTGAATTTATTAGGTCGGCTAGATCGTTTAAAAATACTTGTGAACAAGTTCGATATTCTTAACGTGTCCATCCAATACCGCTAGTTCTTCGCGTTTAAGCATTTCCTTAACTGGAAGATCTCTTTTTATGCCTTCGTAAAATTTTTATGTAATTAAACGATCTTATCCAATGCACTCCCTCAAATTTTGCTTATATAGTCTTATATTCTACAAAAATATACAAACATCCTTTTTCCTTATCAGGTGCTTCCAGGAACTCGAAGTTAATATGAACAAACAATTCTAAAAACCAAAAAAGCAACCGTCAATAAGCCGAACGCTTATTACTACACGGTTACCTTTATATAATAGAGGGCTTCGCAAAAAACTACCTAGTTCGTGTGGATGAATGATCGAATTCATTAAATTGAAAAAATTAGATTTTAGAAGCGGACTAAGCGTCTTTTCGCTTCTAAAACTCAATTGAACGGTACTCAAATGGATCTATTTTTTTTAACATCGCTAATTCTTTTTCTGTTGGTGCGTCTGTGTACTTAATTTCATCGTATAGCAGCTCAAATCCTGTGTTTTCAATCACTTCTTCCAAAGATGATGTTGGGTGAATACGGTCTAAATGCAGTTTTTCATTTTTATATTCAAAAATACAAAGCGGTGTAACAATTTTCCATATATTTCCTCTAGTTGTGATAAAGTCTACATTTTCTACAAAGGTTCTTTTATCATGTTTTGTTCTCCAAATAATGGCTTTACGGGCTGTTGGTATTAGAACTGCACTACCTGCGCCTCCTGGAAGACGAACTTTAGGTTGATGATAATTGCCAATCACGGAGGCATTCACATTCCCATGAATATCAAATTGAATGCCACTTAAAAAAGCGACATCTAACTTACCACGCATTGATAAATCAAAAACTTGATCTAATGGAAAATAAGCTTCAGCATTTACGCACAAATCTGCTCCTGCTGAGGAGTAAGATGCTTTTGATATTGATGCTGGGTTAATACCACCTGGGATATTAAGAAGAACCAAGTTCGGTGCATGCATCTTTTTTGCTAGTTGCATTGCTACCATTGGAAGATGAGAGGAAACACCATGAAACGCGGTCTCACCGTCTAGTAATAAATTTGCAATTGCACAAGTCATCATGTCACTTGTGTGATAACCTTTATTAATCATAGTGAAGCCACCCTTCCTCCAGAGTAGTCCTTGCCTTCATAGCTTTTTAAGTAAGTTATTACTTCTTCCTTACTTTTTATAGAAATAAATGATGCCAGCACTCTCGCATCAATATCATATTTTTTGTAGCATGAACAAGGGCTCGCACCTTTAGGCGTATGAACAATCGCACTAACCAAAAATCCCGGAATATCGACCGTATCACTCGATAATTTCATTTTACTTTCTGATACAATTTGTTCAGTTGTAATAATCACTCTTTTTGCCGCTCTACTAATGATGTTATCTTCGAATTTCGGTCCTAATATTTTTGCATTACCATGACGATCGCATTCTTGAACATGAATAATTGCCACATCTGGAACAATAGCTTTTACTAACGTTACAGGAGCTCCACCAAACGGATCCTCAACAACTACGAAATAGTCATTTTCTATAAGTAATTCACCTGTTTTCAGCCCATGAACTGGCATAAATGGAACGTTCATCGTTGCTGCTCTTAACGCACAAATGACTGTGTAACAAGCGTGCTCATTCGCAATTACTACACCACTTTCAACTGCTTTTCGATAATGTGTGGCAAGCCCATACCTCGTTTCATAACTAACGAACCCGGCATCCACGGACTCCACACATTCGGATGCACATAATAAGTCAATCTCATGCGCTCCTGCTGTTTTCACAATTTTTAAGTGACTTTTTTTCTGTCTAGCAAGCTCTCGTACAAAAGCCATAGGAGCGCGATGCAAAACATTTCCTCCAATAGCAACTGTATCACCATTTTTTACAATTGTGACTGCATCTCTTAAAGACATAACTTTACTCAAAATCTCACCACCATTTCAAATATAGAATTTTAAAAGTAAATGGTTCAACAATCCCACAATTTAAACCTCTACACTTCCAAAAATTTTCCCTAAACTCTTCTCAAAACTCTATTCATCCACAATCAATACTTCTCACAACTTACTTAACTGCGTTACAAGCAATATGAATCGCATCCCATACACTAGCAAAAGGAGGAGCATAACATAAATCTGTCATTCCAAGTTCATCTGCCGGCATCTTATTATGAATCGCTACTGCAAAAACATCGATACGCAGAACAACCCCTTTTTGACCAATTGCTTGTGCACCTAATATTTTCTTTGTTCGCTTTTCACAAATAAGCTTAATCCAAATCGGTGTTTGGTTCGGATAATAGCCAGGATGATCGGCACTCTGTACAAATACAGTGGTATAGTCAATGGCTAAAAGTTGAGCATCTATTTCAGAAATGCCGGTTCTACCAAGCTCAAGATCAAAAATCTTAATTGCTGCACTTCCTAAAGTACCTACATACTTTTGATGGCTTCCTGCTAGATTCGATCCTGCAATTCTCCCACATTTATTGGCATTTGTTCCTAACGGAATAAATCTGTTTTCCTCGATCACTTTATGATAGACCTGGGCACAATCACCGGCAGCATAAATATTTTTTTGATTTGTTCTCATTTCGCGATCAATGATTACTGCTCCATTATCTGCAAGATGAATTCCTGATCCATCGAGACATTTTGTGGCAGGTTTTACACCAATAGAGAGAATAACTAAGTCAGCCTTATACGTTCCTTTATCTGTTTTCACTTCTTGAACTTGCTGATCTCCAGTGAAACTCTCAACTTTTTCAGATACATTTAACGTAACTCCATTTTTTCTTAACGCTTCTTCAGCAAGCTCTGTTATTTCCTGATCAAAACTTTGTAAAATTCGTTCTGACATCTCAATAATTCGAACACGTTTTCCCAATTGAACCATTGCTTCAGCAACTTCAATACCAATATAGCCACCACCGACAATCGCAACATCTTGAATATCGTCTCTCTCAGATATCTTCTTTAATAAAATTCCGTCTTCAAGTGTTTTTAAGACGTGAATATTTTTTAAATCAACTCCTGGAAAGGGAGGCACAATCGGAAAAGTACCCGTTGCAATCAATAATTGATCGTACGTATCAATGAATAATCTATTGTTCTCTAAATCTTTTACCATGATTTGTTGCTTTTCGGGAACAACTTTAACTACTTCATGATGAAGAAAGACCTCTATCCCTTTTTCTTCAAATTGTTCCTTCGTTCTAGCAATCATTTTTGTGTAATCATCATTTTCACCAGAAATATAGTATGGTAACCCACAAGCCCCATATGATAAAAAACCGCCTTTTTCATAAACGATTACTTGTGCGTCTTTATTTTCTCGCTTAAGTTTAGAGGCAGCGGACATACCTGCCGCTACCCCCCCAATTACGATTAACTTCATTATCTTCCCTCCTCTAATGTAGAAGGGTCGTTATCCAAAATTCCAACTACTATGGCATCAATTGGTGCACTTCTCGTTAATGCGTGTTGCACTGCTTCCCCAGTTGAAACGAGAACAAACTCTCCTTGTCCTGCTCCCATTGTATCAGCAGCCACAAATAATTCTTTTGAGCCATAGCAAGGCTGAATAACAAGTAACTTATACCCTTGTAATTCCTGATACTTGCGAGTAGATACCACTCTATTAATCACCTTGCCGACAATCATAGCTTTAAACCTCCATTATTGGGGTATTATCTTTAGCTGTTCATTTCCACGTAACCCAAATGCATTTGCATCATCAGTATCAATATGCATATCGAGAGCGTAACGGTCATTTACACGAATTGTTACCTGCCCCATAATACCACCTTTTTCACCTTCAACTTCAACTGATACCTTTTGTTGATCTCGCAGGCCGTATTCATGAGCATCCTTTGCTGTCATATGGATATGACGATCAGCAATAATGCAGCCTTCTTGGAGACTTACCTTTCCGCGTGGGCCAATTAACGTGAGCGCAGCAGTACCTTCTAAGTTACCTGAATTCCTAACGGGCGGCCGAATTCCAAGCTTCCTTGCCTCACTACTGGCAAGCTCGACTTGGGTTTGTTTTCGGATTGGCCCTAAAATTCGAATATTTTCTATCAAACCATTAGGACCTTGAACCGTTACCTTTTCTTGACAAGCATACTGACCCGGTTGCGATATATTCTTGAACTTCTTTAATTGATAACCTCTACCAAAAAGCTGCTCAACATGCTCTACTTGCAAGTGAATATGGCGCGCTGAAATATTAACGGGTACATAACTCTTGGTCATCTTTGTTCCCAACAAATGATGTTCGTTAAGCTCGTTAATAACTGATCTAGTAATTTCTTCTAATAAGGCAGTCTTATTAAATGTCTTCACTAATATTCACCACTTACTTTAAACCAGGTAATAGTTTTTCAACGTCTGAATGTGGTCTTGGAATCACATGTACCGCCACAACCTCGCCAACTCTAGCGGCCGCTTCAGCTCCAACCTCTGTTGCAGCTTTAACAGCGCCTACTTCTCCTTGAACAATAACAGATACTAGACCTGAACCAATTTTTTCACTACCGACGATTTCTACGTTGGCTGCCTTAAGCATCGCATCTGCCGCCTCGATTGCCGCTGTTAATCCTCTTGTTTCAATAATTCCGATTGATTTACTCATTTTATATTCCTCCTATGTTTTATAATATTCATTTCTGAGGTTACCCAATGATAAAAGTCGATCTTTTTGAACAGCCTCTTTTTGTGCTAGATTAATAATTTTTCTATTTAAAATTAGGGAGTAACTTTTCAATATCACCATGTGGTCTTGGAATCACATGAACGGCTACAACTTCACCAACTCTTGCAGCTGCTTCAGCCCCGACTTCAGTTGCGGCTTTAACCGCCCCAACATCTCCTTTAACAATGACTGACACTAACCCTGAGCCAATTTTTTCACTGCCGACGATTTCTACATTCGCCGCTTTTAACATCGCGTCTGCTGCCTCGATTGCTGCCGTTAGTCCTTTTGTTTCAATAATTCCGATTGATTCGTTCATGATAAATCCCCCTTAGTTTTTGTTCTATTTAATTTTGGTTTCCTTTTGTGTGTTTGAACCACATCATCCACCCAGTTAGCTTCTACGCTCGTGTCTATTATTGATTCCTCATTCACTGATTCTTCTATGACTAAATCTTGAGTTCTTGATGGGATCATGTATTTCAATATTTCTGGATGAGGATTGGTAATCACGAGAGCCATTTTTAATGGGTTGTCACGCTTATGTTGACAAACTTTACGTGCTATCTCGATCGCTTCTGTGATGTCAGAGATACCTCCGCCTACCACAAGCGTAACGAGTCGTCCTCCTAAATAGTTTTCACTAGTTAAAAATTCAACTTTAGTGCTTTTGCTTATATGATCTAATATTTCAACAGCGACGGTATAATACTGTACTTCAATCATCCCAATGGCATCGAATTTTCTCATCTTATCACCTTTTTTCTGGAGCAGTCAGCTTTTCTAAACCTTCATAAGGTCTTGCAATCACTTTAGCCGCGACTAATTCACCATGACATTGAACTGTTTCTGCTCCTATTTCTAGAGCGACTTGCACCGAAGCAAGATCGCCTTCGATCATGATCGCAATGAAACCTGATCCTACTCGTTCGATCTTAGTCACTTCTACATAAGCAGATTTAACCATAGCATCAATACAAGCCATAGCGGTGACCATTCCAACTACTTCAATGATTCCTAGTGATTGGTTCACCTATTTCACTCCTTACTATTTTGGCTTCACTTTACCTAGGGCGAGTAATTTTTCGATTCCTGCGAAAGGATTCGGGATCAAATGGGTCAACACATCACCTTCATCAATAAAGCGACTCGCCTCTTGACGCGCTACCTCTAAAGCGATTTTTACATCGGAAACTTCACCTGTGAACTTCACTTGGATAACAACTGGAATTGTTGCCGCATCACCTAAGCTCGGATTATTGCTATCGATACCTTCTATTGTAATATTGGCAGCCTTACACGCCTTATCCATTGCTGTAAGCGCAACACTATAACCTTGTACTTCTATCATTCCTATCGCTTTTGCCATCGTTTTCACCTACCCTATTATCCGAAATCCTCCTTCAGCTAATACACAACGTCTCTGCCTAGTGAAGGTCCTTGCAGATGTAACACCTTCTCCTGTCGGACCAGCGATTGTCATCGTTGTATGCCCTTCACCACCGAATCCCACACCAGCAAGCGAAGAGGCATTTTTCACGAAAATAGTTGTTTCAATCGCTTTCGCAAATTTTGTTAGATTATCGATATTTCTGGAATGCATCACCGCTGTATGTCTATTGCCATGTTCAGCTAGCACGGCCATTTCTATTGCTTCTTCTAAATCTTTTACTCTCACGATTGGGAGAATCGGCATCATTTGTTCTAGTTGAACAAATGGATGATCAAAATCGACTTCACAAATTAATAGTTTAAGATCAGCGGGAGGAGTAACCCCTATTTTATTTAAGAATGTCTTAGCGTGTTTACCTACCCAATCTTTGCTAACGTGGTAGTCCCTTTTCGTATCTAAACTGCAACCTTTTGCCTCTTGCTGTTTATTTTCTTCTAAAGCAAAGCTCATCAAACTTGCTAATTGGTTGCGATCAAGCATGTAAGCACCATGATTTAACATATTATAAATGAGGTCATCCGCAATTTTCTCAAGAACGAATACTTCCTTTTCCGCAATACAAAGCATATTATTGTCGAATGAAGCCCCTAAAATAATAGATTTAGCAGCATTTTCTAAATCTGCTGTCTCGTCGACGATAACTGGGGGATTTCCAGCACCGGCTCCTATCGCCTTTTTGCCGGATTTTAATAACGTTTTAACAAGTCCAGGACCACCTGTACCAACTAGCAACTTCACTTTTGGACTTTCAATCAAATTTTCAATCGTCTGTAGTGAAGGTTCTTTGACCATCGTGACTAAGTTCACTGGACCTCCAGCAATTTTTATTGCCTTATTTATTAATAAGACCACATATGCACATGCTTTCTTCGATGAAGGATGCACATTAAAAACAACTGCATTTCCGCCCGCTAGCATACCAATTGTGTTATTAATGATCGTTTCTGTTGGGTTTGTAACAGGTGTCACTGCCCCAATAAGGCCAAACGGAGCTTGCTCAACAATGGTTAAGCCATTATCCCCTGAATATGCAGCGGTATTTAAGTCTTCTGTTCCAGGTGTGTGAATTGCAACCAGTTCATGTTTCGCAATTTTGTCCTCATAGTTTCCTAGCTTTATTTCCTCATACACAAGTTTTGCTAATTGTTCCTTCTCATTCATGACAGCTTCACGAATCGCATCAATAATTTTCTTGCGATCTTTGAGTTGATAGGCTTCAACATATTGTTTTTGGGCCAGAAAAGCTGCGTCAATCGCTTTGTCCATACTATCAAATACACCCTCTGTTTCTATTGAACTATGACTGAAATTAGTGCTACTATGGGTGGTTACATTCATTTTAATAGGATTGATGCTACTAGTAGGCTTTTGGGCTACAGGCATCTTACTTTTAATAGTTTTTTTTACAGCAAACTGTAATGCACCATTCATTGCTGGTTTTTTATCAGCGGTTTTCAGCGCCGAATCGGCTTGGTTCGTCCGTTCTAGCGCTTGCTTATGATTTAAATCGACATCGATCATAGCAGCTTCTACGCCAGTTAACACAGATTGAATAATTCGTTCGATATCAGCCTCATTGATGTTCATGCTCAATATTTCTCCCTCCTTTTTATTTCATATAGCCCTTTAATACATCAGCAGTTACTTTTTTTACAATACTGGCAATTAATTGTTCTTTTTCCGAAACTGAATTTTGCTCTATGTTGCTTTTTACTTCAGTTTTGCAAGGCGGAATACCACCACTATTGATACCCAAACTTGTTCTAATATCAATTAAGTCAGAAACTTGGGAGCAACTAAGCTCGTTAGTTTTATTAATAATATTTGTTGAATACATCGTCATTAACGCGTAATGCTCTAAAGACTCCATTCGAAAATAAGCCTCCATCAGGTCTCTTCCCCAAGTTAACGCTCCATGATTAGCTAATAACACAGCATTATAATCTTTACAATAAGGCGCAATTGAATCAGGAACTTCTGTAGTTCCGGGGGTTGCGTATTTAGCAACGGGTACTCTCCCTAATAAGACAACAGCCTCAGGAGAAATTGGTTTTTCTAAACTTATTCCAGCTATTGCAAATGAAGTTGCTACTGGTGGGTGCGCATGAACAACAGCATTTACTTCTGCATTTTCTTTATAAACTCTTAAGTGCATTTTCACCTCAGAAGAAGGCTTTAACTTTCCGGCCAAAACTTTTCCAGATAGATCCATTTTAACCATCATATCTGGCGTCATAAAGCCTTTACTTACACCTGTTGGCGTTGTCCATATTGTGTTTGGTCCACACTTTACAGAAATATTCCCATCATTAGCTGCGACAAAATTTTTGTTATAGACTCTCTTTCCGATTTCACAAATTAATTTCTTTGCTTCAAAATCAGAGTAGTATTTCTTGCTATCTAGCATCATCTATCCACTTCCTTCATTAGATCTTCCATTTAGTTTTATATTCTCTATTTTAGAAATTAAATCTCTCCAATTACTCATTTAATCATTAAAGTAATTTTCTTACTTATGCATAACTTTGTCAAGGTTTTATTTGGTATTATGGTTGTATTTTGTTGTTTGCATAAAAAAATAAGCCGAATTCCATAGAATGCATGGATTATACACCTGGATATCGTCTTTTTTATATTTTTTTCTAAAAGTTACCGAAAACATTCCACAAAATATGATATAATTTTCATAGTAAACAAAAAACTAATCCTATTGCTAAGGAGTAATCAGATGTTACCAATAGCTCGTAAAAATAAGATAAAAGAAATCATTGTTGAAAACAAAAGCGTTACCGTTGCCGAACTAACTAGCCTTTTTAGCGTTACTGAGGAAACGATACGTCGTGATTTAAAACAATTAGAAGATGACGGATTCCTAAGTCGTACATATGGTGGAGCTTTTATTTCTGAAGGTGTTCAAAATGATGTAGACGTAAGTATTAGAGAATATATTCATGTTGAAGGCAAACGAAAAATTGCTTCTAAATGCTTGTCCTTTATCAAAAATGGCGACTCGATTTTTTTAGATGCATCAACAACATCTTTAGTAATTGCAAGTATGCTTAAGGATCGAAAATTAACCGTTGTTACTAATTCAATGAATGTTGTTAACGCCTTAGCTCAGAGTCGCCACGTAAATATCGTCGTTATCGGAGGAACCCTATCCAAATCTTCGCTTTCAAATTTAGGAAGAAACGCTGAGTTTAATATGAAAAATTACTTTTTTGATTCGGCATTTATTTCTTGCCGATCAGTTAGTATCCAGCACGGCATCACGGACTCTAACGAACAACAAGCGGGTGTAAGAAAACTGGCTGCTGAGCATGCCAACCATGTCTATTTAGTCGCCGATTATACTAAATTTGATAAGACCTCTTTTGCTAGCATTTGTTGGTTTGATCAAATTAATTACATTGTTGTTGATCAAGTTCTTTCCGAAGGATGGCATTCATTTTTAAAGGAACAGAATTTAACTATTTATGAATGTGATTAATAGGAAAGCGATCGAGACGATAGTGTCCGAAGCTAAATAGACGTGAAAACTTTATATTTTCACATCTATTTAGAAAAAAACTCCGTTCATTCTAAACTGAAACGGAGTTTTTTTTCGTCAACTAATGTTTAATCACTCAAATTCTAAACGATTAAGATGCTACCTGAATGAATATCATAATACCAAAAACTAGCCACATCTAGTTTGAAACGTTTTAATCCAACTAGATGTGGTGTCTTAGTGCCACGGAATCTGCATTATGAAATTCATTCACCTATAGTTCATTTGAATTCAACTATAGATAGCTTGAAATAGCGCCTAAAATAATCGTCTTATGACATGCACTAACTAGATTATTTTACCTTTTAGTTTAGCAAGACTATTACTAAACGGCGGGTAAGCAATCCCATTTTCAGTTACAATGGCAGTTATTAATTTATGCTCAGTTACATCGAATGCTGGATTATAGGTTTTTACATCTTTTGGTGCCATTGGCTCACTATACCATTTAGTTGTAATTTCCTCGGACGGTCTTAATTCAATATGAATGTCCTCACCAGTTTCACATTCTAAATCAATTGTAGAAAATGGTGCACATACATAAAATGGAATATTGTAATGTTTTGCTAATATTGCTACTCCAGAGGTACCTATTTTATTAGCTGCATCACCATTTGCGGCAACGCGGTCACAGCCGACAAGAACAGCTTGAATTTTGCCTTCTTTCATGACAATCGAGGCCATGTTATCACAAATCAGTGTGACATCGACCCCGGCTTCGTTTAACTCCCATGCCGTTAAACGAGCCCCTTGTAACAAAGGTCTTGTTTCATCTGCATATACTTTAAAGTTATATCCTTGTTCTAGACCTAAGTAAATCGGCGCTAAAGCCGTTCCATATTTCGCTGTTGCAATCGTCCCTGCATTACAATGAGTAAGCAGTCCCATATTTGGTTTCAGTAATGAAAGTGCATACTTACCAATCGATTCGCAAACTTCTTCATCTTCAGCTCGAATCAGTTCAGATTCATCCCTCAAAGCTAATTTCACTTCAGATACTGATTTCCCTACTTCTTTTTTAAAGCGATCATCCATCCTATTTAATGCCCAAAATAAATTAACTGCCGTTGGGCGTGAAGATGCCAAAAAATCCTTGGCCTTCTTAAAGTCTTCATAAAGTCCTTCGTAATCATCTGCTTGTGACTGTTTGGTTCCTAAGTAAACACCATAAGCGGCTGCGATTCCAATTGCTGGCGCACCTCTGACTTTAAGATAATAAATGGCGTCCCAGATGTCTTTTAATTCTTTTAACTCAAGAAAGTCTCTCTTGTTCGGAAGTACAGTTTGATCTAAAAGAATAAGTGCATTATTTTCATCATCTAATCGTACAGATTGAATCACTGCTACTGAATTATCCAAAAGAGTTCCCCCCTTAAAATTGTTGTTCAAACATTTTAATGATTTTTAAATAGTCTGCCCCTGATTTCACCGAATCTCTTTCAAGGATTAAGACCTTACCTGCCGACAAGCAAATTTTTTCTGCTACGACTCGTTTTTTCGGGTCAGCAATAGAAGTAATATCTTTCACATGGGCAATACCAATAATTCTCCGACAAAGCTCTAGACCTGTTACAGCTGCGGCGTCTCGAAGAACTGCGTCTAGATAATATTCTTTAAAACCTTGATAACGAGCTACCGGCTCAGTTACCTTCTCATCCCAGGCTTTCACGAATTTCTCCTTGAATACATTGACAACATCAGAGATTGTTTGTTCAAGGTAGTTCATGTAATCGATACGGCTAGCTACATCTTTCATTGTCGCACTTGCATGAACATAAGCAAACGTTAAATTAGCAATAACATTTCCAACGTCATAACCAATCGGACCATAAAATGCAAATTCTGGATCAATCACTTTCGTTGAGTCTTCTTTAATAAAAACAGACCCTGTATGAAGATCACCATGAAGAAGACTTTGTGCGTTTGTCATGAACTCAAACTTCAATTTTGCTGTTTCTAAAGCTAGCTTATTGTCATCCCAAATCGTTTCTTTTACAAATTGCTTTGATCCTTCAAAAACATCATTACGGGGACAATCGAAAAATGGTTCTGTGTAAACTAAATCTTCGGTAATTTCACAAAGCTCAGGGTTAATAAATTGTTTAACGCGTTGTTTTTTATTTTTATGATCCATGACGACATCAGATGTAGAAAGTAGTGTATTAACCATAAATGTAGTTATATGATCAACAAACAATGGAAATTTCTGATAATTTAATAGCGCCGTTCTCATAATGATATGATCTGATAAATCTTCCATGACACAACAATTCATGACCGGATCGTAGTGATACATCTCTGGAACAAAACCAGGCGCCAACTCAAACTGTAAACGTAAAGTTTCACTTTCAATACGGTTGCGGTCAGGTGATAATTTAAATTCATCAGAAATACGCGCGAACGGTCCAGCCTGTTTAATTATCACCGATTTATTATTTTTGTTATCAACAACTTTAAACACATAATTTAAATTTCCATCACCGATTTCTTTGCAAGAAAGTTCCGCATCCTCCTGGAAAAAAGATAACCTTGTTTTTGCATATTCAATGACATCTTCTTCATTCATTGTAAAATAAGTAGTAGCAAAGTCCTTCATTTAAAAACCTCCTAATTTTTCATTTTATAATAAGTGAGCGCAAGGGCAAAAGCCAAAACCGTACCTTTAACAATGTCCATCGCATAATAAGGAACTGACATCATCACTAATCCATTTGCCAAAATCCCAATCAGTATAGCACCAACAAGCGTTCCAAAGGCGTTTGGCTTCCCTGCCCCTAATACAGAGAAGCCAATAAAGGCTGCCGCCACAGCATCCATTAAATATGGCCCACCTGCATTAATTTCCGCAGTCATAATTCTTGATGCTAAAATAATTCCCCCTGTTGCAGCAAGAGTCGCCGACATCAAATAGGCGATAATCTTGTACCTATTCACAGGAATACCTGATAATCTTGCTGCCTCTGCATTTCCACCAATAACATACATATAACGACCGTGCTTTGTGTAGGTTAAAAATATATGCACAAAAATAACCACAAAAAGCATAATCAAGATAATCCAGGGAACCTGTCCAAGCTTTGCAAAAAGAGGACTAATTCTACCTGTTGCAAAAGTTCCATCTTGCATAACCATATTTTGTGAGACGGTAGCCCCCCTTGTATACGTAAGGGCGACTCCTTGAATAATGAACATCATCGCCAGCGTAATCAACATATCAGGAATTCTAATTTTTACAATTAAAAAGGCATTTAGAGCACCGACTAATAAAGCCGCGGCAATCGCAACAATAATTGCCACAACTGTCGTTTGCGAATGCCAAACAAACATCGAAATAACAATCGCATTCGCAAGTGAAGCAACAGAACCAACTGAAAGGTCAAATCCACTGACCGATAGAGAGATTGTGATTCCTACAGCAATAATCGTTACAATCGAGATTGATCTTAAAATATTGATGATGTTGTTCGATTGCAAAAATGAAGGATTCGCCATCGCAAAAATAATAATAAGGACAAATATCGTGACAATCGTTCCATATTTATACAAAAAGTCAAAAAAATCAAAGCTTTTCTTTTGAGCGACAGTATTTGGCGCTGTACTCGGAGCACTCATTCTATTTGCCTCCCGTTGAATAAAGTAATAGTTCTTCTTCATTCGTGTGTTTTGTTTCAAATTCTTTAGCTACCTGACCGTCATAGACGACATAAACTCGGTCTGTAATCCCAATAATTTCTGACAACTCACATGACGCATAAATAATCGCTTTACCTTTTTGGGCAAGGGCAGCAATAAGTTCGAAAATGTCTTTTTTCGCTCCTACATCTACTCCCTTTGTAGGTTCATCAAAAATATATACATCGGCATCAGCTATTAACCATTTACCGATAGCTACTTTTTGTTGATTTCCACCAGAAAGATTTTGTACTTTTGTGGCTTCTGAAGGTGTCTTAATTCCCAGACTGGAAATCACTTCTCGCGCTTTTTTTTGTTCACTTTTGAAGTTTAAAAAACCAAAAATATTCGAAAAATTATTTAAGCTTGCCGCGGATAGGTTTGTTGCTACTGTTTCTAGAACTAAAATACCTTCTTTCCGCCTTTCTTCTGGCACTAAAGCGAACCCTTGTCTGACAGCATCATGAGGGCTATTAATTTTTAAGGTGCTGCCCTTTAAAATCACTTCTCCTGACGTTGCCTTTGTAGAACCAAATAACGCTTTGCAAAATTCAGTTTTTCCAGCGCCGACAAGTCCTGCTAGACCAACTATTTCACCAGCTCTTATACTTATATTAAAATCTTTAATTTTATCTTTATCATAAAGTCCATTTACTTCGAGGACTGTATCGCCAATATTAACTTCGAATTTCGGGAACTGCTCTTCTAGCTTTTTTCCAAGCATTTGCTCTACAACATAATTAATTGTTGTTTCAGAAATCTTTTCTTTTTTTACAAATAGTCCGTTACGCATCACAGTAATGTCATCACAAATTTCAAATAATTCTGCTAAACGATGAGAAATAAAAATGATCCCAACGTTTTTACTTTTTAAATCCTTTACAATTCGAAAAAGCTCAATTGTCTCCGTGGAACTCAACGGTGCAGTTGGTTCATCTAAAATCAAAAACTTACATTTAGTTGAGACCGATCTAGCAATTAAGATCATTTGCTTCTGAGCCAATGTTAATTCACTAACTAACTTTTTTGTTGAAACGTTTACATTCATTCCTTCTAAAATCTCAGTAGCTTTTTTATGAATACTTTTCCAATTAATCAATTGTTTGTTTCCCATTCCATTAACAGTATCTATGAGCATAATATTTTCCCCTACTGTTAAATTTGGGACGAGAGCAGTATCTACCTCTTGATAGACAATTTGGATTCCATAACTTTGGGCATCCTTCGGGGATCTAATATTTACTTTTTCTCCATCTATGTATATGTCACCGGTATAATGATGATAAGCACCTGAAAGTACCTTCATTAAGGTTGACTTTCCAGCTCCATTTGCTCCAATAAGAGCGTGCGTTGTACCTGTCTCAGTTTCAAAGTCCACGCTATCAAGTGCTTTAACACCGGGAAATTCGATCGATATATTTTTCATTTCTAACAATATAGTTTCCACACACATCTACCATCCTTCCTATCAGGATACCAATAAAACAACCTACTAATCAGGCACGGCATAAATAAAGGAGGATCACTCTATTAGAATAGACACTTCCAATAAAAGAGGCTTCATTAATCCCACTTTAAACTTAGGATTAGATTTAACACCTTACAAGGGAAAGTACAATTCCTTTTGAGTCATCCTCCTTACATTCATAATTATTCTTTAATGCTAGTAATAAGAAAACTTACTTCTTGTGATATTCTTTTAAAGTCTTCATCCACTCTTCTTCAAACGATGTTGTTTCTCCCCAACCAGGGATAATATCGGCAAGAGTGACCATATTTACAGGTTCACTTGAAGATTGTAATGCTGTTTGAGAAATAAGTGACGCTTCAAGGTCATAAAATTGAGGCGTTTCTTCTCCAGCCAATTTTTTCGCAACAATTCTCATATTTACTTCGCCAATTAACTTTGGATCAACTGCCGCTGTGTAAGTCCAGGGGCCATCTTGCTCTTGCATTATTTCTAAATCTGCATTAGAAACATCAATACCATAAATTTTTATTTCGTCTCTACCTGCTTCTTTAATAGCGCGAGCTGCACCTATAGCGAATGCATCCCAAGTAGCAAAAATTGCGTCAATACTTCCTTCAGGATGTTTATTAAGCATTGCTGCAACTGCATTTTGAGTTTGAACAGATGTATCTGCTGCCGCAACACCAAAACGTTCAACTTCAGTTAGACCAGGATTATTGTCAAGACGATCCTGATAAACTGTGTTACGTCTCACCATTGGCGGAAACCCGTCAACCCATAGGTAAACAATATTCGCTTCAGCATCATAATCTTCAATCAATTGATCAAATGCTAAAGCAGCTAACGCCTCGTCATCTTGAGAAGTAAGCGTAACTCCCTCAATTGTCGCAAGGTCGCCATTTGAATCAAATGTTGCTACCTTGATTCCTTTGTCAACCGCATCTTGAACTGCATTAACTGTTGCCTCATCATCGCCATGAGAGATGATTAAACCGTCATAGTTCTCTTGAATCGTTTGGGCAATAGCATCATGAAATCTAGCTGTATCACCATTTGCTGTAAATACATCAACCTTAAAGCCTAATGCTTCACCTTCAGCCTTAGCACCTGCTAAGAACTGCGCTGTATGATCATCGCCACCGATTTTTCTAATAACCTTTATCTTCATACTTTCGCCACCAGCAAATATTTCTGGAACGTTATCTAAAGATACATTTTCGTCCCCTTTTGCCGGTTCAGATGATTCATTGTTTCCAGATGAACAACCTGTTAGCAGTAATGTTAAAGCAAGAGCAGATACAGCCGCCATCTTAATAAAGCCTTTTTTCATTCCACTTCTCCCCTTTTATTATATTATTAAATCTATGTAACTATAAATTAAGTAAAGATTATTATAGTTTCATAGAAGATGAAACCAATGCAAGAAAACACACAATATAAGTATCTAGGTAAATATTACCACACAAACACGGATAAAAGCAACGAAATTTTAACTGATTTATACATATTTTAGCTATTTTTTTTATTTGTACTTACATTGTGTTTGTTTGGTATTAGTTCGCTAGTTTCATACGTTTTAGTATCAGATTAGCTGAAAAGCCAAAATTCTTGAAGCTTGCCGCTATGGTGCATTCGTAATTGATCAGATATTATATTTAACTCCTCATTTAAGGGGATTTCCAGTTTCTATTTGTTCCTTGATAACTTCATATAAAGTAACTTTCAGAAGAAGACAGCTAGCAAATGGTTGATGAAGTAGGTGGAGTCTCTGCTCCAGACAAAAAAATTCTTAACTATCTATCAGCAACTGACCAGTTTACAACACAAGTTTTTCTGTATTTTACGGGTGGTGCCAATGCAATGCGGCATTGGTTTCAATGATTTTTAAACACAAACTTTTCTGCCTCAGTAAAATAGTTCCAGGCACTATAATAAATTTGGAGAAAAAATGATTCTGCATATTAAAAAAGCAACCGTCAATAAGCCGAACGCTTATTACTACACGGTTACCTTTATATAATAGAGGGCTTCGCAAAAAACTACCTAGTTCGTGTGGTTTTTAGGATGCAAGTTTTAAATTTGCAGGCGTGAAGAATTTTCCTCAATAATATTAGCAATGAGCTTTCCTTTATTTATCTTTATTCATCTTTGCTTGTAAAGTTACTTGTCGTTTCATTCTCTTATCTGCTTTGTTTTCGTTTACAACTAGAATAGCGTGTATCATTCCAGGTATCCAAAAAAGTAAAGTTAGAAAAAAATTTAAGATTGCTTGAATTGGTTTTCCAGCAAACAAAACTGCTACTGGCGGCAAAAATATAGCTAACAAATACATCACTTGTGAACACTCCCTTATCTGTATATCTATCATATTGAATGAATTTCATAACACCAAAAACTAGCCACATCAAGCTACTAAGTTGAAAACGGTTCATTTCAACTCCCTAGTTTAAAATGTTTTATTTTGACTAGATGTAGTATCCTAGTGGCGAAGAATCTGCATTATGAAATCCATTCCTTATTTAATTAATTCTCTATTTATATGTCGATCGCTTCTATTTAATGTGTATTTATTGTTTATATTGACGTTCAGCCACTTTTACAAGTAGCTTACCAATATTATTGCCTTCAAAGAGATCAAGGAATGCATTTGGGATATTTTCAAAGCCTTCCCGCATGGTTTCACGGTTTGTAAGTTTGCCTTCCTGTAACCATTTCCCTAGCTGCATAGCACCTTCTTGAAAACGATTTGCATAATTACCGACCGTAAATCCTTGCATAAGTACACTCTTCTTAATTAATGTTGTTTGCAAACGAGGTCCGACATCCACCTTTTCTAAATTATAGGAAGAAATGGCTCCACAAACAGGAATACGCGCAAATCGGTTCAGTTTCGCTAGAACTGCATCCGATATCTCCCCACCAACATTATCAAAATAAACATCGACACCGTTAGGACAGGCTTGCTCAATTTCTTTCTTCATATCTGTAGCTGTTTTATAATTAATCGCTTCATCAAAATGTAATTGTTCCTTCAGGAATGAAATTTTTTCATCAGATCCAGCAATCCCAACTACTCGAGCTCCTTTTATTTTGGCAATTTGCCCTACAATCGATCCAACAGCTCCTGCCGCTCCTGAGATAACCACCGTCTCTCCTTCTTTCGGCTGTCCAATATCTAATAATCCGAAATAGGCAGTTAATCCCGTCATTCCTAGAATACCTAAATGTGTTGAAATCGTTGCTACCGATGGATCAATTTTTCTAATTTCATTCTCTTTTGCGGAATAATATGTTTGCCAACCGAACATCCCAATAACAACATCACCACGCTGAAAATTTTCAGACTTAGTTTCGATAACTTCTCCCATTGATCCACCTTCAATTACTTTACCTAGTTGAAATGGTTCGATATACGATTTTGCATCATACATTCTACCTCTCATATAGGGATCAACAGACACATAAAGCGTTCGTAGTAAAACTTCCCCTTCTTTTAGCTCCTTAATGTCCTGTTCAACGAATTGAAATGTATCTTCATCAGGCATTCCTACAGGTCTATTACCTAATACAATTTGACTATTCACTTTCTTCATATCAAAACTCCTTTTATTTTTTACTTAGTGTACCGGATGGTGCCAGGGACTCAAAGTCTATCATCATTTTCAATCAACATTCTTATTAACCGATTGTTTATTATAAATTGATGAATTATGTTTAATTATAAACCGCTTTTTATTTTTTTATCTAAAAATAAAATTTTTCTCATAATCGTAAACACTTTGTACGCAAAAAATCCTTACTGCTATATATTCTACATGCAGTAAGGATTTTCCTTTTATTAAAATGGTACTTCTTCCTTCTTACGGGTGTTGCCAGGCACTACATGGAGATTAACTTTCATATTTTGTAGATTATAGAATGATGTTTTTCTAATCCGTTTATTTATTAACTAAACTCTCTCTGTCGCTAGCTAAGGGTGGTTGCTCCATCCCTCTATCCACCATTAATTTCCCTCCCTCGGATGCATATTCGATCGCCTCTCCAAATAACCGGACATATGTAAGCCCTACATCTTTTCTTTGGCTATGCGCAACGGCCAACCCATAGTTTCCTATTCCAGCAGTTGCCATCAAACTTTCTTGGAACAGCATCAATCTATCAGAAAAGGGTGAGAAATTAGAGCAAACTTCGCCACATTTTTTATATAATTAATATAGTATACGTCAGAATAAAGCCGATTAGCCTCTAAGTTGATGTCTTCTAATTGAGTTCCTCTTGGAATCGGAAATCCATCTTTATTAAAAATGGAATAATACATATCTATATGCTTTTTCAATAGCGAATGGCAAGTGTCAACCAACAATTTAATATCGGGATCTTCTATGTGCTGTAAAATATATTTTTACATGTGGTGAACTAACGATTCGATTAGGTATCCGTTCCAAAGGCAAGCCATTTCAACAGAAGTTATAACTGTACTTGAATGAGTAGTTGCCATATTGTTGTTCATTATAACCCTCCATGTATTCTAATTATTTTTATCAATCAAACCATAAGATCTAAAATTGAACTGATCGGACTGTCAATTGACCCGTTATCTTCTATAACGTCCCCTCTAGAAAATTTTTATATACATGAAATTGTACGTTTATCAAAGTTTTCTCTTCCGAATCCTCTCTAGGAAAATCAAAAAAGCAACCGTTAAAAAACCGATCGCTTATTTTTATACTGTTTTATAAAAAATTTGACAGGTGATGCCAAGCACCGACTATTCCTAAGAAAAGAAGATCCCTTCAAATTATGTCCACCACCGACTCTTCGAGTCTTCTATCCTACCGCCGGGGGGGGATGAAATATGATTTTCCGGGTTGAGATAGCCCCTAGAATTACTAAAGTGACAGAAGCAGCGCAAATAAACCTTCTGTTACACCGAGGTTATACATATAGTAAATTCCAAATGCAATACTTAACACACCCGTAAATTGTACAAGTCGTTTATTTATAATCATTTTACTCTTACTCATCACAAATGGAATTCCGATTATTGTACTAAAGAAGAGCATGCTTATAACCGTTCCTGCACCAAAAAAAAGAATGTAAAGAGCACCTTCCCAAGCATTATTTACTGTACTTATCGTCAATAAGATCATCGCTGCACTGCCCGCTAAGCCATGGATAAACCCCATGAATAATGATTTACGATAAGGAAGTTTCCCCTGCACTTTGTTTACCCATTCATCGTTATGTTGTTCGGAATGTATAGCTCGTTTTTTGGAATATATAGCTGAAAGACCAAAATAAACAAGCATAACGCCTACTAAGAACTCTAGACTGAGCGCCCAGTTATCGGGAATAGTAACTTTTAGAAAAATTAGCATCATTCCTATTATAAATAAGGTAATTGTATGTCCTATCCCCCAGAAAACCCCAGATAATGCGGCCCTCCATAATTTTTTACTTTGAGCTGCAATAGTAGAAACTCCGATTATATGATCCGGTTCTAACGCATGCTTAATTCCCAGTATCAAACCGAGTGTCAGAATAGATATTAATTCCACATCAAACATAATTATAACCCCACTGTTGTTTGAATAATTTTAAAATCTGATAGGAAACCGAGCAGAGTTTTTCTCAAATAACTAAGTCACCCTTGGAGTATTAACGTCACATTAATCCACAAACACCCAATTCAACACTCACTTAGATGTAACCTATTAATGTTCGGGGACAAGGTACGCTGTCCCCCTGCCTACAGTACATGTTTAACCGCATATTGTTTTAACAAAAAGTTGTAAATCGGTTCGACAAAGGTCAGACAACTAGGGGCATACTCAAACAACGGCACACCACTTAAGTCAGCTTCTGGTGCCTCTTTCAAATAAGGTATCGCACCAATTACCTGAATATCTCCTAAAGCTTTTTCAATCTCAGCTGAATTATTTTCAACACATTTATTTACAACTGCATATATATTTTTCACACCAATATCTTCTGCTAGCTTAACAATTGTCTTAGCGGTTGCAATGCTTCTTTTTCCAGGCTCAACGACAATAATAAACGCATCGACACTGCCTGCTGTGCCTCTACCTAAATGTTCAATTCCAGCTTCCATATCTACGATAACAGCGTCGTTTTCATCTAAGATAATGTGATTTAACAAAGCTTTTAAAAATGTACTTTCCGGACAAGCACAACCTGCTCCACCACTTTCAACAGTACCTAGCTGCAATAGTTTTATGTCATTATGAACCGAAACATAACGCTTCGGAACATCTGCTACCTTTGGATTTAGCGAAAACCATTGGCCACTAACCCCAGGCTCAGCTCCTGTTCGCTCTTTAATAAGTTTTCGATCATTAGCAATCGTGCGCACAGATGCTAATTCCTCATCAGAAAAGCCTAATGCCATGCCAAAATTAGCATCTGGGTCGGCATCAACAGCCAATACCTCTTTACCATTTTGCTTTAGAAGGTGTGCCAAACAGGCTGATAGCGTTGTTTTGCCAACTCCACCTTTTCCAGTAATTGCAATCTTCATCCCTCTCATCAATATCTCTCCTTACTTTAATAAAATCATAATACTGATTCAGCACCAATAGTAGATTAATGTGGTTAATTTATTGAAAGTATGGATTTACTTACATGACTGCTAATTTATTTAACAACGCATCTCTCTTCAGATCAATTCTTGCTAGTAAAAGCTTTGCTGCTTTTTGAGGATCTTGCTCAAAAATAAGTTTGCCACCAAATATTTTATCTGTATTGACTTCTTGTTCGTCAGTACGATCCCCGTAAAGGACATTTGTAACAAAGTCTGAACCAGAGAGTTGCGGGCTAACACCAATATGAACATCAATACCATGGGCAATAAAGAACGTCCCAATTGCTAATGCTTTTGGACTATGTGTTTCAGGACACGAGCCAACAGCTGGAAGTTCATTCATAGAAACACCTAACCGATTTGCGAGCGCTGTTAAAAGGTCGGTCGGTCTAGAATTATCGACACAACTTCCCATGTGCAGTGTTGGTGGCAGACTTGGTAAACCAGCTGCATTGCCAACCGCTTTTAAGACTTCTTTTAAACCATCACCACAATACTCTAATCCCTCAAAATTCATTAAATTATTTTTTGCCAAAGAATGCGCTGCACACCCTGTTGTTACAACTAAAACGTTATTTTTTAATAATTCCTTCGTTACTTCTGTGTTAGCATAATCCTGTTTTTCCCTTGGATTCGTACAGCCAACAAGAGCAGCAATGCCACGTATTTTACCAGAAACCAGCGAATCGATAATTGGTTTAAGTGGGTCTTCAGCGTTAAGTCCTGATAGTGCTTCAACAATTTGCTCAGTTGAAAAACCAGCGTAAGCGTCGACAGTATCTCTAGGTATCGCTACCTTTTTGGGATCACGCCTAGGAAACCGATTAACCGCCTTCATGACAATTTCCTTAGCAGCCTCGTCAGCTTCTTCCGGTTCAAAGTTAACGTGAGATGCTCCAGTGATTTTTACATATGGTAATGTTGTAATAATTTCTGTGTGATAGCACTCTGCTACTTGTTGAATTCCAGGCATAATACATTGAATATCAACAACCATTGCTTCAAGTGCTCCAGAAACAATGACTAGCTCTTGACTTGAAAAACTAGAAGCTACTGAAATCCCTTGTCTCATTAGTAATTCATTACCAGTACAGCAAATTCCAACAATGTTGATGCCAGTAGCACCTTGTTTAATAGCTTCACCTTCAAGTTTTCTTGACCATTCAACTATCTTTTCAGAAAGCATTGGAATATGACCGTGAACAGCAATGTTTACTTTTTTTTCATCTAAAACAGCCATCGTATATTTTGCCTTTACTGCTTTAGGAGTTCCAAATAAAATATCTTGGAGATCCGTTGAAATATGCATACCAGCTCCATCAACTAGCCCCATTGTAACGCCACCAAGAATTAAATTCGTTGGATCCGCATCGCAACCCATCGCATTTCTAGCAACCGATTTCGCTATTTCTAAATGGGCATTAACCGGTGTGATTCCAAGTTTATTCCACGTGTTTAAAGAGTCTTGATGGGCTCGGAGTTTAATCCAATTCATAACCCCTTTTTGCTTTTGAAAATCTTCTAATGCTTTCAGGGCTACTTCTTTTGTTACTTCATTAATAGACATTTCCTCTGTTTTAATTTCTAATTCTTTGGCAATACGATAGAGTTTATCAACATCTTTAATTTGGTATGGGGCCGTTCCTTCCGCTACCGCTAAAAGAGTTAAAGCAACTTCTCTGCCATGTTCTGCATGACCCGTTGAACCTTGAGTTTGATGGTTTAAAAAGCTTCTAGCAACAATTTGGTGAACATCCGCGCCACACACCCCAGTTTGTGGTCCTTTTCCATTTGGAGCAATCCGACATGGCCCTTCAAGACAGTGTCGACAGCAAACACCAGTTGAACCAAAGCCACAAACATTCATCATATCAGCACGATCATAAGCAGTTAAGATATTTTCACTTCTTGCTTTACCTAGTAAAGATTGGACTTGAGGATCAATGGAAACGCTTTCTAAATCTCGTAATTTTGCGATATTAATCTCCTCCTAAGGTATGTATTTATCTAAATCATACGATACCTTATAGGTGAAAACTGTCGTTTCCATGACATTTTCAAAAATATATTCATTTTCTTTTATTATTCATTTTCATTTATAAGCGAATTAAGCTTTACCTTATCATGAACAATAAGCTTCTTCTTACTAAAACTGATAACCCCCTCTTTTTGGAGGTTAATTAAGACAGAATTAACCGTTTGCCTAGTTGAGCCAACAACTGTCGCGATTTCTTCTTGAGTTAAGCCTAGAGATACTTCTGTTCCTTCTTTCGTGACTTTTCCTTTTGAGTCTAGCATTGATAAAATAAATGCATAAGTTCGTTCATTTACATCACGAAAAACTAAATTCTCGATCACATTAAACGTTCTATTTAGTGTGCTACCTGCTGCAGCTAAAAGGTTTATCGCGAAGCTAGGGTACTCAATAATCATTTCTCGGAAGATGCTAAGTGGTAAAAACGCAATTTTGGTCTTTTCTAAGGCTATTCCTAAGCCCCTAGCATGTCCACTATATACATCGCCTTTTTCCAGGAGTGCAATCGTAAACTCTTTGCCATTTGGGTAATCCAACGTAACTCTAATCCGGCCATTTAAAACTAAATACATATGTGAGTTGTTACTATATGATCTAAAAGCAATTTCTTTTTTATCAAAAGTCTTCATTTCAGAATTCAAAACGTATTTTTTTAACATCTCTTCAGGTAGTTTATGAAACATTTTTGATTGCTTAAATTCATTCAAATAATTTCACGCTCCTCCTAAAATAATAATCGAGAATTGTTTCTATATCACACTATTTATATCACAACCCTACCAAAATTTAAGCAGACAAACAGTGAAAAGAAGAATTGCACCCGAGCTTAAATCTTTGCCGAATTCTATTTCCTCCCACATTTTTATAAAATGAAATTATCAAAAATGAAACCATTGAAGAATATTGGTGGATGGCAAAACTAGCCGCTTATTAATACCTGTTTGAAAAAGACATCAGCTACGAACTAGATACGCTATCCAGTATTCTTTTAAACAAACAATTCGAAAAATAAAAAAAGCAACCGTCAAAATGCCGATCGCCTATTTCTACACAGTTACTCTGAATAAATTCCCCAACAATTTTACCAACCAGAAGAAGATTTGGGCGATGAAACAGGTGGGGTGTATACTGCGGGAAAAGTATTTTAAGCTTTATATAAGGCTAGAAGTTTTAAGTTCCAGGTACCCTTCAATTTCTTCAGATAAATTTTTTTCTGACCTATTACCTGAGGCAGTTTCATCATTTTCAACCACAATTGAAACTATTTCACTAGTAATCATAAAAAACACGAGAATTCCTATCTTGTAAGGCATTAAATAATTCTTTTTTCGCATGTTTACTTAACGAATTCATATAACATCGCCTAAGGTTCATTATATCAAATTTTAGTAAATGAAATCCAACATAAAGCTTTTCTACGGTTGCTCAAAGGAATACGTGAAGCAAAGGGACGGTTCTCTCGCTTCCCTCACGGTTATTGGAAACACAAGAACCGTCCCCATACTTCAATCGACCGGTATTTCAATTTTTTTATCGTATTGTTTCAGATAATGTATACCTTCAATAAGTAGGTATTCTGGCTCTACCTTTGTTTCAAATAACAAGGTACGCTCTTTCATCATTCGTCCGTCTGCTTGCGTTGTTAAGGTTTGGTTTACTGTTGTTTTTAAAGACGTTTTCTCTTTTAATCTTTCAATAGAAACTCCGTCAAGCATCACATCATCATCTGTAGCAATCCTTATTTCAACTCCTTGTGAGGTAGTTGCTACATCTTTCACCCGTAATTCTTTTCCGCTCAGATTAATCTGCTTATCACTCATCGAAGCAAGGTGAATTTTTTCTTCTAGCTTTTGATATCCGAAAAACTCTTTCATTACTAGTTCTATTGAATTTAATTCTTCTGGTAAGGCATCAAAACGGATATCGAACTTACTTCCCTTGAGTGACGATCGGTTGCTGCTACCAATAATTTCTACGGACATTCCATTAACGATTAATTCGATCCCATGTAGTCCGAGATTGACTCGATCGAAATTATCGACATTTAATGATCCCTTAATCACGGTCATTGTTGGTGTCGCAGTAATAGAGTCAAATCTAATGGTACCTTTATCAACAGTCATCGTTTTCTTTATCGACTGTTTAATTTGGGTTTGCATTGCTTTGTTTGGATTATAAGGAAAAGAAACAGTTCCTCCTGTTACCTGGCCGTTTTGTAGATGTTGCAAAAAGTGTAATGTTAATTTTTTTGAAAATGGACTTGCCGGTTCAAAATGCATTTTTCCTTTTAACTCTGTACCAGCGTCATTGATTGATGAAACTCCACTTTCAGCACTGGCATTGGTTAAAAATCCTGTTATCTTCGAGGCCCAAAAATCATTTCTTGTAGTAGTAGTATCTTCAATTCCCACTGGATTTGCTAATGTATAATAAATGATCATTTGATTTGCATCCGTCATAATTCCATTAATAGTTAGTTCTGTTCCGTCTACTAACGTAGTCTTTTTTTCAATAATTTGCCCCATGCCTTCTTCATTTAGATCTTTCAAAGTGCCAGTAATCAGTTCATCAAACCCGATTAGTTTCTTGCCATAGAAGGCGAAAGCATTGTAATTATATCCAACAATCATCATAAAAAATATCGCGACAGCTGCTAACTTCCAGATATACGTAAATCGATTCGACTTTCGAGAAACATTTGTGTTTAGAGCACTTCTTAATTTTGATTCTAATTCTTCTGGTGCTTTTAAGGATGCAATACGTTTCTTCTCTTCGTCCAATCGTTTTTCAATGTTTTTCATCGCTATCACCTCCATATTGATCTTTTAGCTTTTTTAATCCTTGAAAGATCCTTGATTTAACAGTACCAATTGAAACATTTGTGATATCAGCTATTGTTTGGTAATCCATATCATGGAAATATTTTAATTGTATAGCCTCTTTTTGATATTGATTTACATGTAATAGCAATTGCTGGATGTCCATTTGTCGTTCACTATTTATATATGGATCACTTGCCAAAGCATCATTATGTTGATTATGTTCTTTCTCAATTTGATTATTCCAATCATCTATTAAAACAAGCTTTTTACGCTTTCGTAGCATGGTTTTACAACTATTCACTAAAATTGTTTTACTCCAACTCTGAAAGGCTTCCTCTTTTTTAAGCTGGTGGATCTTTTCATACAAACTTAAAATCATTTCTTCCATTGCGTCCATTGCATCATGCTTGTTCCCCATATAAGTGAATGCAAGTTTATAGTAATCATCTTTTTCATCGATAATTAATTGAAGTAATGCTTCTTTATTTCCCCTTTTTGCTTTTTTTACCAATTGTAAAACTTCCATGCTTTCACCTCTCTCCCCTATATGAGTATTTTCAATGATAAAAAGTTCATTTTTCCTAGAAATATTTAAATAATTTTATTGAATGAATTTCATTCATTTTATAAAAAATAAAAAAGTGCAATTCGTATGAATGCACCCTTATTAGATATTAGAGTATTTGCAACTACTACTTAGCTAGTAATAGGTAAGTTAATTATAATATTGAATCTCATTACCTAACTGTCACCGCTTAAAAGCAAAGGCTCGGTCGCACTGACAGGCACGAATCAAACCATATTAGTTAGTGAATTTATTTCTAAGTCTTTGAAAAATCAAAAAGGATGCACCAGTAATTAAAAGTAATGTACCAGACAAAAAAATATTAAAAGTGTTTGTTACTGTATTTAGAAATTGTTTTCATAGATCATTTTCGCCGTTGGATCCAGTGTCCTCAACATCAGAATCTTTATCTTCTAGTACTCGATCATAGGTCTTTGCCTCATTTTCATATCTGGTAACCCATTCTAGAATCGATATTTCTTCACCATCGATTACTGTGGATGGATCATTATTATATAAATAGATCCAGGACCAGTGACCATTATACTCGTATGGAGATCCATCTTCATTTGTGTACAAGCCTGATAAATCACGTACATCATCATAGTAACTTAAATGTACATCTGCACCAGCATCGACTAAACGATCATAAGTCGGTAATACGGTAGTTTCTGGGTTAACAGTCGGATCATTTGCTGTATGAACAAACCATATTGGCGTTTGAGCAATATTATTCAGATCTTCCTCCGTAATTAATTCATCGTCTAAAGCTTCGGCAGCTACGAAAGCCGATGCGAAGTATTCAGGGTAATCACGAATCATCAGCATGGTCATATATCCGCCATTTGATATACCGCCGATATAAACTTTATTAGGGTCAATATCAGGGTTATTGGCTACATAATCCTCGATTAGACTCATAAGTGCTTCTTGATATTTCGATGTTCCATCACCAAATGATTCAAACCCATCCATCCAATAAGTTGGTGTTTGTGGTGATAAAACATAAGCGCCGCGAAAATATTCTTGAACCTCATCTGTTATAAAATTAACTACTTTATTTCCAGCAAGCGTTATTGTCGGATCGGTTCCACCTTCACCCATTCCATGTAACCAAACGATTAATCGATTTTTATTATTAGCTTCAGCCGGTGCATAGTCCGCGTATGTTAAGGTACTATCGCCATATGTTGCTTTCCCAGTTGAAAATCGATCTACAAGTACTCTCGTTTCACCGGAAGATTGATTGATGACTAAACCGGAAATAGTGCCAACATCTTCTACTTGGGTAATTGTATATTCGCTTTCAATCCAATCATTTGTAAAATTAGATATATTAAAATTCATTGGAGAGCTTAAAGAAAGAGCCGGTCCATATTCCATTTCTAATATCACAAAATTACTACTTCCATTTACTCGATTTCCAGATTCATCGGAAATATAAGCGTTCGTAACTGTTCGGTACCCTTTGGAATCACCTAATATATAAATCCCATCTCTCGTTTCGCGTCTTTCAACGAAAACATCAAATGCACTTGAAATTAATGAATTTTCAGATATTTCTTCGCCTAAGTTAACAATTAACTTAGTGATTGCCGGACCCCAGTCCTCCACTTCGATGATTGTACGATAGGTTTTTGGAGCAAATTCTTCTTTACTATCCTTGGCTTTTATCACACTAACAAGACCAATGGTAGCGGTGATAATGCAAGAATTGCAATTAAAAACATGGAACTCCAATTTTTAAATCTTTGTCGCATTTTATTTCCCCCCATATTTTTATAATGAAGCAAAGGTGAAACGCGGGGACGGTTCTCTCGTTTCTCCCACGGATATTGGAAACACAAGAACCGTCCCCGCGTTTTAAAGAACCGTCCCCGCGCTTCCATGCTTTACCTTAGCCTTAAATAGTGCTTAACAATAAAAACAAAGTGAACCGCTGATTGTATTAAATGGATTGATAATGCTATATATAGCCAGGCTATCATATCAGGCATAACTAAAAATGCAAGCTCCCAGGTCATTCCTCGTTGCATTACGACCCCCGATATTATTGGAATACCGATGATGACCGCTACTGGAATTACTAAGTTAGTTATTGCGGCAGTTACTCTTTGGCGTATCGTTTTTGGTTTTGGCTTTACTATCATTTTTGAAATATTAATCATGTTGTATATGATAGTTGCTGCAAATAAGATGAATAGTAAACGGTATATCCAGAAATAATTGACTCTAGTAGGTGGTTCTTGCTCCGTTAAAAGAGATACGATTCCACTCGTTAAATCGGGATTAAAAACAAAGCCGTTTAATAAATGATTTTTATTGATTAAATATACGATGCTGTATTCGTCTTCTGTTAGCATAACAGCATCAGAAGTATAGCCGGGTAGTGCTCCACCATGGAAAATCGCAGGCTGACCAGCGATTTCGCCGATCATTAAACCCATTCCATAAAAGAAATCAGAGGATTTCATTTCGTCAATGCCTTCAGGAGAAACTCCAACAATCGGATCTATCATCCGAATAGCTTCAAAAAAACGGACGACGTCTTCAGCAGTAGATGTGATAAAGCCAGCAGGAAGATCATACTCGATGTGTGGTTCCGTTCGCTTAATTGATAGACCAAAGAAAGATAAATGACCAGTCGTATCAACTTCTCCTATTAATGATGTGTTCTGAAGCCCTAAAGGTTGAATAATATGTTGTTCGAGATAATCAACATAGCTTTGTCCACTCATATTCTCAATAATCGCACCTAGTAAACTATAATTCGGGTTAAAATAAGAAAATTGTTCACCGGGAACATACGTTAACGACATTTGATTCATATCTTGAATTAAATCTGAAAACTTGGCATCGTCAGGAAGCTTAGAAATATAATCAAATTCAGTCATTCCACTGACATGTTGCAAAAGATGTCGAACTGTTATTTGATTAGATACAGTAAAATCCTTCAAATACGTTGCAACACTTTGATCAAGATCAACTTTCCCTTGCTCAACTAGCTGCATCACAGCAAGCGCTGTAAAGGTTTTTGACGTTGAACCGATATAAAAGCGGGTATCTTGATGAACATCTTTACCGAAAGCTTCGCTATAGATCAGCTCACCTTTATGCGATATAGCAACCGTCATACCAGGGATCGCTAGTTTTTTAGCTACATTTTCAATGTATTGATCTAATTTATCCTTGGTGGATAGATTCATCGAAAATGCTTCTGAAGTAAATGAATAAGAAAATACGAAACTAAAAATAATTATTGCCGTTGTAGCAATAGAAAATAATATTTTTTTCCTCATAAAATCATTTCCTTTCAAATTGGATTTTTAGCTTAACTCTCTATGTTATCAATTTCATAATTCAATATTATCGCTATTATGCGACTACATGTAGTTTGATATGGCTCACTTTTGTAATCATGAAATTCATGTAGACTAGTGAAGTTTTAAAATTCATCCATGTTGATCTGGTCCTTTATTTATTGTAAAATTACTAGAAGCAAACGTAAAGAAAATATTGGAATTATTTTATTAAGCGAACTTTAGAGATTGTAAAAACGGGGGTGACAGGTCCCCGGGGTCTTCCAACACCCATATTATAAGAAACATAGCGCCAACCCTTTCTTAGTCATCATAAAATATAGATTGCCTCGATAATTTTTAAATTTCTATATTGCACAAAAAAGGTATCCTCTATCGTCGTTGTATAGCTTTAAAGCGACGATGGAGGATACGTTTTTTCATGATTAACTCAATTTCGGGCAATCTAAAAAAGGAGGGAATGCATATGATCGTTTATATTGGCGCTATGAAAAAAATTGAATATTTTAATAAAGAATCAATCGTTCAAAATGTAAATAATGATATTGGTACGATTGGATTTTGGTGTACTTCTGATATTGATTCCTCAAAACCCTATGCAATAGGAACTGAGACTGTTTTTGAAAAATCGGAAACGGAATTTTGGGAGGATGGAGAACCTATAGTAGTTCAAATTGAGAGGCCAGTAATTGGCTTTATTTACAAAGTTTTTATTGATGAACCACACCTTAAGATATATGAACCTAGTACTGTTGATTCGTATGATTTGTTTATGAGGGATCGTGACATATATTGTGATTATTTTAGTGCAAAAAAAAGAAACCTCACCTGGAAAGATAAGGCTATTCTTTTAAACAAGGAGGAAGCCAATGCAAAATTTCGTACCAATCTTATTAGTCAGGCGTACGAAGGTTTTTTAATACGAAATTATAAACTACAAATTGGTGTCACAGACTTATATTGTCTTTTTTCAGTAGATTCTCTCCATTTGTCAGATAATTTACCTATAGAAACTTTAGACTTTATAAGATAAATTTTTGAAGAATTGATTCAGACTAAATTAATTATTTCTATGTTGCACAACCAACAATTCCGTTGGTACCCAAGTTACTTGGTTGTTATGTCGATTCAAAAGGGTCCAAGAATTACTGTAATATTTTTTAGTGAAATAAGGTTGCGATTCACTGTTAAATGCCACTCCTACCCCTAAATATCGGTAATGCTCCTGGAGGGTATTTTCTCTGTGTCCTAACGAATTCATCAGTCCTTCGTGAGCAAAGATGCTACTAATTTGACCGAATGCTAGATTTTCACCAGCGGTCTTAAATTGGATATTGTCCTCCTCCATACGTTCAAAAGGAGATTGTCCTTCTAAATTTGTATGGCCGAAATATTGATTTTCTGCCATGTCCAAGCTATGTCTCCGAGAAGTTTCTCGTACTTGCTCATCCCAGGTTAAAATAGGCAAATGATGATTTACTCTTGTCGAGTTTGTTAAATCAAACAACTGATATTCAAATCCCTCTTTTAGCTCCTGGCTAGGTTGGGAATAATAAAAATCTCTGTCTTGTTCCAGTTCTTCATCGATCACTTTAATGGCTGTAACGGTATTGTTCTCGTGCTGGTCGTAAAAAACCGTCACATAGCTGTTTTCCAGATAGAATTCATCATATTCACCATTACTTTTAATTTGATAATTGGTGACACCTTTCTTTATGAAGGATTCAGGCGTACCAAGATGATCATGTACTAATTGCATTGGGCTACCTAGTTTAATTTCTGTTTTAGAGGCAATCAAATCTTGGTTCGTATATAGACCACGAACGATATCTTCATCATCATAGGCCACCAAGATAAAATTTTGGTAGCTTACATGATAAGCTTCCCAGTTAACATCGTATTCATTTTTCGAGGTCCTCTGAGCACTGCCGCCAGTTTCCTCTTCAACCTCAGCTCTGGAAAAACCAAGTTCAATATTGTGAATGGAAAAAAACTGTTCTTCAGGAACTGCTAATGGTAATGGTGAATTCCCCTTATTCTCATCATTTATTTCTAAGTGGGAATCTTCAGGAGGTGTCAAAAAAGAATTTATTTTCTCTTGTAAATCCACCACCGTTAAATCGATATCTTCATTTTCTATTACTAAATCAATTTTAGAACGAATAGAATCCCATATAGAAGAATCGTCGAATTGTTTAACTGGCTCTTCCCATAAGGGCTTTGAAACATAACCAAGGAACACGATAATAAGTAATGATATAAATCGTCTCACAACTCCACTCTCCTTTTCTATTATAATTAGTTTATTTATTACCAACCATCTTCCCTTTTAATCACTTCAACTGTCGCCTCAATACTATCAGCTTCGTTTAATTGTCTCCACATTTCTCAAAAATAAAAAAACCTTAGGACGAGCAAACCAAGGGTCTGAGTTCCAATATATTATAAGACATAATTATTACTTTTAGTGCTTTACGGTTGTCCGTGGCACGAACACCCTTTAAAGAGTAAAATAAAGTGCCAAACCCAGGTAAAGTGAAGATTTTAAGCGTTAATGGTCAGGAGCTAAATTCCAGATTGCGATTCACTATCTTTTATTATACGGGATAAGTTCTGAGAACGGAGGATATATTTTTTGTTGTTTTATAATCACACTCTGTGTCGCCGTTAACATTGCCTTTAACTTCACTAAAAAAAGTGACTGCCCACAGTCATAGTGACGATTTAAAGTGCTGGGAGCAGTCGCCTAGTTTCAAGTTTCATTCAAAAAAAGAGCGCAGCAATTAGCTGCGCTCTTTCACTATTATCCTTGATCAACTTTATTTGATTTTGTTATTAATTGATAAGCCCTGTCTACTTGATCTTGTTTTGGTGGCATAATATCAACAAGCTTATTTTTTAACCCTAACTGTTCCCACTTATATTCGCCCATTTTATGATAAGGAAGAATTTCAACTTTCTCCACATTTGACAGTGTAGCTATGAAGTCGCCGAGATCACTCAAATCTTTTTCGTCAGTTGAAAGCCCTGGAACAAGAACGTGTCTGATCCATACCGGAATATTTTTTTCGTCAAGAATTTTTGCAAAGTTTAATGTGTTCTTATTAGATAGACCCGTAATTTCCTTATGCTTTTCTTCATTAATTTGCTTGATATCAAGGAGTACAAGGTCAGTTACTGCTAAGATTTCATCAAGGTTCGTCGGTCTTACTGAGCCAGCCGTATCAAGAGTTGTATGAATACCTGCTTCTTTACACTTTTTAAAAAACTCTAAGACAAACTCTGGCTGTAAAAGTGGCTCACCACCACTTAAGGTAACACCACCGTTGGAAAATTTCATAAACGATTTATATCCTTTTGCTTCTTCCAACAATTCATCGACACTTTTCTCGTATCCGCCTTGATAATTCCAAGTATCTGGGTTATGACAATACGCACAACGCAACGCACAACCTTGTAAAAATACGATAAAGCGTAACCCTGGGCCATCTACTGTACCACAAGATTCAACTGAATGGATTCTTCCGATCATTGAGATCACATACTTTCGTGGAAAGTACGGTTAATTACATCAATTTGCTGCTCTCTTGTCAACTTTATAAAGTTAACAGCATAGCCAGATACACGAATTGTTAACTGCGGGTATTTTTCTGGATGTTCCATAGCATCCATTAATTGTTCACGATCAAAGACGTTAACATTAATGTGATGGCCTGTTTGTGATGAATAACCGTCTAGAATTGCAGCTAAGTTATTAATACGAGTATCTTCGTCTTTACCAAGTGCTTTTGGAACAATCGAAAACGTACAAGAAATTCCATCTTGGCTGTCTTCATAAGGCATTTTCGCAACTGAATTTAATGATGCTAATGCTCCTTTTTTATCACGTCCGTGCATTGGGTTTCCTCCAGGTGCAAAAGGCTCGCCAGCTTTTCTTCCGTCTGGAGTGTTACCGGTTTTCTTTCCGTAAACAACGTTTGATGTAATTGTCAACACTGATTGTGTTGGTACCGCATTACGATACGTTGGTTGCTGACGTAGTTTATCCATGAACTTTGTGACAATATGAGCTGCAATATCATCAACACGTGAATCATTGTTACCGTACTGTGGGTATTCGCCTTCAATTTCATAATCAGTTGCAAGCCCATCCTCGTCACGAATGACTTTAACCTTCGCATACTTAATTGCACTTAATGAATCAGCTACTACTGATAATCCCGCAATTCCGCAAGCCATTGTGCGAAGAATCTCTTTATCATGTAATGCCATTTCAATTCTTTCATAGCTATATTTATCGTGCATATAGTGAATGACATTTAACGAGTTCATGTAAAGTTCAGCTAACCAGTCTTGAACCTTATCAAATTTAGCGACTACCTCATCATAGTCAAGAAAGTCTGATGTGATTGGTTCAGATTTTGGCCCGACTTGCATTTTTAACTTTTCATCCACCCCACCATTGATTGCATAAAGTAGCGCTTTTGCTAAGTTAGCCCTGGCACCAAAAAATTGCATTTGCTTACCAATACGCATTGCTGATACACAACAAGCAATCCCGTAATCGTCACCAAACCGGTCTCTCATAATGTCATCATTTTCATATTGAATAGCACTTGTCGTAATTGTAATTTTTGAACAAAACTTCTTGAAGGCATCTGGTAATTGAGTTGACCAAAGTACTGTTAAATTCGGCTCAGGAGCTGGACCTAAGTTAACTAGAGTATACAAGAAGCGAAATGAGTTTTTCGTAACTAACGGACGTCCATCTAGAGACATACCGCCTATAGACTCAGTTACCCATGTTGGATCGCCACTGAATAACTCATCATAATCAGGTGTACGTAAGAATTTAACTAGACGTAACTTCATAATGAAATGATCAACAATTTCTTGTGCTTGTTCTTCTGTAAGAATTCCAGCTTTAAGATCTCTTTCGATATAAATATCTAAAAATGTTGAAACTCGGCCTAAACTCATCGCTGCACCATTTTGCTCTTTAACCGCTGCTAAATAACCGAAATATAACCATTGGAAAGCCTCTTTAGCAGTTGTTGCTGGATTAGAAATATCAAAACCATATGATGCGGCCATTTTTTTCAATTCTTGAAGTGAACGAATTTGTTCAGAAACCTCTTCGCGATCACGGATTATTTCCTCACTCATAACGTTCTTCTCTGAACTCTTTTTTACCACTTTTTTATCTTCAATTAAACGATCAACTCCGTATAAGGCAACACGGCGATAGTCACCAATAATACGTCCACGACCATATGCGTCAGGGAGACCAGTTATGATTGCAGCTTTACGAGCATCTAACATCTCACTTGTGTACGCGTCGAATACTCCTTGGTTATGTGTTTTCCGGTACTCTGTGTACATTTTCTCGATATCTGGATCTAATTTAAAACCATAAGCTTCACAACCTTGAGCCATCATCCGAATTCCACCAGTAGGTTGAATAGAACGTTTTAATGGTGCATCAGTTTGCAAGCCAACTACTTGCTCTTTGTCTTTGTTAAGATAACCTGGAGCGTGTGAAGTAATTGTTGAAATTGTTTTTGTATCAACATCTAATACTCCACCATTTTCAATTTCTTTTTTCAGTAACTCTTTTACTTGGTCCCAAAGTTCTTTTGTTGCATTTGATGGACCTACTAAAAATTTATCGTCCCCTAAATATGGGTCAAAGTTTTTAGTAATAAAATCTCTAACATCAATTTTTTCTGACCATTCCCCTGTATTAAAACCTTTCCATGCATCCATTTATAATCTCCCTCTCTGTGAAAAAAAAAAATTTTTTTGACATTGTGATATTATTCACAATCTTTTTTAAAAAAAAAGCAAACTTAAGATTTATTTGGCAAGCACCTTTAAATTTAGATACTGCACACCGCCTTTAATATCTGTCTCATTTAAATTAATGAGTCTGTATTACTTTATTTACTATGTCAATTATATACTATTATTTTGCAGTTGTATATGTTTTATTCTTTACAGTTAGCTTTTTTATTTATTTTTTTGATGGTCCGTTCACACTATTTTCAATCTATTATATGTCTGTTTCATATCTGTTGTATGTCTGTTTCATATCTGTTATATATCTGTTTCATGTTTCAAATTACTAAGTTATACAATTAAATGATGAGTTTTGAAGCATGGGGACGGTTCTCTCGTTTCATCACGGTTATATGAAACACAAGAACCGTCCCCTTGCAATTACCCTTGCAATCACACGGGTGTCACAATTATGGGATCCCAATTTAATTATTTGCTAACATTGGTCTTTTATTTAAGTATAAAGCTAGATCTTTACTTTCACCTTCCACGATTTTCTCTACAATAAGTTTAGCTAGCATTTGACTGTAAACGGTTCCATTATCTCCAAATCCGAACAAAAAGTAACTATTTTCAAATTTTTCATAAACACCAATAATAGGAAGACCATCAACCGTCCCACCATAAAAGGCACTTAAATAATAGTCCGGTTCCACGTTTATAGAAGGAAATAGCTTATTAAATTCTTCAATTAACTTATTTTTCTTATGAATTAACTTACCATCTCTAACTTCAGGGTAATTTGTTTTCTCATCTAAACCGCCGATGATAATTCGGTTATCTGCAGTCGTACGTATAAAAACATAAGGACGAGCAGTCTCCCATATTAACGTACGATTATACCAAGTAGAAAAATCCTTCACAGGCTTAGAAGTCACTGTATATGTACTAACAAAGGAGGCCTTGGTCTCTTTTTTTATTTCAATCCCCTCATATCCAGCACAATAAATAACATGGCGTGCGTGAATAAGATTGCCCGCCTTTGTACGAACGTTAACTCGATTTCTCTTTTTATCATAGAAATGCCCGGTCATCTTTGTCTGTTCAAATACTCGAACCCCTTTTTTAGACGCATAATCGAATAAGCTATGTGTAAATTTAAAAGGATTAATTTCTGCATCATTGTATGAATAGATAGCGGCATCTTTTTTAAATCCATATTTATTCTCAATATCTGTTGGGGTTAATAACGCTAACTCAAATTGGTGTTTTTTCAAGAAATCATATTCCTTTTTTAATCTCTCTACATCTTCAGGATAACTTGCATAATAGAGCGAATCGCGTCTTAAAAATTCAAAATCGATATCAAGTGTTTTGGAAGCTTCTTCTATCTCATTAATGGCTTGCCGGCATAGCTGTAGGTGTCTACTGATGTACTCTTCTCCAAATGTATGGACTAAATCAGTAAAGTGTTTTTCTCCTGAATATTGAATAAGCGCCGTATTGGAGCTTGTACTTCCAGAACCAATTGTATTTTTCTCTATTACAGCGACATTCAAGCCAGTGTCCGCTAAATAATAGGCACACTGAGCACCAGAACTGCCCCCACCAACAATAAGTACATCACAGTTTATCGCTTTCTTTAATGAGCTATAAGATGGAGGATCTTTTAGGGTTGTAGGCCAATAATATGTTCCTGATTGTATATTCATAGAACTGCTCCTTTTGTTTACATGTATTGATACTTAGTATGAGCAAAAGGATGATCTACATTCATTCACATTTTATTAGCCGAAGCTGGTGCTGGTGTATCATGATAAATCGGTTAGTGCACCCAAAGTTAATGTACCTGTCCTCTTGGTCCCTTTACAAAATGCCGGGTGATGACAGGCACTCGAAGTACTAAAAAAAACAGAATAAGGAATCATAACAATTTTAAAAACCTTTTCCTCCACTCTTCTGAGAGAGCATCTACTGTTAATATTCTTTCAATTGATTTTTTATCTTGTTGTTGATGAAAAAGAATCTGAGTAGCAAAGGAAACGGATATTTCTTTTGAGTGTTTTTCAATAAGACTGATTTCTGAATTTAACATAATCGTTCCCTCTTCCAATACTTTAAAAAAGTAACCTGTTAGAGTCGTTTCAACCACTTTCTTTAAAAATTCTTCTTCCTGATTATATTTGGAGATCGTTGCACAAGGTACCCTACCTTGTGTTACTTGAACAACTGAATCCCCTATTTTAAATATATCTCCTATACAAACCTGTTCTTCCAACATTCCTGTTGCTGTGATATTTTCCCCAAAAGTGGGTAGACCAAGTTTTTTTTGAAATATCTCTTCCCAATAAGAATAGTGCTCAAATGGATACAAACATACTGCACGATCTGGTCCACCGTGAAACTTGTGGTTTGCAACATCATCACCAACAAATCTAGATTTTCCCAACTCAATTGCTCGTATAGAAGATTTCCCTATTGCAGAAATAGACTTACTACCGTTCCAATTATATTCTTTCGGTCTTCCCACAGCTAAATTAATAATTTTTCGATTCAATTAGCAATTACCTCTCTTCCATAGCACTTGAAGCGTGGGGACGGTTCTCTCGTTTCCTCACGGCTATAGGAAACACAAGAACCGTCCCCATGTTCTTCAATGTTGTCTGCAATATTCAACAAGAGTACTGATAAGAATGTCAATATCGTTCTTAGTATTCATGTATGAAAAGCTTATCCGCAGAGCACTTTCAGCCAGTGCTCGACTTAATACAAGTGATTCAAGCGCTGAAGGACCTCGGGATTGATTAGACTTGCAGGCTGCCGCGCTGGATATATAGATATCGTTCGCATCCAAGAACTCCACGACCTTTTTATTATTAAGTCCTGGCAGAGAAAAATTCACAATATGTGGAGCTCCTAGTTTATCTGAATTTACAACGGCTTTAGGTATTTGTTTTATTATAGCGTCAATACAATAATCACGAACCAATTTTAGATGCGAAATATCGTTTTGCATATTGGCAAACGTAATTCGTGAAGCAACCCCAAAAGCCGCGATAAAGGCAGTGTTTTCTGTTCCTGAACGCAAACCTCGTTCCTGCCCACCGCCATGATTAAGAGAAAATAATTTTTTGTCATGTTTCACATAAAGTGCACCTATACCTTTTGGGCCATGTATCTTATGTGCACTGATGCTAATAAGATCGGCTCCAATACTTGCTGCGGTGAAGTTTAACTTTCCATACCCCTGTACTGCATCACAATGCAATAGTGCTGGGGATTGTTTTTCTTTTATGATTTGTTTTATTTTGTTTATAGGGAAAATACAACCAGTTTCATTGTTAACTAACATAGCACTTACAAGTACGGTCTTCTCATCAATAGCATTTTCTAGCTCTTCTAGGTCAAGTTCGCCATTGGGGGCTGAGATATATGTTACTGCCCATCCCTGTCTTTTTAAATCCCGTATTGTTTTTGTTACAGCAGCGTGTTCCGCTACAGTAGTTACTATATGGTTTCCATACTTGGAATTAGCAAGGCAAGCACCCTTTATTGCCAGGTTGTTAGACTCGGTACCTCCCGAGGTAAAATAGATTTCATTAGACTTTACCTCAAGAGAATCAGCAATGATTTGACGGGCTTTTTCAAGCTCTAACTTACTTTCCTTACCTAGACGGTGCAATGACGAAGGATTTCCATATACTTCCGTAAGCATTTTCACAACCTTCTTCGTTACATCCGGATATGGTTTGGTAGTTGCACTATTGTCCATAAATATTTTTGTCATTTGTATCCCTCTTCTTAACCTTGATATTTTAAACAAATCAACTCTACTATTTATTCGTTATTTTAATAAAGTAGCCTATTTTCTTTTTTCAAACACAACCATGTATCAACCTGACCTGAATGAGCCAAAAGCTGCGGTCCATTCATAAGTTGGTCATACACTTCACTAGGTCGCAATTCAAAATCTTTTATAATCCTTTTATAATTCGGGGACAAGTACCTTATCCAGTTGTTGTCCCTTTCACCTCCAGTTAATTTTACCAAATATTTATTATTTTGTTGACCATTTTTTCAATGAGCTTTAAACTGCTGGGGGTTAGTCACTACTAGAATGTCTCTAAAACTAATTAGGTGGTAATTACCTATTTTTCTACGTACACAACAAAAAAGGTGCAACCTCAATGGCACACCCAAAATTTAATAATAGTCTTACACTGACTTACTACTTTTTATTGCCTTGGTATTATGTACTCTACAAGTATTAATCCCCAAAATAGGATAGAGCGGACAAAATTTAATTAGACTTGTAAAAATCAATACTATCCCTACCGCGCTTATATACTTTAGATTACCATCTATTACAAAAAACAATGACAATATACCTATACCTAAAATAAAACGTATGATTCGATCAACTTTTCCAACGTTTGCTTTCATAAATAACACTCCTTCTAAATGATCTTAAGATATAATTTCATTTTAACTTGAAGGAGAGCTTTCTTCAGTGACTTTGTCACACTCTTAGTAATTTTTCTTCGAGCTTTTTCCTGTTTAGTAATGTAATTTTCCCTCGAGACAATTGAATTAGTCCTTCTTTTTCTATTTCCTTCATAATTCTACTGACAACCTCTCTTGCTGATCCTAATTCAATCGCAATTTCTTCATGTGTGATTTCAAGAATTTCGCTATGGTGTGGTTTTTGCAATAAAAACTCAATGAGTCGTTCATCCATTTTCCGAAAAATAATTGCATCGACTAATGCTAACACATCGACTAACCGTTGCGATAAAAGCTTATAAATATATTGTTGTAACTCCGAATTTGATACCATGGATGCACGAAATTGTTTTACAGGTAATATGATCACATCTGTATCGGTTTCTGCTATCGCTGTAGCTGGGTAAGAGATATTCGCCAAAATGCTAGAAACAGTAAGTATGCACGCCTCACCTCTGTTTACTCTATATAAAGTTACTTCCCGACCATTCATACCTGTTTTAGAAACTCTAATACTTCCATTTATGACAAAAGCAATTAAACTACATTCATCGCCCTCGTGGTAAATAAACGTTCCTGCTTTAATTAGTTTAGGATATTGTGTCACATTTTTTCCATTCATACATTCCGTTATAAATGGAAAAATATTTTCATAGTTATAATTTTTCTTTTCCGTCACGAGATTTTCCTCTTTCCTAATTGAAAGGATATTTTAGTTAAATTTTTACAATATTTATCGCTTATATTATGAGTATTTATAGATAGATGGTCTGCTAGGTTGAAAGCTAGCAAACGATTGAAAGGCGGTTTTCATGTCAGAAATAGAAATATCAACATGATGCATAGTCGACGAATGAGGGGAAAACTCATAAATGGTTTAATATACCATAACTATACAATATTATTTCAATATATACTGGTAATTTCTGAAATATCTCACAATTGTTTTTATACAATTATTATAAAAAAAGCACCAGTGATAACTTTAAAATGATTAAATCGATTTGTTCAGGTAGATCCTCTGTAGACTTATTGCCCCACAAATCTTATAAATAAAGTGCTTGGGGGTCAGCTCCGTTATACGATACTCTTTATAGTCGTTATTGAATTGAAAATCTTGTCCAAAGGCTTGTTATTTAAATTAGTGATTTTAAAAACTGCCTTTTCATTTCCCCGGAGAGCACCTTCAAGATGTCCACCGTATTGTGAATTAGTCTCTCTGCCAACAAAATAAACTGCCCGCCATTGCTGCTGAATATGCAGCCGAAGGAGTTGCCTCGACAGATTGAATAGCCCACATTAATCCGCTGTTAACAATAGCCCCCCCCCTCCTCTTTTTTTCATTTCAAGTATCACTTTTGTGAATGTTCCTTTAACATTCCCATGTCTTTTGAAACTAGTTCGACCAAACACGATCCATTTAAGATATTTTAATCGGTTAATTTACATTTACCCCTCAATAAATTTATAACTATACGTATAGATATAGAGAAGAAATGATAGAATACTTTTAAATTCAGCTTTTGTACTTTTTTGAAGGACGATGTGTAAACACGAATAGTGGAAAAGTTACATTGATATCCTTACATTTGAATCAATTCAAATTCAAATGTTTGTTTTGTAGTTCCATGAGACTTGATTTTATAACAAAAATGTTGGATTGTTTTATATAGTAAAAAAAGAAAAAAAGTTCCTGCCCCCGTCACAGTGAAGCTTTAAAGTGCTGGGGTTCACGCGCTAAAAATTTCAGGTTCACATCTAAGATGTTCTGTGGAGAATATTAGTGGGGTTTATTATAATAAATTTTCAGATGTTCCTTTAGAAGGGCGTGGCAGCTATTAAAATAATTAATGAAGATTCAATATTAGACGCATATCCAGATCAAACAGCCATTATAAATATGTATGGAGTTATTACTCGAACAAATCGAGCTTGGAAGATATTTAGTGCTGAAAATGGAGGTAATCCTTCATTTGATGATATTGGGGTGAATTATTTACAAGTATTAAAACTGGCAAATACCTTAATAGAATTTAAAGGAATCGATAAGGTGTTAAACGGAGAGTTGGATGTTTTTACGAATCGCTATCCCTGTCATTCTCCTGAGCTTGATCGTTGGTTTTTGATGTATGTGATTCCACTATTTAATCAAGAAGAGATCGTTGGTGCGCTAGTGTCGCATCGAAATATAACGGAAGAGGAATGGGCGAAAAAACAAACCATCGATATTCTGGAAAGTATGAATGATGCTTTCTTTACACTAGATGAATACTGGTGTTTTACGTATATCAATAAACAAGCGGAAATACTATTAGAAAGAAAACGTACTGACCTAGTTGGAAAACATATTTGGACGGAGTTCCCTGATGAGAAAGACTCGCAGTTTCAGTTAGAATATGAAGCAACAGCGATTAGTAAGTCTGAGAGGCGATTTGAAGAAGAGTATAAAGCTTTAAATAAATGGTTTGAAGTTCATGTCTTATCAGTAGCTCATAATGGGCTGGCGGTATTCTTTCGAGATATTACTGAAAAAAAGAATACAGAGAAACACCTTTGGAATCTCGCTAACTATGATGAAATGACAGGATTAGCTAATCGAAGAATGCTCTATGACCATATCGATCAAAAAATTAATACAAAGAAACCTTTTTCCTTACTTTTTATTGACTTAAATGATTTTAATTTGATAAATGATGTTTTTGGTCACAATGCTGGAGATAAGGTATTAATGACAATCGGTCAACGCTTGAAAAAATATTCAATGGAGAAAACTATTATTTCACGTATAGGCGGGGATGAGTTTGTTGTAATCATTGAAACCGTTGAAAATAAAAATGTTATTGAGTTTGCTAACCGATTGTTAAGAGAAATTCGTCAGTCAATTCATATCGAAGGATATTCTGTCTTTCAGATAACAGCCTCTATTGGGATATCTTCCTATCCTGGAAGTGGTTCAACTATATCAAATTTAATGTCATCAGCAGATACAGCAATGTATGAAGCTAAGAAAACACCTTCATCTAAAGGTGCTTTTCGCTTTTATGAAATAACGATGAGTGAAGTTTTGAAGCGCCGAATGCTAATAGGACAGGGTATGTTTCAAGCGCTAGATCGTGGAGAGTTCTTTTTCGTCTTTCAACCGCAAATTAATCTACATGATCAAACCATAGTTGGCGTAGAAGTTTTATCACGTTGGAATCATCCTGACTTCGGATATGTTTCTCCACCAGAATTTATCCGTATCGCCGAAGAAACGGGCAGGATTCAAGAGCTTACGGAAAAAATGATTGAGAATGTATTAACACGGGTGGAGAATTGGAAAGAGTGTCATCAATTCGAAGGGTCGGTTGCTTTTAATATCTCTTCTTCATTATTGGAATCGCATTTGTTCTTTCTTTTCATTCATGAGCAAATGAAAAAATTTAAGATTGGATGGGGAAAGCTCGAGTTAGAAATCACTGAAACTCTAGATTTAATTAGTTCTGAAGAGATGTTTTACCAACTGGAAAAGCTTAGAGAATTAGGTGTCATCATTTCAATTGATGATTTTGGAACGGGTTATTCAAAGATTAAATACTTATCAAACTTTCCAGTAGACAAAATTAAGGTTGATAAAAGCTTTATTGATGCAATTGGTGAAGGAACAAAGAAGGAAGCTGTTCTACATGCTTTAATTGTACTAATTAAAAGTCTTGAACTGGATGTCATTGCGGAAGGCGTTGAAACGATCGAACAAGAAGAAGAATTGCTTAGACTTGGTTGTCATTATGTTCAAGGATATCTTTACGCAAAACCATTAGTAGAATCCGATTTGCTGAAATATATTAGACATAATTATCTAACTAAAAAACAGCAAACGTAATGTTTTGACTTTGTTTCACAATGTAAGTTTCAAGTAATTCCTTATCTCAAAATCAGTAGTCGCAAGGATGTTACTAACAATTATATTAAATAAACGATTTTTATGGCTGAACAAGGCTATCAAAAAAAGTTCCTAAAAAAAGTTCCTGACCCCCGGCGTGGTGATGCTTTAAAGTGCCGGGGGTCAGGCGCTTTTTTTAATTCGCCCAACAATTTTAATGAAACGTGAGAACCGTCCCCTAGTTTCATGGCTTCACGGGTAACATCAAATCAACCGTTGTACCTTCGTTTTTTTTGCTGTAAATCTTAATCTTCCCATTGTGGTTCTCTATGATGCGATAGCTAACCATTAAGCCTAAACCTGTTCCTTTTTCTTTTGTTGAATAAAATGGTTCACCTAACCGGTCAATTCGCTCCTGCTCGATGCCGATTCCTTCGTCAATAAAACGTATAAGGATATTGGATTCATCTTGTTTCTTCATTTGAACAAGAATTTGACCTCCGTGCACCATTGATTCTATAGCATTTTTTAGGATATTTACAAACACTTGCTTTAACTGATTTTCTTCACACCATATCTCTGGAACGTCTAACTCAAATTCCGTTATGATTTGAACGTTATTTAAATTAGCTTGCGCTTCAATTAAATCAATTATTCTTTGACATATTTCTCTAACATCTTTTATTTCATATTTTTCGGCTTGTGGTTTTGATAAAACAAGCATTTCACCAATAATTAGCTTAATTCGATCAATCTCAGACAACATGATGTCAAAATAGTGTTCAGCTTCATGGCTAGGCTTAATAAATTGCAAAAAACCTTGGATACTCGTTAGCGGATTTCTAATTTCATGAGCAATTCCAGCAGCTAGTTCCCCTACAACCGAGAGCTTATCCGATTTTCTAATGATATCTTCTGATAATTTTCGCTCAGTAATATCAGTGGATATGCACAATACATGAACGTCTTTGGATTCTAGTAACTGAAGCGGAATTTTTGTTGATTGTATCCATTTCCTGTTCTCATTTTGATCCGTTAAAACCTCTTCGCCTATGAATTTCTCCTCAAGCGTTTCAATAATCTGTTGTTCTTCTTGAAGGTGTCTTTCAACCTGATTACTATCCAGGTTGAAATCTATTTCACCCTTGCCTAACATCTCTTTAACCGTTGTTCCATAAAAATCAGCGATGGATTGATTCGCTAATGTATACTGTCCTAGACTATTTTTAACATAAATAAAATTTGGACTTAAATTAATAACTTTCCACAGAAACTCCTTTTGTTCAATTAAAAGTTTTTCTTTTATTTCAATATTTTCTTTTGCCTCTTCTATATATTCAGCCATTTCATTAAAGCGCTTTGAAAGTTTACCAATTTCAGTACTATCTATCTGCTCCTCACTTATCCGTTCACTAAAATTTCCTTGAGCAATCTGACCTACTGCACTTTCTAATTCGCTAACTGGTTTAATAATTTTTCTTGTATATAATGCAGTGAGGACAGATAAAAATAAGAATAGCAATAAAGATAAGGAAAATAATTTATCCTGAAACGCTTTAAATAATATTTGTGTATTGGAAACTGGTACCTGTGCAACAACACCCCAATTAAGTGTAGGAACGTATTTATAGGATGCGAGCATCGGAATGCCTTTTGTATTGATTACCTCATCGTAAGACGATTGTCTATTTAATACCTTTTGAACAACTGGGTTTTCGCTTACATCCTCACCAATTCTTTCTGATAATGGATGTGATATAAGCCTTCCATCTCTATCAATAATATAGGCATATCCATCACCTATTTGAATATTATTAATAATCGAATTAAAAATCGGATTCGATTCAATTCGAATGATTAAATTTACAACTCGATGGACATCACCCTGATTGTCAAGAAGGGGGATTGCTACCACGACTACAAACCGATTGGTAACGGCTGATATGACATTACTAATATAAATTTCTTTCATTTTAATGGCATTTTGAACATATTCTCGGTCCGAAAAATTTTGGTTTTTCAATTGTCCTTCTAAATCCTTTGGATAGAATCCCGTTATTTCGCCATCAGTCTCTACAATGGTTACACTATCTACAAAAGGAGAATACTCCACGACTGCTTCTATTTGAATCATAAGTTGCTGGATATTCCCCTCAACTCCAGCTTCGGCTTGAATTTTTTTACCTAGCTCCTCCATTTCAACCGTAATCTTATTTAATTGGTCGTGTATCCTTAAAACAGTTTCATCGGTATTATTTCTATATGTCTCTTTTGCAATTTGTGGCAGAGCAATTTGTGACATGAAAAAAATTAAACCTAATAAGGCCAGCATAATTAATAAATTGATTAATAATATTTTCCAAAACAACAGTGACTTCAAAGTCTTCAATGTAAAGCATCCCCTATCAAATATCCTAATTACTATGATAGATTGTTAAACCTTATCTGTCACTTCCATATTTAATATATTTATTTTTTAATGGACAATCCGCAAAACGTTAGAACAAGGGAACTTTGGCGAATCAATACAATATGTAATTAAAGAATCAATTGTGAAAGAAAGATATATTACTCTGGGAACAAAATTGCAACAATGACTATATCATTGTTGCAATTTTGTTCATAATATACGCGGAACTTCCTAATAACTACCCGTGAAATGCGATTATACTTTCCAGATTCCTCAGTATAAGTTTTTGTTACAAAATACATTATTCTTTTGAGAGTACAAATCACTTAATCTGTACTCTCGTCATATTGTTTTATTATTTTTTATTCAAATTAAACTTAACAACATTGTTCTTCAACCAGTCTTTCCGGTATTTTGTAGTCTGACATGACTTCAGAAAAAAGTTCTTAATAGCAGGTGAGGTGATACTTTAAAGTGCTGGGGGTCATGCGCTTTTTTAAATGATGAAACATGAGAACCGTCCCCTAGTTTCTTTTAAATTCATCCATGTCAATACCTTTTCTTTTTGCTAAATATTTAGGAATTAAGGAAACTAAGAAAAGAATTACTCCCGCTATAGCAAATTGAAGAAGTAGCTTCATTGAAATTCCCTCTCTAACAATCTGGCCAGCCATATATGCATAGATAAATGCTCCTGGTGCCATTGTGATTAATGAAACTCCTGTATAGGTTAAAAAGTTGAGACTTGTAAGACCGTACGCATAGTTTTGGACGTTATAAGGAAACACAGGCACTAATCGCGTTAAGATTAAAAAACTAATTCCGTTTTTCTCAACACCTTTATCGACTTTGTCAAATATCGGATTTCCTTTAAACTTTTTAACAATCATGTCTCTTGCAACATATTTAGCTATCAGAAAAGCCGCTGCTGCACCGATTGTTGCACCGATTAGAGAAAGAATACCGCCAAGCACTGGACCAAAGGTTATTCCTGCAACAATAGTTAACACTGCTGCTGGAAGCATTAAGACAGCAACCGCGATAAAAACTAGAATAAAGATCAAGTAACCCCAAATACCAAATCCAGCAATAAAGTTTTGCATAGCCTCTACATCTTTTAATCTATCAATAACTCCTGTTTGCCATGCGACACCAAAAACAAGTGCGATAGCAGTAATTAATAAGATTAGTTTTAAAGAAGAACCGTTTTTTTTCTTGTCGCTCATTAAACCCACTTCCCCTATTAATTATTATTTTCTGTTAACTGGGTGATCTTGTCGTTATCTTTTTCGTACACTTCATAAGACCACTCAATCCACGATCCATCATAATTAAGTGCATTCTCATACCCAAGAACTTCAGTTAGAATTAGCCAAGTGTAAGAAGAACGAACGCCAGACTGACAGTAAGCAATTACCTGCTTATCCGAGGAAACAACGTCTCTATACAATTCTTCTAGCTCTGCACGCGGCTTAATGGTCCCTTCCTCCGTTGTTGCTTTAGAATACTCAATGAATACAGATCCTTTAATTTTTCCAGGACCAAATGCACCACTTAGCGTTGTGCTACCATCTTCCTCACTTTCAGACCTTGTATCAAGAATGATGTAATCATCGTTGTCTACAGCGTCTGTAACGACATCCAATTTAGCATTAAAACCAGATTCATTAAAATTAGGAGCTTCATAGTTTGTTTCAGGACGATCGCCAATAGTAAGTGGATTCCCTGTTTCATAACCTGCACCAATCCAAACATTTATTCCACCGTCTAAAAGACGTACATCTTCGTGTCCAAGCATTTTGGCTTGCCAAAATAAGCGAGCTGAATCATGTTGATCTTGGGCTGCATACGTAACAATTGTTGTTTCTGGAGTGACACCAAACTGACTGAACAACTGTTCCATTTCTTCTTTGGAGTTTGCCATACCACCAAATTCATAAACATCTGTTCCTGAATAATCAGGACGCCACACTTGAAAAGAACCTGGAATTACTCCACCTCTTGCATCCATCGTTCCAATCGCGACAACATCTAGCGAAGTATCATCTAACATCGCTTTTAGTTGTTCAGCTGTTACAAAAGCATTATGATTTGCATATTCACTAATTTTTGCTTCTTGCACCGACAAGTCAACCTCCCTTACTTCAACTCTAGTCATATAATGATAAATAAAGATCCCTAATACTGCGATAACCACCAAACTTAAACTAATAATCATTGTTTTCTTATTCATTTGAAAGCCTCCTCTTTAGATGTTTTGAGTTTATTTTAAAAGTTATTACTGAGCAATAACTTTGCTCAACGTTTCACAAGAACTAATAAACTATGACTTTAAAACAGACTTAACCACACATTTAGATTTATAACGGTTAGCCCAAGATTTAATGGGATTTGATAACACATCTTCTGGAGCGTCACTATTTGCATAGACTACAGGTCCCCAAAGTAAATCAAGAATATGGAAAGCTTTTTTGCCAACGTTCATCATTGAAGAACGGCATGCTGCACAGTAAACGACCACATAGTCACTTTTAAAATCATCTGCTCTTCTTTGCATCACTCGATTCGCTAGCTCAGGGTTGGCTGGTACGATCATGCCCCCGAAGCCACAGCACCTCGTATTTTCCTTCGAGTATTCTGTTTCTACAACCTTATAACCGAGTTCATTCATAATCCAACGAATGCCATCTTGAATCTCTTTCTCATAACGTGTGGAACAGGAATCATGGATGCCAAACACAACATCACTATCTCTCGCTTTTCCACGCATCTCAACAGGAAGACCTATTTCAGGTAAAAGTGTCCATAACGATTCAACTTCAGTATGATCACTCGTTTCTTTAATCGTTTTATAACAGTTTTGACAGGCAACGATTATTTTTTCAATGCCCACACTATCGATATCATTTTGCAGACCAGCGAACCGCTCATAAAACTTATCTTCCTGCCCGAGTGCTTTCGTTCCTTTTCCGCAGCACTTTTGGACACCACCAAGACTTGGGTATACTTCTTTTAAATATTGCATTGTTTTCTTGACGCCTTCGGGGGTGTAGGAAGGTAACGAGCACCCTGGCATAAATCCTACATTTTTGGTCATTTTATTTCTCTCCCTTCACTTTCGTACAGAAAAATTTTGAAAAACCAAGCTTTTGGTGGATTTCAATTGCTTTATGACCTTTCATCGGTGATTTCCCGTTGTTATGAATAATGAAGTCTTTTCTCATATCCATAAATGTTTCTCCTATTTTATAGTCATTCGGACAAACATGTGTACAGCCCCCACACATATTACATGAATAAGGGATAATCGGATTAATATCTCCATTTTCAACGAAGGCTCCAAAAATATCTTGTGGACATTCACCATAATCGTTCATCATAATACATTCGGTCATACAAAGTTTACATTCACATCTTAAACAGCGCGAAGCTTCATGAATCGCTTGCTCTCTCGTATAACCTAAATCATATTGTTTAAAATCTCTTTTTCGCTCTTCGGCAGGACGATGGTTTCTAGAAGTTCTCGACAAGTTTTCTACTCCTTTTTGAAAAGGTACATTTAAGTTGGTAGAAAAACTGTATTCTGATTTAAAATTTCGGTCTTTTCGTAAATCTTTATTTTCAAGAAATCGATCTACTGATATTGCTGCTTTTCTACCTAATGCCATCGCCTCAATAACAATGACTCCACCGCTCGCATCACCTGTGACGAAAACATCAAGAAGTGGCGTTGCTAATGTTTCTGGATCAACGATATAACGACCGCCACCTTTTTGTTTAAGAGCTCCTTCAGTAATATCTTCGACAAGCTGTCCTGTCGCAAAAACAACGGTATCTACATCAATTTCTTTTGATTCATCTGTGTAAGATGGATTAAATCTTCCTTCCTTGTCAAACATCGAAGCTACCTTCTTCATCTTAAGCGTTTGGATTCGACCGTTCTTTTCAGCAATAATTTCGTCTGTTCCCCAACCGTTAATAAACTGAACATTTTCTTCTTGAGCTTCTTCTCTTTCTTCTTTGCTTGCAGGTAATTTCTCATATTCTTCTAAACTAATTAAATACACTTGATCGGCGCCAATTCTCCACGATGACCTAGCACAATCAATTGCAACGTCACCACCGCCAATGACAGCAATTTTCTTCCCCGCTTTAGAAAACTTTCGCGTAAAACTAATTTCTTTTAAATACTCTACCGCATGATAGACACCTTCATGATCTTTACCAGGTACAGGAGGTTTCGTTCCCTTGTGCGCACCGTGCGCTAAAATAACGGCGTCATATTCATTACGCAATTGTTGGAATGAAATATCTTTTCCTACTTCAACCCCCATTCTAAAACCGACACCTAAGTCTTCAAGGTAAGAGTATTCGAAATCAATCACTTCACGTGGTAACCGATATTCAGGTATACCTACTCGCATCATCCCACCGCAAACGGTAAGCTTATCGTAAATAACAACATCGTGTCCTGCTTTTCTTAAGTCAATAGCTGCTTGCGCCCCGGCAGGACCAGCACCTACAATAGCAACCCGCTTACCTGATGGGCTTGCTGTCTCTATGTCCCAAAACTCTTTTGAATCGGCATGTTCTGCAGCAAATCTCTTAAGAGCAGCAATCGAAAGCGCCTCACCGAATTCTGTTTCTCGGCGACAATTTACTTCACAAGGGTGTGCACATATTCTCCCTAGCGTATTCGGAAGAAATAATTTCTCCCTGATTGTTTCCATGGCTCCTTTTATATCACCAACACCGATTTGCGATACATACTTTTTTACATCTGTATGCATCGGACATCCCGCTACACAATAGGCATCCTCATGCCCCATACAGCCATCCGCAACTATTTTGGCCTGATCAATTACCTTTTGTTCAAACTTCATCTTTTTCACCTCTTTATCTGTCTTTGGCAACTTGTCATTTATTACTTTGTTATTTTTTTTCATATAAAGCTTGAAACCTACTATCGTCTTTTACGATTTCATTTAGCGCCTTGCTCACTTATTCACAAGTGCAAATAAAAAAAATAAAAATTAATTCGCTCACCCACTTACAAAACAAGTGAAAATAACACAAGAAAAGGAAATAACCTCCTTTAACAACACTTTATTCAAAGACTGAGTTCAAATGAATGGCAAATATGGAGTAAATATGGATAAATTATGGAGATAATATGGATAAATTTCAAAAACATCTATTCCTATTGACTACAGCCATGGGAATGAGCCACTCGTGCCATCTTTTTGAGCCACCTCTGACATCATTTTGAGCCACCTCTGACAAGCTGAGAGCCACCTCCTGTATAATGAATTTGCGCAATATTGTGCAAATTCATTATATAGGAGGTTTTTTTATGATTAACTATCGCTCAATTCTTAGGCTTCATGCCCAAGGATTGAGCCAGAGGGAGATTGCTTCGAGTTGTTCTAATTCAAGGAACACTATAAGTGAAGCCCTAAAAAGAGCACAGCTACATGGCTTGACTTGGCCCTTCAAGAAGGACATGTCAGATGCAGATCTTCAAGAACTCTTATTCCCAGAAAAGAGTACCAACTCTAACTTTAGAAGAAAACCAGACTGTGAACATGTCCACAAAGAATTGGCAAAAAGCGGCGTAACCCTGTCGCTTTTGTGGGATGAATATTGTTTAAGTTGTAGGGACAATCAAGAAATCCCCTATAGCTAGCGCCAGTTCTGTCGGTTTTATCATGGGTATGCCACGAAGACAAAGGCTACTATGAGAATCAAACGAAAGCCTGGGGAACTTTTAGAAGTAGATTGGGCCGGCCAAACCATGAACATGAAAGATAATATTAAGGGGAAGACATTCCTGTCTATGTATTTGTTTCCGCTTTTCCATGTAGTCAATACGCTTATGTAGAAGTCTTTCTGTCCATGGAAACGGAGAACTGGATAACAGCTCATGTTCATGCTTTTCAATTCTATGGCGGTGTTACTAGAATTGTTGTTCCAGATAATTTAAAAACAGGTGTGATCAAAGCCTCAAGAACAGATCCTATTATTAACCGAACGTATCAGGAAATGTCGGAACACTATAATACAACAATTATTCCTGCTAGAGTCCGTTATCCCAAGGATAAGGCAAGCGCTGAAGGTACCGTGGGGCACATTTCAACATGGTCATCGCAGCTCTTCGTAATCAACAGTTTTTCTCAATTACGGAACTTAATAAAGCAGTTAAAGAGAAGCTACTGGAGTTTAATACAAAACCATTTCAAAAAAAGACGGGAAACAGGCTTAGCGCCTTTATGGATGAAGAAAAGTTTGCGCTGATTTCTTTGCCTGTTTCCCCATACGAGATAGCCACTTGGAAGAAGGCAACCGTACAATACGATTATCACATATTTTTAGAAAAAATGTTCTACTCCGTTCCATATGATTACATTAAGCACCCTGTGGATATTCGGATAACAAGAAATATCGTAGAGATTTTTTATAAACATTTTAGGATTGCTTCCCATAAAAGACTTTATGGAGAAATTGGTCAGCATGCCACAAATCCAGACCATATGCCTAATAAACATAAACAATATATCAATTTTAATTTGGATACTGTCCTTGACTGGGCTGGGTCTGCGGGCACGTATATTTTAATTACGGTTAAAAGCATATTGGCTTCTTATAAAACTGAAAATCAAGGGTTGAAATCGTGTCTTGGATTAATGAAACTAGCAGATAAACATTCTATTGAACGAGTTGATAAAGCATGTGAAAGAGCTCTGTCCTATACACCAAGACCGACGCTTAAGAGTATCCAAACAATATTGAAAACTGGTCAAGATAAACTGTCCCAAAATGATTCATCTACTAACAATATAAAAGAAAAAACAGAGAGCACCTTTAGTTTTACTCGCGGAGCTGCTTATTATGGAGGAGAAGAAAATGACAAATGAAAGTACACTATCAAAATTAAATGAAATGCGTATGTCTGCCATGGCAGAAACTTATAGAGAACAGCTGAGGATTTCCGATTATCAAGAACTATCATTTGAAGAGCGTTTCAGTTTGCTTGTCGATATAGAGTGGTCACGTCGCCAAAACAATAAACTGGATCGTCTGATTAAAAGTGCTCAATTACGTGACAGTCAAGCATCCATTGAGGATATAGAGTACCATCCAGATAGAAAATTGGATAAGTCTCAAATACTACGCATAGCCACAGGACACTACATTGAGGAGCACCATAATATTATACTTAAAGGAGCTTCGGGAAATGGGAAAACTTATCTTGCTTGTGCATTAGGCATAGCTGCCTGCCGGCAATTCTACAAAGTAAAGTATATTAGATTACCTGATTTACTTGATGAATTGGCTGTTGCTAGAGGCGAAGGAATATTCCGAAAAGTGATGAAACAATACAAGAGTGTCAATCTACTAATTTTAGATGAATGGCTCCTCACACCGTTAAAAGGAAATGAAGCGCGTGATTTATTAGAACTAGTAGAATCAAGACATCGTGATGGGTCCACTATTTTCTGTTCACAGTTTGATCCTAGGGGCTGGCATGAAAAAATAGGAGAAGATACATTGGCAGATGCAATATTAGATCGCATTGTACATGACTCTTACAGTATCCTAATCGATGGAAAAACCTCTATGAGAGAACGACACGGAATAGAAAAATAGGAAGGTCTAGGCCACTATCTTTAGGTAGTGGCTCTCTCTTTGTCGCAAGTGGCTCATTTTCTTGTCAGAGGTGGCTCAAAAAGATGGCACAGCTGGTCCTATTCCATGGCTGTAGTCACCTATAAAGTTATACGTAATTTAAGAAATCAGTAATCACATCCAAATTATTCAATATGCAATATTGTTTAAGGATTAACCAACGCCCTAGTTTTTTTGTTATTTTGAAAGTTAAGTTCCTAGTGTAGTAAATAGATAGAGAGAACAAACAAAAAAGCAACCGGCAAAAAGCCGATCGCTTATTTCAACACGATTATTCATAATAAATTCGCACAACAATTTTACCAACCAGAAGACGATTTTGGTGATGAAACAGGTGGGGTGTATACTGCGGGGAAAAGATTTCTTAACTATCTATCAAGATAGACTGATCCCATGTTTTCAACACAAATTTTTCTGTATTTGTAAAGAACGTTTGTTCGTAAAATGCCAGGTGGTGACAGGCGCAAATCCGCTCTCCTTAAAGTCACATGAGAACATGATGAAACATGAGAACCGTCCCCTAGTTTCTCTAGTCAATTCTCTTTTGCTGATCTTTATAATTTTTCACGAGTCTTTCTTCTGTTAATTTACTTTTTATATGGTCTTCTAATGTGTTATTTTTTTTGATTACAAAGGTATATACCCACATCGCTGTTGCAGTCGGTAGGAAGTCAGTACCTGGGAATATCTCTTCTGTAAACCCAGCAAAACCAGCTAATACCCCTTTAGACCCTCCAAATGTTGCAAAGATTAATAGACCAGATATGGGTGCCCAAACTAAATTAGCACCTGGGATAAAAAAGGTGATTTTTCCTATTATATCAATTAATAGACAAGTGATTAGCTTCATTTTTTTCATCTTATTAAAATCATTAATTATTTCTTGCTTATTATTCATATGTAATTATTCTCTCCTTTCATTTTTAAAAAATAGTAATCCGGATTTATTAAGTCATTTAACTAATGGAAAAACATTTTTTCTGCTTATTTTACCAAAAAATAACCTAATTCTAAAATTACGTTTTGTCTAGCTCTATATTTCGCTTTTACCATCAATGACAACCATTGGAGCGTCCTCATTATACTCATCATAGTCTAATCTTCCAACTACTAACAAATAAAAAAGCAGATGGTATAGAACTTTTCTATATCAACTGCTTTTCTATTATACCAACTCCAACCGCGCTACACACTTGAAACAAGAGAACCGTCCCCTAGCAAAGAATTATATCAAAGTTAATATTTCTTCTATTCGTGAAATTTTATCTAGGAATTCATTAAAGTCTTGATATACATATTTTTGTGAATGAGCAGTATTATTTCTTAAGTCCTCGATTGAACTGAAAAATACGTTCACTTCTCCAATAGAATGAAACCCTAAAGCACCTAACAACTTAGGTGTTTTTTTAATAATTGTTCCTTTATCTGATAACTGTAAACAATCTATTAATCCTAATCCTTCATTTTTTCCCTTCCTTATTTCATAAACTTCGTTTGCCTTTTTTAGCCGACTTTTATTAATAAGACCTTTCCATTCATCCTTATTGGGATAATACTCTTTAATTAATTCTAATAACCTCATTTCCAACAGTGAAACCAATCCAAAAACAAGCATACGAATAGGCTGTTTTTGTAAATCAGCAATTGTTATTAGTTTTCTTACTTGGTTCTTTTCAAGTACAAATATAGGATCTTTTTCTTTTAAAATTTTTAGTAATTCTATTAAAGAAGTAGATTCTGAGATTAGGTCTTCCGTTAAAAATGGACGAATATAATTTGATATTAATCCTTCACCTAATTCAGATTGAATAATGTAACCTACAACTTTCCCATTCTTTTCAACACCATAATAATCAAAATCAAATTTTTCCATGATAATCTTTATTTCTCTTGCATCATCAATTAATGAACATATTTGTATTTCCTCAGCTATTAATACCGCCGAAAGATTGTTCGAAAAAATTTCACGAAGTGTCTCAAGACCTTTATTAAAGTGTAATCCTACCAAATAAAACCACCCCTCCATTTTTTAATACTACATTTTATTATTTAGATTCCTTTTTATTCTAAGGCGTCACAGCACCTGACACCCGGTGCTGTGACGCTTTAAAGTGCGGGTGGTCAGAAGCATTTTTTATAGAACTTCCTTATAGTCACATGAGAACATGATGAAACATGAGAACCGTCCGAGACCAGTGAAAAAGTCCCTTTATTTTGGCCCAATTTATATAATTCGATTAAAATTTAATGAAAAATTGGATACTTCAAGAAATTATTACTAAATCTGTTCAAATAGTGGGATACCTTGACGGTATTCCTTTACTTTTAGGATACCATTGCTGCTATCCTCTTTATATTAACTGCTATTGCAGCCAGTTTTGATTGTTTCGACACACTTAACAGGCCATATCCCCTGGATCGAGATAGACCGTGAAATCTTTTGAGTTCCGCGTTTTTCCCTTCAATCGAAGCTCTCTTCTTATATTTCTCCTTGAACTCATCTGTTTTTTGATGTTGAGATATTTCATAGAACTCGGAAGTGTTTTTACCAACGGTAAGAATTCTTCTTGCCCTTTTTTGAGTACACTCATCATGTAAAGGACATGCCTTACACTGATTTAATTCAAAGTAATATTTATACCCTTCTCTTTTCCCATCTTTGCTGTTCGAAATAAAATGCTTCTTGTTTACTGTTGTATTCCCTTGGCTGCACTGCCACTCATCGGAGTCTTTGTTATAGGTATACTTACTTTCATCGATTCTGTACACCAAGGAGCTGACTGGTATGTAAGTGGTTGCCTTGATTTCCTCGATAACGTCCAGTATGGACTTCCTAAAATAAGCTTTATCTCCATAGACTTCTTTGAGTTCGATGCCGGAATCCTTTGTTTCTTCTAACATTTCCTTCGCATAATTACCATCCATGTAGGATCCTTTGGCTGTTCGGACAGAAGTGATAATGCGTTCATCTGTCGTCATGACAAATTCCGTTTTGTATCCATAGAAACTTTGGGTTTTACTTTTCCGACCAACTCTTGCATCTTCATCTACCAAAGAACGAGTTCCCTTTTGATTAATAAACTTAGGATCGTTTATGATTTCTTTCGCTTTTTTTATCACGTCATCTGTTTTTTTCTTGTTAGAAGGCTCCAGCTTTACTAGTTCTATTACTGTTTCAACATAGTCTTTCATAACAGCTTTTGCTTCTTTATGATCCTCAATTTCTTTATATTCTGGAACTTCAGGGACACGTTCTAACTTTTGCCCTTTCTCCTCTTCACATGTTTGAATAATTTTTCTTGCCAAGTGTTTCATTAAACGTTCAGGTGTTTTTTTTATCGTGTTTGCTTCTATATGAGTAGCGTCAATACTTACACTTGTTCCTTTGACAATCCCTTTTTCAACACACTGCCTTACTATTTCCTTTATGATGTCATCGAGGGTGGTTTCTCCCAAACGATGCACCCTAAATTTAGATAGTAAACTTTTATCTGGAAGAAACTCTTCTGGATTTAGACCTAGAAAATATAAATACACCAGGTTTAAATTTCCTTCTGATTCCATTTTTTCATCAGAAACATTATAAATATACTGCAGGAAAAGGAGTTTACACATCATTTCAGGTTCCTTTGCAGGCCGCCCAAAATTCTTGCAATAGGTTTCCTCCAACAACTCATTAATAAAACTAAAATTTACTACTCTAGAAACTTTTTTTAACATATGATTTTCCGGTATTTTATTGTATAATTCAGAGTGAAAGCTCATTTGTGTATTTGTCAACTCAAAAGCGGTCCACGAATCAGTTGAAAAAAGGTCCACTTATTTAGTTGGTTTTAGCCATGACATTGTCTCTTCAAATCGGTGACTTACTTCTCGTGAAATATCTAAGATATGTGATTTGTGAGCAAGTCTATCTACAATTGCACCAGTAAGCATCGGGTCTTTAAAAATCTCTTCCCAGCGATCAAAAGCCAAGTTTGTTGTTATGATTATTGATCCTTTATCGTTTCTATTTGATAATAAATTAAATAGTATTTCACAACCAATTTTGTCAAATGATACGTATCCCAGTTCATCTAAAACGACAAGACTGTACTTTTCAAATTTGGTTTTATATTGCGATAGTTTGCTTTCACTCATTGCTTCTTTTAACTCTATTATTAAGTTAGGTACAGAGATAAACAATACACTTTTGCCTTCCAAACACGCCTTAATACCAAGCCCAATACTATAATGTGATTTCCCGCAGCCAGGAGATCCTATTAAGATTATATTTTCTTTATTTTCAATGAACTGCAACGTTTCTAGTTCTTCGAATTTCGGTATAAATTTCTTATGGTACTTACTCTTGTCGAAGTCTTCTAAGTACTTGTTAAGAGGGAATTTAGCCCTTCTGAGTCTATGTTTTAAACCATTCTCAAGCCTTAGTTCTAATTCTCTTTCGAGTAGACGACTTATCAGCTCTCGGTGGGTCATGTTTGTATGGTTTGCTTCATCAAGAAGCATTTGATAATTGGTTTTTATATAGGGTAATTTTAGTATATGGGCCATTTCTTGTATTTGCATTTATTCCACCTCCGAGAAACATAATTCGTTATATCTAGATACTTGCCTTGTAGCGATGTTGCTAAGTGCAGTTTTATCTATGTGCATAGATGGAATAATATCGATATGAGATTTATTGTATGTTTCTAGAATCAATAGTATTTCTTCGATTGGTTTATCATCATTTTCTTGAATGATCTCTATGAATTTTTTCTTGTTTCTGCTAAAATTAGTATCATAGATGGCTTTTAACCTTGGTATGCTTTTTAGAGCGTGGGAGTTCTTGATTGCACCTGGTTTTTTGTTTAATGAGTTTAAGTAATGTTTAATTTTAATACTTATCTCGTTAGTACCATCTATTTTTTTGTGTTCACAAACGAGTATGTTGTTTGAATAAAAGCCTATTGTGTCGTAATATTTCTTGATTGTTATTAAGCGTCCTACAAGATACTCCGGTACTGAATAGTGGTTGTTATCAACTCGTACAAAACTATATTTATTTGGTTTTTGCACTGTAACTGTTGCAAGATCAAGCTTTGGTTTTGTAGGTTGAAGATGTTTTATTTCTTCAGAAATAGTGCTGTCTTTATTGAGTTCTATCAATATAGTATTCAAGTATTCACGTGCATCATCGAATGTCTTAAACTTATAAGTTAACGCAAATGCTTTGTTCCTAATTATCTTCACGCTGCCCTCCACATGACCCTTCTAATGCAAAGCTTTACATTAGAAGGGTAATGAAAAGTATATGATAATGTAAAGTAAGGCTGTTAAATAACCGTAAGTAAAGGATCCCTCGCTGTTTTACTTTACATTATCTGCAACGCAAACACTATTTTATTTATCAAATCTTTTTAGCCATTCCAATAAATCTCCACTTTTTTGCCAAGAAGGTGCACCTTTTGGTACAACATCTGTATATGCTTTTTCAATTGCTTCTCTTTTTTGTTTTGAATCTACCTTAGCGTAAATTTCAGTTGTTTGGACAGAACGGTGACCTAGTATATCACGGATGTATATGAGATTAACTCCTGCTTGGAGTAAGTGCATAGCTTTTGAATGTCTCAGACAATGACAGCTAAATCGTTCTGGGATTAATATTTGATCTTTAATACGAGCCTTGCGTGCATATTTATCTAGTATGTAATTCACCCCTGCCCGGGTCAGTTTTTCTCCTCTTTTGTTACAGAACAATGGGTACATGTTTGCTGACAAACTTAACAGCCCCTGCTCATCCATATATCGATTTAATAAATCTAACGGAGCATCCATCAGAGGGACTATCCGGGCTTTATTCCCCTTACCAATTAACTTTACAGTACATGGTCTGTCAAAACGTACTTGTGACGGAGTGAGGTCAATGATTTCCTGTACTCTTCCACCGCTTTCATACATAATTGACAAAAGAGCAAGATCTCTTCGTCCTATTTTAGTTGACTGATCAGGCATTTCCAAAAGTAGTCTGATCCCATTAAGCGTTAGGTAACTGATTGATTTTGTTTCTGTTTTCTTAACCCGGATTCCAAGGATTCTCTGCCATTCCAAAAGATTATCGGGGCTCTGATACTGGAGATATTGGAAGAAAGAGTGTAATGCCGCAAGGCGGACGTTCCTTGTGGCTGTACTACAGCCACGCTCTGTTTCTATCCAGTCAAGAAAGTGAATAACCATTTCCTTATTAATCATGCCCAGCGTCAGAGAATTTGTTTTTATTCCTTTTTTATCCTTGATAAATGTAAGGAAAAGTACAAATGTGTCTCTATAAGAGGCAATCGTATTTATACTGAACCCCATTTCTCCTGGCAGGTATTTTGTAAGAAATCCTGTCAGATAGCGAGAGAAATCAGTCGGCTTCATAATGGTCAACCTCCGGAAATACATAGGCACAAACGTTATCTACTTCTCTAATTAAATCAGGGTACATGTCAGATGTTAGCCTTACATACTTATCTGTAGCCTCTAATGACTGATGCCCAAGATATTTTGATAATATTGGGAGTGAGTAGTATAAATCTAGCCCAGCTTCTGACATTTTCACAAGAGAGTGTACACTGAAAGTGTGACGAAAGTCATGCATTCTTGGGCCAAAACCCTTCCCACCATGTGGAATTCCTGCATTCCAGAGTATTTTTCTGAACCATTCATATATTGCCTTGGCATTACATTTTTGCCCATTGTTCTTGATAAAAAAATAACCTTTCGGTTCATATTTGCCGGGACGAACATTCCTATATTGAATACACACCTCAGTTAGTGTTTCAGATAATGGGAGTATTCGGTCTTTGCCGTTTTTCGTTTCCCTGACAATAATATTTTTTGCATCAAGATCAACATCCTTACATGTTAGGGATAACGCTTCGCTGATACGGATGCCACAGCCATATAGCATTCTAAATAAAGCGGGGAGTACATACACAGTTGTTTCAAATCGTCTATTAACTTTAAGCGTATCACATGCATCGAAGAATGCATTCACTTCCTTTTTCGAGAAAATATGTGGTACAAACGTACTGCTGTACTTTTTAGGCAATCTCGGTATATGTGATGGATATCCCATATCATTTAAATAGGCGGAAAATTTTGCAATATAATGAATCCTCGCATAACGTGTCTTGTCTGATTCATTTGGACGCTTCTCACTCCATTTATCAACAATCTCCTTTGATAGACCGAGTTTTAATACGGCATTATCTATTGTAAATCTGTCAAATAACGAAAGTGTGTAAGTGGCATCAACAAACTTGTAACCGAGGTTTCTTTTGAAATCAATGTACTGTTCGATTAAACCAGCATAAATACCACAATAGTTCGGCATCATTCCACCTCCTTGGCATAAAATGGCGTTTTTAAGAGTGGAACATCTAATGCGCATTGGCTCAAAGATGTTAAGTCTATTCGTAAATAAGTTTTTGTGCTTTCGGTATTCTTGTGACCTAGCACTTCTGATATAACATGGATGGGTATTTTTTGTTCCAGTAGTTGCCCAGCAAGACTGTGCCTCAAAGCATGAGGACCATGTTTCTTTTCTGTTATGTTTTTAATGCCAGCACGACGGAGATAAAAAGTAACAATGCTATGCAAAGTCGATCTATTTAGGCAGTTATATGGCGGGATTGCATGTAGGAAGACATAAGGAAGATCAGATTTAGGCCGTCCATACTTCAGATAATCGATAATAGCCTCTCCTATTTCTATTAAAAGTGGATGCTCAATCTTATTTTTAGTCTTTTGTTGAACAAGTGTAATTGTATTCTTTTCCCAGTGTATGTTTTCAAACTTCAACAGACAGATGTCAGAAGCCCTCAATCCCAATCGTGCAGCCAATAGTATCATAGCAGCATCACGCTTCCCTTTTGGGCTACTTCTGTCAACAGTATTGATTAATGATTCAACTTCATTTTTCGTATATGTCGTGGGTAGTTTACATTGCTTCTTGTAATTGTCTTTTGGAATTAGGTATGAAAAGTCAATCCCTGTATACCCATTGTCATGTAGATATCTCATAAACCCACGTAAAGTGGTAAGCATGCTGTGGCGCGTTGCAGGTGTATAAAAACCAAGCTGATTCACAAATCCTAAAATGTGTTGTTTTTTAATTGCTTCGGTTTCCATGACTCCTTCTTCATTAAAAAAACTAAGAAAGCGATGAAGATTTAATCGGTAATGACCAAGCGTATTTTCTGTAATACCCAAAGATTTTCGGTGATTAAGGAAATCCACCATAGGATTACCGATGCAACCATAAAATTGGTAGGATTTCTTTGCCCTTCTGTATTGGAACGTTCCTGTAGACTGAAATTCAGTTAGAACATCCACACACCGGATTATGCTCTTTTCCCAATGGCTAAATTCCTCGTATTTCCCAGTACCAATAAAGTCAGCTATAAATGCTCCACCTACTGACGCTGAATAATACTCAATCTGATTGTTTTCCATAAAAGTAGCCAGTTTTTGCCACGCGGAACGATATTGGCTTATCCTTGATTCGGAATAGGACATATCCCGAAGGGATTTAACTACTTCTGAGGACAGTTGTTCAAATGTTTGATATTTTTGTTCCATAATCATAACCTCCTATATTTAACGTAGGCGACCTCGCCTATATTAAATATAGCCATTGAAAATGTAAAGTAAAACAACTAGAATCACTTTGTTTATAGTTATCTAACAGCCTTACTTTACATTATCATATACTTTTCATTACCCTTCTCGTTTCCACTGAAACAATTAGTGACGTTGATATCGAATCCGTAGTAGAGTGACAATTTTAGCAAATTCTCATTGAGGACTTTTTCAGTTTTACCTATGAATTTTGATACTACATTTCTCATATTGTCGTACACAATCTCTGAATAAACGCCACCTAACATATCGAAGAAACGCACATGAGAATCCATAAAGACGTCTTGCTTTTGATTCTTATATAAATACGCCCATCTGAAATCAGCAGCTGGTGAAGATAGTACAGCTAGATGATAGGTATTGATCTCCCCGTTTATTTCTAACTTCACTTCGCCAAAATCATATTCAAGTCTTTGCCCTAAATCATATGATTGTTTAATAAAGCATTCCTTAGGTTTGTTTCTTTTTTCTCTGATTTTATTTGTAATAGTTGTATATCCAATATCAAACTTTTCATTGACTAGCATTTGGTGAATTTGCAAATTAGTCAGCTGTTGTTTATGTCGACCTAACTCTTTACACTTTTCAGATTCACTCTCTAGGATTTCGTCTAATCTGGTATCGATTTCTGCTGTGTACTTTCTTGGCTTTCTATTTTGAGCATTATACTTTGGTGCCTCGCATATTTTTTCTTGTACTTCTTGTACTTCTTTTTTATTAACGTCTAAGGCATTCAACAGAGTATTGTTCTTCTGGTACTCATTCCAATAGATTGCGACTGTTTTCCGATTGATGTTTAAAAGCTTGGCAGCTTTTCTATTGGATACACCTTGCTGCTTTAGTTTTATTATTGCATGTTTGTCCATTATCTCAATCACTCCATCCCACCCCTTTACTGCCATCATAACAGTAAGAGATTAGTGTTAAAGTACTGGACCGTTTTTCAATTGATATTATTCTATTAATGGGCCACTTTTAGAGTATCATAAACAGTGGATGTGGGCCAACGAAGAAATACTCGATCTGATCAACTGGTTATCCTCCTTTAATCAAACGCAAACAGCGAAAAAAATTGGCTTTTACGGGCTCGATGTCTATAGCCTTTGGGAATCGATCGATGCCATTATTGATTACTTAGAAAAAATTAACTCGCCAACTGTTGAAAAAGCGAAGAAGGCAATTGAATGCATTGAACCGTTCCACCGCCAACCCGAAAAATACGGGATGGCTGCAGCTTTTCACGACAAAAATTGTTTCGCTGAAATCCAAGCGCTTTTACAGACAATTCAAGAAAACAAACAGAAATATGAGGACCCTGAGGCTGCTCTTAATCTTAAAATAAATGCTATTGCTGCTAGTAACGCCGAAAATTACTATCAAACGATGGTGACCAATGATCAGCAATCATGGAACATTCGCGATCATCATATGGCAGAGGCTCTTCAGCATATTGGCGACTATTACGGACCTGAGGCTAAAGGCATCATTTGGGCGCATAATACTCATATTGGTGATGCAAGGGCAACTGATATGGTAAGTGAAGGCATGGTTAATCTTGGCCAGCTTACCCGTGAGCAATACGGACAAGACCATATTTTTTCGATCGGCTTTGGCACTCATCATGGTACTGTCATTGCCGCAAAACAATGGGGTGACCGAGCAGAAATCATGCCTGTACCTAAGGCAACCTCTGGCAGTTGGGAATACATGCTCCACAGCGCTTCCGTAGATAATAAATACTTGATTTTTACTGATAAAAATCAAGCTCTCTTCCGTGAGATTATTGGTCATCGAGCGATCGGCGTAACTTATCACCCTGAGCTGGAACACCATGGCAATTATGTTCCATCACGAATATCCGAACGCTATGATGCATTTATTTATCTCGATGCGTCAAAGGCGTTATCACCATTAGTTTTTTAGATAAACAGCTGATACGGGTTCCTTAAAGTTAACCACCCGACAACTGGATTAGTAATTCTAATTGATCGGCATCATTTACGTTCATAGAGTTATCACTAACGATAACTCTATGACAACTGCTTTAAATAAGTATAAAGGCAAAGTTCCAGTTATTTGAACTTTGCCTTTTGTTTATATACTACTAACTTCCCTCATCGGTATAATCAAGACTAGCTAGACTATCGTGCTGCTCATCTTTGCCTGCTAATGTTTTGGCAAGCAATTCCTTCGCCTGATTATAAGTCAGACCTGAATTTTCATTTTGCCTTTTCACCTCATCTATATTCGTGCCTGCCACTGTATTTGAATCATCACTATTATGGTCGTTTTCCTTCAAAAGAACACCTCCATCATCGTTTCCAATTATCTTCTCTCAAAACGGGATTATTATTAGCGATTTATCGATTTTAAAAAAGCTATTCAAAAAAATTAGTACTAACCTTTTGACTACCCTCTATTAATTTTTTTATTTATAAATCTCTAACCACTCGTTTAAGGTTTGCTTCATTTTAAGCATTGTAAAAGAAATAATAACCGCTATGCTGAAGCCACACTTCAAATTCATTAAAAAAATGTAATATTATGATAGCTTTTGTCGAAAACAACCTAAATTATTTAAAATAATAGATAATATTGTTATTATTATTATTATTTGCGATTATTTATCAGTTATTTACGAAAAGTGGGGATCGATAAACAATGAACATTCCAAATGATGCTCAAGTATTTCTTTTAAACCTTTTCTTTGTCTTTATGCTTTATTATGTTTTTTACAATTATATTGAAAAGGTAATTAAAAGCAGATTTTCTGATAATTTCTTTATATTCTCTTTATCCGCGTTAGCTATAATATTATGTATGACATTTTCAACTACAAGCGTTGCTGAGTTTAACTTTGATATGCGCCAGATACCCCTTATTATTGGCGCATTATACGGTGGACGTAGAGTAGCCCTTTCCCTCTTAATAGTTTTATTAAGTTATCGTTTTTTTATTGGATTTGATACAGGTTTTTATGCTTCATTAGTGATTTACATTTTGTTATATTTTATTCTTATCTACTTCATTCCTCGATTTATGAACGAGACTAATACAAAAGAAAGAATTAAAATCGCTCTCTTAGCTTCGATATGTGGTAATAGTTTATTAGCTATATTATTGTATGCCACCGGGATAGACAGCAATCTAGGTTTTATTCTGACTTTATTTGTTTTTTATGGCACACAAACTATTGGAATTGTTTTGTTTGTTACTTTTATAGAACGCGCTAAAAAAGATCAACTCCTCGTTGATGAGATTAAAAAGCTTGAAAAACTAAAAATTGTTAGCGACATAGCTGCTAGTATTTCTCACGAAGTTCGCAATCCACTTACAGTGACAAAAGGATTTCTTCAATTACTACGAGAACCTGGAATCACTAGTGAAAAGCAAAAATTGTATGTTGAATTGTCATTAACGGAGTTAGAGCGTGCGGAGGCAACAATATCTGATTACTTAACTTTTGCTAAGCCTTCGTTAGAAAATATAGATCTTCTTGACTTGAGTAAAGAGCTAGACTACATAAAAAAAGTCATTTCTCCATATGCGATGATGCACAATGTCGAAGTACTGTTTGAAGTCGAAGATAGGCCTTTCATTGTTGGTGAGCGTCAAAAACTGCATCAATGTCTTATTAATATCGCTAAGAATGGAATTGAGGCTATGACAGAGGGTGGGAAATTGACAGTCCATTTACAACAATATGAAAACCTAGCTGTTGTTGCATTTAATGATACTGGGTGCGGCATGGATCAGGAACAAGTAAACCGACTTGGGACTCCTTACTACTCGACTAAGGACAAAGGGACAGGCTTAGGCACAATGGTTGTTTTTAGCATTGTAGATTTAATGGGTGGTCATGTCACTGTTGATAGTAAGGTTGGTAAAGGAACTTGTTTTACTCTATCTTTTCCAATTACACATCCTGCTATTTGATATACATGTAATAAGATCAGTTTCGGGTAAGAAACTCCTATTATTAATGCTACTTTTTGTTAAACGATGCACACTTAGCCCATCTCTCTCAAGTTAACACTAACGCTTATTTCTCTTGTCAGTCCAATATTACTATGGGATAATGTTATAGAAATACTAAAATATGGTTCTTTTACATTTTTGTCGTTTTTCAAAGGGTAATTTTAGTGCTTCACGAAAGTTCAGTCGAGTTTGTGAAATGTTTAGATAATTAGGAGTGAAAATAATGGGACTAACAATTATTCATAAAAATTCATCGGCTATCACACTTGTTTTTGAGGATGCTCGACCATTAATAAATAACTTATTGGAAATTCAATGATGCAGAATACTAAAACGGTAATTGCCTCTCTCATTGTCGCTCTCGTTGTTAGCATCGGCTATTTCGGGTATAGTTTCATGAATAAAGACGGAAATGCTGATGAAGTTAAAGTGACTGATCAAACGAAGGCTAGTGATGGCGTTGAAATTGTGATTGGGAATATACCCACATTGGAAGAAGTCGCAGTAGAATTTCCTTTAGATTTAACTGAACTTGAAATACAAAATTACATCCACTGGATGTCACATCAAAAGATACAAGCCAAACAAAAGTGGGGAAAAATGCTAATTACTAAAGAAAGAATTGAAAGATTGCTAGAAGTAGTTGAAAAAAATGAATTTATTCACGAAGACTTATATAAAGACATTCTTACTCGCTGGTCTGAAGAGGATTTCACTCAAGCGGTAAAAGACCATAATGCCATTTGGAGTTTGCAAAATGGTTCGGTTGGCAAAGCGAAAAGATTACTTAATGAAGAAGAAGAGCAAGAATATATAAAGAATTATTTACAATAATAATCTGACTCCCTCTTTTGGTCGGTGCTATTTTTGGTTAAAATTCTTAAAGAATATCATTTTGCAAGAATATAAGGAGAGATCTAATGACATTCAAAAGAGAAAATACAATCTCAATGGTATTATTCGTTATCGGTATTATTTATATTTTTCTAGGCTTTATTTTAGGCCTAGCTTTAGGTGTAGAAGGAACATTTGGTCAACGATTTTGGTCTGTAACCTTTACATGGTGGACGATTGGTTTTGTTTCAGGGATGACGTTTATTGGTTTTTCTGATATTATTGAGCTGCTCCATCAATCAAATGATCTAAAAAGAAAAGAACTACTATCGTTAAACATTCTAAAACCTGCACATCCTAGGGAGGTGGCTTAAGAAATGATTGAACCCACAGCACCTTGGCTACTAGCTAAAAAGGATCAAGTGATGATCTATGAGCTTTACGCCAAAAAGGAACTAGAAATCGAAAAACTGATTACCACTCCTTTTCAAGACTTTTGCTTAGTAAAGGTCAATGGTCAGTTTCATTTAATTGAAGTTGGTTCGTTTAAACCAGAGACGAAAGATATTAATCAATTCATTGAAATCAAAAAATGGTTGGAGGAAAATAAGCATCAATGGTAAAAGTCAGAACAAATGGAACGACTAGATCACCAATGACGATATAAGGACCAAGAAAAAAAGCACTCACTCGTGAGTGCCCTACAGTGCTTAACTTCAAAAGAAGAATGCTACTTACTCTTTCAGTACTTTCTTCTTTTGTTTAAACTCTACTTCGTCTATTTCTCCGCGTGCAAAACGTTCTTCTAAAATTTGCAAACTTGTTTTTTCATTTGGGCGGTAATTGCTATCGCTAGTGTTTCTTTTAAATACGCTTTGAAACAAATAAAAGATCAGGTATATGACACCTACAACAATAGCAATGTGGAAAAGCATTGAGAAAATCCCCCACACTCCAAAACCATATCCTCCATTCATCATCTCTTATCACCTCTTATGTTAGTTTGTATTCAGACTAGAACCTTGTCTTAGATCATAAAACGTTAGCAAAAACAAATGACCCAATTCCAAATATGAGTCCAACTGATAGTTTACCAATAATACCTGTTTTCACTTCAAATGTCTGCTTTTGTTTTATTAACTTCATCCTATCCTCAAGATATAATAAACTCATGAAGATCATATGAAGAAATTATGTATATTTTGAGATAAGTATATAAATTCCAAGTTCTGCGCTTTTTTATGAATAAGGTTGTTCGTTTTGTTATTGATATCAATTAACGTATAATCTAAATCAAGGCTTTTTTGAAACTCAAATTCTTCAACTAAGAAAAAAGAAGCCATTAACGCATATTGTCCAACTACTTCTAAGGTAAGGAAAGTGAAAGATTACCTAAGGATCGAAAAATTTCAAAAGGAGATGACATGAATGAAAGCCATAGTTATTGATCAATACGGTGGAAAAGAAGAGCTTAGAGAAAGAGACGTAGATCGTCCCTCTATAAATGATGATCAAGTTTTATTAGAACTACATGCAACTTCCATCAACCCAATCGACTGGAAAGTGCGTGCCGGATATCTTAAAGAAATGCTTCAATTTGAATTTCCAATTATCCTCGGTTGGGATGCCGCAGGTGTCATTGTTGATATCGGTAAAAATGTCAATGATTATAAAGTTGGAGACCGTGTATTTACTAGACCAGCAACGACAAGACTGGGAACTTATGCTGAATATATAGCAGTTGAGGCAAATTTACTTGCCAACATACCAGAAAAGATGAGCTTTGAGGAGGCTGCTTCAATTCCTCTAGCAGGCTTAACCGCATGGCAATGTCTCGTTGATTTTTCTGGAATCAAAGAAAATGATAAAGTATTAATTCATGCAGGAGCTGGTGGTGTTGGAATTTTTGCAATACAAATAGCTAAAAGTCTTGGTGCCTATGTCGCTACAACAGCCAGTAAACAAAATGAAGAGTTTTTGAAATCGTTAGGTGCTGATGAAGTTATCAATTACCAAGAAGAAGATTTCAGTGAAATTCTGAATGACTTTGATATCGTTTTGGATTCAATGGGTGGAGAAATTCAGTCAAAAAGTTACAAAGTCTTAAAGCAAAAAGGCAAACTCGTTTCGATCGTTCAACCACCTTCAGAAGAAGAAGCAAAACAGTTTCATGTAGAAGCTGGATTTGTGTGGCTAGAACCAAACGGAAAGCAGTTGCAAAACTTAGCTGATCTTTTTGTATCAGGTCAATTAAAGCCGATAATTGGTGAAACGTTTGAGTTTAGTGAACGAGGTCTTCAAGAAGCACATACACTAAGTGAAACACATCATGCCCGGGGAAAAATTGTTATTAAAATTAAACAATAAAAGAAAATTAATAGTGTCAGCTGTTTGTTTCCAAACTTTAGGAGCAGGCACTTGAACTAAAATAAGCTTAGGCACTCTCTTTAATATCGAGAGTGCCTGAGCTTTTTCATCTAACCAATTCCCCTTATCCCTTTTATCATCGATACAATTCACATCGTATAACCGACAAGTTCCATAAAACCTTTTCCCTCTACTGTTTTTCTTTTTCCATTAGGTAGAGTTTCCTGTCCAACAACAACAGTGGCTCCTTCCCAGATTGCTTGCATGGGTCCGATTATTGGCATTTCTTGAGCTGAGAATACGGCACTGACATGTAGCTCCATTGAAAATTCAGGGATGCTTATCTTCCATTCTATTGGATACCGTGCATTTGTTTTTAAGCTCTTCCAATATTTTATTGCTTGGAAATGAACATTTCTTGTGAAACGAACCGATCCATCCTCTTCAATTAAATTTGCCATTGGTGAATGTGTTTCCTTTGAAGGTCGCATTTCTTCATTTATTAAGAGCTCTCTACCATCCTCTAGTTGCAGACCAAACCAATTCCAACCACTACCTTTAAGTATTCCATAATCACGCCCCCATTGATGGTCAAACCACCCCTCTCCTTTTACATTCTCTATTCCTTTGTCAGTTTGAATTTTCCCTTGAACTTTATTTTTGGTAAAAGAATAATAATATAAATCACCTGGTTTTCCATCACCGCCTATGAGGGCGATTGGCTTTGTAGGTATGAACTGTAGATTTATTTCTAGATTTTTTTCAATTAAACGGACGTTAAAGGAATCTTGCTTTTCACCGAAAAAAGTCAATTTATTATCACCATAGATAAGTTGTGTTGGATTTTTTTTGATTGTTGCCTTTTTTATTTTAGTATGAGGCTTTGGAATTTGTTTCATCAGTAAACTTTTGTATAACTTCCATATTCGTTTATCTGTTGGGTGAAGAAGTAAATAGAGAGGAAGGAATGTTGAAACCATATTAAATTCTAATTTTGAGTCAATTATTGAATAAGCTTGTTTTGTTTTATTATTGAGATCAATTAACGTATAAATTAAATAATGACTTTTTTGAAACTCAAATTCTCCGACTCGAAAAAAAGAAGCCATTAGCGCATATTGTCCACCTTTATCTCCGTTAAGAAAAGCGAAAAAGTACCACCACTCAATATTAGAACCTGAGTGAGGAGCTGTATCTTTTGGAAGTGAAATCTGAATTTGTTTAGGCAATTTTTCAATCATTTTAGCTTCACACCTTATGTTTTTATTCTAAGGTATGAATAAACCATTAATAATGGAACTAAATTTTGGGTGGCTGATCATATCGCAGTATCATTTAGAGCAAATAAAAGCCAATTCCCATAATCAGATAGGCTGCAAGTAAGGTTGTTCCTTCAAACCAGTTCGTTTCTCCATCATTAGTAATCACAATGATTAATAAAACGGCTGAAACCATTGCGACTAATTCTGGTAAGGTAAACACTAGTGGCATACTAACAGGGAAAAATAGCGAAATGATCACTAAAACTGGTGCCACGAACATCGCAATCTGCAGTGTAGACCCGATTGCAATTTCTATTGCAATTTCCAACTTGTTTTTATAAGCAAAGATAATCGCTGATGCGTGTTCAGCGGCGTTTCCAACAATCGCTACGATAATGACACCTATAAATAATTCCGTCCAACCGAAAACCTCTGCCACTTCTTCAAAAGTATGGACAAGCGTTTCTGAAACGAACGCTACCGCAATTGTTGCAAAAGCTAGGATGATCATTGCCTTTTGTTTTCCCCATTCAGGCTCTTCATGCACTTCATTTTCCTCATCTTTATGCGGATAGACACCACGGTGTGTCACTAAGCGAAACATTAACGCTGCCAGGTAAAGTAAAATTAAAATGATGGAGATCCCGACACTTAAGATAAGCGTCTTAGATTCGTTCATAGTCATCGAAAAAACTTCTGGTATAACAAATGCGACAATTACCGCAAACATTAAAAGTCCTGAGTTATGACTGGCATGATGAATATTAAATATCTGTCGCTTAAATTTTAAGCCACCTACAAAAAATGAAAGTCCGGCAACTAACAATAAATTCCCTAATACTGAACCAGTTAAGGAAGCTAGAACAACTCCTATTAAGCCCGCTTTCAAGGCAAATATTGAGATGATTAGCTCGACTGCATTACCAAACGTCGCATTTAATAATCCACCGATTTGTGGACCTGCTACGATCGCCAAGCTTTCAGTTGCTCTCCCCATATACCCTGCTAAGGCGACAATTGTTAAACAATAAACGACAAACATTAGCACAGTTGGCCAGTGTAAGAAGTTACCGATGATTGATAACGGCAAACCTATCAAGACCATGAAGGAAAACATTTTATTAACCACGACTCTACCTCACTTTCCGTTCTCAGCAGCTATTATTAGAAGTATTTCTATTAATATAGAAGAAAAGCGTCCATCATAATTGGACGCTTTTCATTTTGAAACTAAAACACACTTATTTTTTATTATTAAAACTAGCTACACTATTGTTTTTTCCAGCCTTGTTACCTGTTCTCTTCGCAAGCAATTCTTTTGCTTGATTATAAGTTAGACCCGAATCCGCATTTTGCCTTTTTACTTCATCAATATTTGTGCCTGAAGTCGTAAATGAATCATTGATATTCTGATTGCTTTCCTTCAAAAGGACACCTCCATCTTCGTTACCAATTAGCTTCTCTCAATATTGGATTTTTATCACGTATTTATCAATTTATGTTTATTCAATTGCGGCAAGCTAACTTTTTCCCCTCTTATATGATTAAAAATCCCCTGCCATAATAGCAATGCTCCATACTATTATAGTAAATGTTGTTGTTAGCCATAATGTATTTTTTGTAGTAGGTTCATCGTTTTTTATCTTTTTTAGTATCTCTACAAGATTAAGACAAAATATAATAGCTAAAAATGGCATAAAATAAAAACTAATATATCCAAAAATTATCAATGTTAATTCCCCCTATGGATAAAAACTTCTTTTTACTATTGCATCTTCATCTTCTACGTAGTAAATATCATTTTCAAACACGTACCTCCGTTGAGTATTTTTATAACTTGATAAATGTATGACCAGCATTCTCCAATACTGATTTTGCTTTTTCTATCGAATACATTTTAATCAACAAGTAGTCAGTATTAAAAGTAGAAATAGCAAAAATGCTTATATTGTTTTCCGCCAATGGGTTAGCTAAAGAAGATAATATTCCTGTTAAACTAAAATCCAATGTTCCCTCTACTTTTATACATTTCCAATCAGGTTCCATGTCCTTTAGAATACTATCTGGAACATTGAAGGTAGGACAAACAAACTGCACATTTAAACTGATTATTTAACAGAGTTCAACGTCACTACAACAATTTCTGGACGATTAAAAATCCTTAATGCAATAATGCTATTTCCTAGTCCTCTATTAACAATCATTGAAGTGTTATTTGAATTGTATTTCCCAGAAGTATATTTTGGAAATAATCCTTGGTTTGGAGCAATTAAACCACCCACAAAAGGAATTCTAAATTGTCCGCCGTGTGCATGACCTGAAAAAACAACATCAAATTCATATTCACTATAAAGAGAAAACATTTCAGGTCTATGTGATAATAGGATTTGGAAATTATCTCCTTCTTCGATTCCTTCTATTGAATTCTTGATATTTTCTTCTGTTGCGGCTCTTTCTGAGTAAGATTCTTTTACATTTGCCGGGTCATCAATTCCTATAATTTGAATTTTCTCAGTTCCAGCAGTAAATTCTTCTGCTGTGTTTCTCATCACTTGTATACCTATGCTTTTTAATTTCCCCTCTAATGTATCGAATTCTCCAGACCACCATTCGTGATTCCCTGTCACATAATAAACAGGAGCAACTTGAACCAATTTTTCCATTAAAATTAGACCAGGCTTCTCATCATATCTGTCTGAATCTATTAAATCACCTGTGAATACAATCAAATCTGGTTTTGTCTTTTTCACTCTTTTAACTAATTCACTTTGTTCATTCCCAAAGGACTTACTGTGCAGGTCAGATAATTGAACAATTTTATATCCGGTAAAATTTTGCGGAAGCTTGTCTGAACTTATGCTATATTCACTTATTACAATTGAATTGTTTTGAAAGTAAAAAAAATAGATTAAAAATGGCATTCCAATTAAAAAGTATACCAATCTTTTTTTAGTTTTTGTCTTCAACTTTTACCTCCTTTATTTTTACCATTCAACTAAATTATTGTAGAACTAACTGGGGCGTATCTGCTTATTGTAGATACGCACCAGTTAGTTGAACAAGTAATGCGATTCCAACACATTATTATCCAACAATTAAGTTTGCTAATGCTAATACAACTGACAGACATGACACAATAAATAAACCCCTATACAACTTCTTTCTTTTTGGATTTTCATTAATAAGTTGTAAATTACTTATAGAGAGAAACAGTGTTAGGGTTAATAAGAACGGGAATATAGACTGTCTGTCAGTAAAGCCTGCCCAGACGACAAAGCTTGATGATAAAATTGTTAAGACTAACAATATTACCTTGATATAAGATTTAACATTTTTATATTGTAGAGTATTTTCCATGTACTATCTCCTCCTCCTTAATTCGACCTACAAATCTGGATACCACTTATACATGTAAACTACCAGTTACTTCAATAAATTTCTATGGCAATCAGCCAAAAAACGCCTCAAATAAGGAACCGAAAAACATTAGAATAAAGAAACTAAAAGTAATTAATGTTATTCCTTCACTTCTCTTTTTTACAGTTTTCACCATTATGTAAAACTCCTCTTCTAATTACTATGCAATAAATAATACCACTTAAAAGTATTCTGCCATTTACTTGAATTTACTTGAACAAGAGAAAGTATTATCGCTGTTCCAGTAAAGCCCCCCGTTTGTTTAAGTGCATTATTTCAAATTTAACGATTCGTTATTTAAAAGGTTGCCCAGTCGAATCCTGTTCATCTTCTTTTTTCCTAAATGAAAAATCTTTAAATAAGTAAAGGTTTCCAATACATACAAAACCTACACCCAAGAAAGTTATCGTTAAACTCATAAATTGACCTGTGATTAAACCGTACACAAATAATGTTAAGCCAAAGGCAAAAAATATCACACTCGATATAATGCATATTTTTCCATACGTAGTTAGTCCTTTCATTAAAATACCTCCTCCTCTTTTAACGAAAATCTCCGTTAGCACTATAACGACAGCGAGAATTTGTGTAACTAACCTGCCACGCTCCTTAAAGAACCATCTATTTTAATCTTAACATTAAATCCCTTTTATTTGGGTTGAAATGGAAAAAGCATTCCTTCAAATTTGAAGAAACGCTTACGTTTATATTTATTAGAATTAATATAATATCCTTGCGATGAAGCAGGATATTCAAACCATTCATCGTTTATTTTCACAGGAGTACAACGTTACCAACACGAAGATCCTGTTGAACTATTGCCCCCGTTAGTAAAAAATCCCATTATCGAATGGAATGTATTGATATTGTGTTACTCCATATTTTTTATACGTAATTTTTAACGAACTTATATTATTATTTGAATTAGTAACATCCAATTCTACACGCAATACGAGGTTAAAGTCTCCGTCTACTTGAAAACCCTTAACTTCAACTAAATCATTAACTAACCCCTCTTTGATTACAGTATCTTCATTGATCATCCCAAAATGCTCTGAACTTGCTATAAAGGGTTCGATACGAATTTCATCATCATCTTTCGCCACATCAGTTCCATCAATTTTTATAAATTCTATCTTTTCAATCGTGGGTTTTCCGATACCTTCCCACCTAAAATTATAACCGAAATAATATGCATGACCGTCCTCAAATCCTTCTATTGCTAAACTCGTATGACTCCACTTTGTAAATTCACCTTCATGGCTTATATAGTTAAATAATCCCCAAAAACTTATAACAAGAACAATAGAAACAAGCATTATAACTATGATTTTCTTCACAACTTTCCCCCTCTTTATTTTACTAAACTGCCATTTGGTTAAATAAATTCAATAACAAGAAGTACTTCTCCTTGTTGAAGAAATGCCTCTGTTAACGCAAGAAGAGCCCTTTTTATTTACTGGTAAACCTTTTTCCAAGAACCGTTTTTTTATCCAAACCAACATAAACTACAAGGTTTCCAGTAGTATCTGTCTCAGTGTTATTAAAAGTAACAGAATAAATTTGGTCTTTGCCATAATTTATATCAATTGATGCTTTTAAATCATCATTAACTGGTACTTGTTTTACAATTGAATCCTTTGGGCTTACAGGTATCAAAGCACTTTCTTCATCAGTTAAACTATTGAAAGCTATCATCTCAATTGGCAATTGGTTCTCGGTCTTGGATGCAGAATAAAAAGAGACTATTCCTATAATCATAAATATTGAAAGTACCCCTAAAATCGCAAAAATGAGAAGTTTAATTGATTTCTTCATAATTCTCCTCCCCTATACAAATGACTTCCATAAGGATCCCTCAAAAAATTTAATTTGGGGTAGAAACGTTTCGCACAACAATCCTGCCAGTTACTTGAATAAGAAATGGCAGCTGTCACTAACTCCCCTGGTTCACTCAAGCCACCTGTTAGCGAAATAAGCAAAATAGCTTTCATTACTACCACACTTACAAACATAGATTATTCACTATACTTTAATTCGTCTAATGTTTTGTTTGGTGACTGATTTGGTAAATATCATTCTCATCCTCAACCCAATAATGATAAATGACATCTGTTTCATTTACGAAAATCACTCCAATATAATACGGATTTAAATGTTTATAACCATCTTCTCGATGAGGTACAGTTGTTATTGTCCATACTTCATTTGGATAGTGTTGTTCTAAATAAGGCTCTAACAGTCCAACTTTTTTGTCAATTTGTGCATCAATCCAATAAGGACGTGCAAAATAAAATATATAAAATACCACCAAAACAATTAAAGCTAATGACCATCCAAAATACCGCCATTTACCTTTTAAAAAGAACGAGATAGCTATGATTACTACAATAATTACTCCGACAACCATTAATTGTAAAACTTCTGTTGGGTGCATAAAACCCCTCCTGACAATCAATTATTTCTATTATTACAACTATACTTACCGTTAGCACAAAAAGCGATTGCCCTTACTTAAACAATCGCCCGCGTTAATAAAAGTTAGAATAAGTTCTTAATCGTAAAAAAAGCAATAACAGCAACAATGAAGATAATCATACAGCCTGGCTTTCCAAAGAAACCTCTGTCGAATAAATCCGTATTCCTCTCATTTTTTCTACTCATTTTTCATTCCCCCTAAAAGATATTTGCTTTCATTAAAACCTTTCTTACAATAAACTCTTCAGCTTCGTTATCACCAAAACAGCGGTAACGGCTTCTTAAACTAATGACTCCTTTAGCTTAACAAGTTTCCAAAAAATACAACGAAAGTTAAAAACACTGATAATCCCAATGTAAGAATTATAGTAGTTACGCTTCTCGCCATCCCTTTCCAATCTTGAATACCCGAAAAACCTAATACCCCTAAAACAAATGTAATTAATGTAATATATAAGACCAGATTTAAAGGGTGATATCCCATTATGGAATAATCTATTGGACCTGAAAAAGAAACGATAAAAAATAATAAAATACAAATTATTGATAAGATAAATGACCAAATGTTAATCTTTTTCGTCATTTGAGAACTCCTTTATTTCCTTCATTTTTTAAATGTAACTTCTTTCACTAAACTGCTATTTACTTCAATAGAGAAAGACTACTTCCTACTAAGTAATGCCTATCTCCTTATTGAAGATACGCCCCCGTTAGCTCAACAAGGAAAAATATGAATTAACAATAATATCCTAAATAATACTATGGTTTTCTATATTTTCTTATTTACAGTCTTTACGATGGTAATAATTGAGAATATTCCTAATAAGAACACAGCTAAACTACCAATAACTGAAATTTTATAAACAAGATTAAAACTACCTCCACCAAAAATAGTTAGAAATAGTGCAGCAAAGTGTATAGCTGAGAGCGGAAATGAAATTTTGCTACACTTTTTTTTATTAAAGTGTTTCTCTTCTATCACCCAAATCATAAGCGAAATGGCAAAATGAACAGGGGTGATAGCCATTAATAGAAAGAAAGCTCCCATCGCTAACGGTTCATACCAAGGAAACACCTCTAGTACAGAACTAAATATAAAGAAAGTTATTCCAATAAAAATTAACTGGATACTTATAGCTACTAAAACAAATTTTGTATAATTACTCAAGCTTTTTCCACCACCTTCTAAGATTCACGTACCCCATTCACACAAGAAGCGTTCATTCTTATTGAATAAACGCCCCCGTTAGTGCAAACAAGAATATATAGTAATTATTACTTTGGCTTTCGCAAGAAGACGATTAAGCTAACGATAAAAATAAGTGAAATGGAGAGCTGTATTATAACCGTCCCATTGTCAATGGCTCATACCAAGGAACCCACTCAATAGTAGATGTTATGATAAAGAGGAATACTGCAAAAAGTATGATTTGTATTATACTTAAACTTATGATTATTCTAAGTTTTAATACGTTTTTCAGCAATTTCTGCAATTCCCCCCTTAAATTTTGAATAGGCTGTAAAACAGAGAACTATTGTGACCAAAATTGTTGCTCCTATTATATACACCCCATCCCAATCATTTGAACTACCTGTCAATACCCAAACTTGGTAAGGAATAAATAGAATACAAATGACAAGAAAAATAGCCCAAGGCATCATCAATAAATTTTTCCGTATTTCTTTTGTCACTATCGTTATCTTTAAGGCTTCCATTAACGCTATTTTTTTTAAAACAGCATAAATTGCTATGATGGCTATTATCAATAAAAAGACGTTCATCACAATCCCCCTCTCAATCTTTTCTATCTGCTCGTTCATTCTGTACTTTGGATCCTTTCACCACATCATTTCCTAATGTATAAAATAAAAGTTACATTTCGTTTAACTCCTGCAAACGTTTTTCTGCTATCGCCAAATCAAATGTGTAGATATATCGGTAATTTTCTTCATCAATGATTCGATAATGGTGACTAATCAAATTTTGTTGTATTTTAAATGTCCCTACGATTTTCACTTCTTTCCACCAAACTTTCCCTCCAAATGTCTTAATCTTCTGGTTGCCACCACTTCGTAATCCTACTAATTTCACAAATTCAACAGGGTCATCACCGAGCACAGATAACAAAACCCTACTATGATTGAACAAAGCACATACGGCAACAATCGTTGTCCAACTTGCAGTATTCCTACCTTTTTCAATTTGAACAAGGGTTTTCTTCGATATCCCAAGGATTTCAGACATTTTATATTGGGTATAATCTTGCTCTGTTCGGATTAACTTTGTATGCTCTGAAATCAGTTCTATTAGTTTTTGTTGTTACATACATATACCTTATTTTTCCTTTTAGTGTAATTATACACTTTTTGTTCATTTGTTCAATACCTATTTACAATACTTCCCATAAAAAAAGAACCTTCAATAAGGCTCTCTGTTGAACACGTTCTTCATTTATTAAATCCGTTTGTCTAGCAAAGTAGGAAAGTTTTATTTCTTATTAAACCATCCTGCCATTTAACGGAATAATGCGTGCGATTCCTTATTCAGAAACGCCCCCGTTACTTTAACAACGGTTAATCTTTATTTGTATAGTAGCCTTTTTCTGTGAACTTTTGGTAAGTGGCATTTTCTCTTTTTACGATAATAACCTTACTATCTTCATTAGAAGAGTATATCTCTTCACCTACTTCTAAAAAGTTAGATGAAAAGTCCTCTTTGGGCATGACTTCTATTGCTACCTTTTTTTGTACTTCTCCAATTTTTTCACCAAGAGTAAATTCATTATCTTCAATTTCTCCTTGCAAGTAATATTCCGTTCCATTTGCTATCAATATATATGCATATGAAATCTCTTTGGAAGGAGAACTACTACAACCACTGATAAAAATCAAAACTAAAAGTAGTATATTAGCAAAAAAAAGCCCTTTCTTAAACATAAAAATTCCCCCTTTAGTCATTTGGCAAAAGTTTATCGAACAGTTGCCCCCGTTAGCATTCCTGTAGAGCGTTAATTTTCAGGTTTGAAAAAAATAGAGCCCCTCGGTAAGATGATTATATACACAAAACAAAATCATTCTTAAGGAGGAAGCTCTACTATGAAGTATAAAATGCAAAACAAACAAAATCAATTGATTGAAAGAATTTCAGACAGCCATCTCATTGTTGGTGTAGATATTGCCCAACAACTTCACGTGGCCCGTGCAGTAAATTTCCGCGGCATCGTTGTAGGAGATCCACTATCTTTTGAAAATAATGATGAAGGATTTAATAGATTAAAAGAATGGATCGACAAACTAAAAATGAAAAACAACTTACATTCAACCATTGTTGGGATGGAGCCCACAGGACATTACTGGACTAACCTGTCTAGGTGGTTATTAAAACAAAACATAGAAGCTGTAACCGTAAACCCTTATTTGGTCAAAAGGAATAAAGAAAATCGCGATAATACCCAGTCAAAAAGTGATATTAAAGATGCCTTAGTTATCGCTGATATGGTGAAGAATGGATACTATTCCTTTGTTCATCCAACTCCGGAATCCTTCGAGAAGCTCCGAGTCCTCATGTCCAACCGGGACGTTGTCGTTAAGCGTATGGTCAGTACAGTTAACCAAATCAACCGCTGGGTAGATATCGTTTTTCCTGAACTCCGAGAAGTGTTCAAAAACGTGACATGTAAAGGAGCAATTGCGACTCTTCGGTTATTTCCTACTCCCGGAGAATTGAATAGCTTAGACCCACAGGGAATTGTTAATGGTTGGAAATCCGTGATGAAGAGGCAACCGGGATTCCAGAAAGCGCGTCTACTATCTGAATTGGCTAAACGTTCTATCGGCAGCCATCAAGCACTAGATGCGTATAAATTTCACTTAACACAATTACTAGAGGAATACGACCTAGCTTCAACACAACTTGAAAAAGTTGAAAACGAAGTCACTGAGGTTCTTAACCAAATTCCTTATGCCATGAAATTACTTGCCCTTAAAGGGATTAGTGAAATCTCACTAGCTGGCATATTAGGCGAATCTGGTGACCTAAGTGGATTCACTCATGGTAATGCTTTACTACGTCATGCGGGTCTTCACCTAGTTGAAGCGAGCTCTGGCAAGTGGAAAGGACAAATTGTTATTTCTAAACGAGGAAGGTCTAGATTAAGGCGTTTCCTCTACTTAGCAACAATGAGTCTTGTCGTAAACAATCTCGAGTTCAAAGAACTTCACTACAACAATGTTCATGTCAAAAAAATGAAGAGAATGAAATCTATCATGAAACTGATTGGTAAATTTTCAAGAATATTGGTAGTTATGGCACGTAAGAATGAACACTATAGTCCAGAAAAAGTACAACTTTTAACTTCAGTGGTAGCATAAATACTAAGACAGATTTATTTAAAAGTATGATCATTTTTTTGAATGTTGACTTATTCGTAGGATCCCAAAAAAGCACGGAGTACTGGATTACTTAAACAAAAGGGCATAGACCCGTTCAGTTAGCAAAACCGGCCTCCACCCCTTGGAAAGGCGTGACGAAGGAATGAGAGGGCTTATTTATAAGACCCGTTGAGAAATGGGAGGGTTAGCCTCCAGGGGCGGTGTGGGGAACGCGTGCAGTATATGGTAATAAATGGAGTTTAATCTACCTCCTTTATTCAAGCTTGCCCTCACGAAGCCAAAACTTCAATACTCTCTGTCTTTATCCGTTATTTCTAAATCAAGGGAACGGAATCCTGCGAATGAGTGAGCATTCAAGAGATATAGCTATCACACTGAGGGAGTGAAATTAGTTAACATAGTTAATCATTACTGTTTCATATACTTCTGTTGCTGATTTTTTAGATAATGAATAAATAGTATGAGTATCCTTTGTGTTCATAACTGTACCTGAACCTTCGCTAATCCAAAGAAAGTATGTTTCTTCACCTAAATCAACTTTAAAATTAGGGTCTACCATATCAACAACCCCCGATTGCTTTACTGCACTACTAAATGCGTTCTGAAAAACTTCTATTTCTTTTTTTGTTGTTAAACCAATAGCTGTTTCCTCTTTAACAACTGAAAAATTCTCCATTTCATATATAATTACTTTGTCTATACTCTTCGGAGAACAAGCAACCAACATGATTAAAAGGATGATAAATAGACTCAAAAAAAGAAATCTTTTCATTTAATATTTCCACCTCCGTAAATCCATATAAATTTGACTTATATCTTCAAATCTTCAAGATTTCACGTCTTAGTTAAAAAATACATACATATGATATTGACCTTCTTCGCTCTGTTCCACTATCGCACCCCGTTAGTGGAATCCAAAACAAAGATAAAGTTATTTTATCCCTCTTCTATAATCATAAGTTTCATGCGGTAATTTCAATTGTACATCATTTATAATTACTGTATTATCATCTATCCATTCTATTAATGCGTTTTCCTCTCTATATTGCCAATATATTTTCTTTGACCTTTTATTTTTTTTATTAAAAACTAATTCCCCCAGAACTGCATACGAAACGGTTGCACCGCCATTCGCTAAATAAGCATTTATAGTATATGTTCCATTAGAAGAAGTAGATTGTGTTATTAATTCTTGTTTAAACCTACTCCAATCAAAGAATACCCAATAAATTCCGTATGCTAATATACCAAATAATATTAATAAATTTATAATCATTTTCTTTTTTGGCATAGGTACCTCCATTTGTGTTTACTTCACTAAACTGCCAGTTACTTGAATAAGAAAAGGCAGCTGTAATCAACTCCCCTGTTCAACTAAGCTCCCCGTTACTTCAATTAGGACTTTATTGTAAGTTACTATTTCTCCTGTTAGTAAACTCGTTTATTATAGCTCCTAATAGTGAAACACCAAAAATAATAGCAAGCAAAATAAGTAATACAATATCATTAATTGTTTCATATGCGTGAGTTTTATAAGGGATAAAATTTATTTTGATATAAAAAAAATTATACCAACCCCAGTGGCAATAGCAGGAATATATTTTATAATCCTACTCGAAACCCTTTTCCCTATTAAATATGTGATTATTGAAGTTACAAGAGTTTTCTATAGGTACTTCTTTTTCATTGCCATCACCAAGTATTTTTATTTGTTTGATACTTTTATCGAAAGCTTTTCCTGCTCAGTTACTTGGATAACAGAAAGCATTATCGCTGTTCCACTAACGCCCCCAGTTACTTTAAGTGCACTAATTCACAACCTCTGTTTTCAATTTCATTTAGATTATTTAATCCAAATTTTCCAATCTACAATCTCATCGATTTCAATAACATTTAAGTTTTCAGTAATTGGAATATTACTTTCAATATAACCCACTTCATATCCAAAGTCGTCGTTAATAATGATTGTTTGAATTTCACCATTTCCTTCAAATGGTCCATTCATTTGGACTATTTCTTTAGCTATCCATTGACCGTCTTCTTTATGAACATCAGCAACCCAAATATCCTCATCATTCATTACCCCTCTAAAAACTATTAAGACTAACTCTTCATTCACTTTATGGGACCCATATACATTTATTTCTCTTTCTTCGTTTTCGACATCTATCATCCTTAAAGCATCTTCTGGTAAATTAACTGTTTCTTGACTACTTTCATTACATCCTGCAAGTAAAAAAACAAATGACACAATTATAAGGATTAAATTTAACTTCATTTTTTTCAACCTCTCTAAATTTTTAAAATATGTACTTAGATAATAACAGATAGGAACTGTTGCACTAACGCCCCCAGTTAGTTGAATAGTAATTAACTTTGTTTAGTTACTTTTATCAATTTTATTTGTTATGTAATCAACTTTCTCTTCAAGTCGTTTTAGTCTTTTTTTATTCTCTCTACTACTTCGTACAAAAGAAACGACTAAGAAAATTATTCCTATCCAGCCAGCAATTATAATCAAAATCATCATTAAACCTGGAATACCTAAATTAGTTAACAAAACAAATCCCTCCTTTTAACATTGCTAATCTGCTCGTTAGCACCATAACAGCAACGACAGCTTGCTAAACTAACGCTCCCCGTTACTTGAACAAGTAATGCGATTCCAACACATTATTATCCAACAATTAAGTTTGCTAATGCTAATAAAACTGACAGACATGACACAATAAATAAACCCCTATACAACTTCTTTCTTTTTGGATTTTCATTAATAAGTTGTAAATTACTTATAGAGAGAAACAGTGTTAGGGTTAATAAGAACGGGAATATAGACTGTCTGTCAGTAAAGCCTGCCCAGACGACAAAGCTTGATGATAAAATTGTTAAGACTAACAATAATACCTTGATATAAGATTTAACATTTTTATATTGTAGAGTATTTTCCATGTACTATCCCCTCCTCCTTAATTCGACCTACAAATCTGGATACCACTTATACATGTAAACTGCCAGTTACTTCAATAATTTTCTATGGCAATCAGCCAAAAAAAGCCTCAAATAAGGAACCGAAAAACATTAGAATAAAGAAACTAAAAGTAATAATAATATTTGTAATCATTGCTACTTTACTTCTTCCAAGGTATCCAAATAAAATACCTAATGGATTGATGAAAAATGTTAATAGCCAATAACCATAACCGAACTTAAAAATAAAGTTAGGTATCCATGTAGCAATTCCAATCAGAATGCAGATAACCGATAGTATAATCCACAGGTTTCTTTGATTATTTTGCAACCATATAACTCCTCTCCTATTTAGCTAACGCTACCCGTTAGTTTTAGTTCATTACTGTACAAAGTAATATTATTCTGTTAGGCATTAACTCTGTTTTTAATTCTAAATATATAAATTGTAAGTAGAATAGAAGCAATAACAGAAGAGATAAGGAAAGGATTGCTCCACCATGTAACATTATAAACCGTACCGAAAGTGACCTCATTGGGCAATGTACTTGCTTGTTCATAGACATCAACAATATCTGGAACATTTGTGACGGTTAATATGTAACCAGAAATCCATTGAGAAACTAAAAATATAGCATTTAATGATAATAAAGAAATTATAAAAATAGATAATATTTTTATTGGTTTGTTCCTCATTTACAACACGTCCTTTCAATAATAACTATATCTACAGGGAAATGAATAAAAGGTTTCATTATTGCACTAAACTGCCATTTACTTCAATAAGCCTAAAAATAAAAGAGTTGCCGAAACAACTCCAACGCTCTGTCACTCAAGCCCCCAGTTAGTGTAAGTGTAACCATTCACAAACCTGCTAGAATTTCAAAGAAATATAGACAAACTAATCAATTATTTAACCCTTATTTTGATTTCTTAAAAACTCAAAAGTATACTTACTGAAGGAGAATAAGTAAGATACAATTATTAATTTAAGCGCTCAGCAGATGGGATTGCTTCGTTTAATAATTTGCTTAATTTTCCATAATCAAACTTCCAGTAGTAGCCGTTACTATCCTGAATATAGTTTGCTCCTATAATCCACAGACTGCCACCATAAGTACCATTCTCCTGTGTTTGGAGTAAAATTTTAGTGTGTTTTTCAGGTCTTTCATCAGGTGGAAAATTATTGTGTTCAATTTCTGAATACTTTTCCGACTTAGATAACAACTTTGCTATCTCCAAAACTTCCTTTTGATTAGTGATTAGATATTGAGAAAATCCCTCTTCATTTTCGCTACTAACAATGACCTGTTTTATATCATTTTTAGAAAGAGAAAATCCCCAAATTGATAAATGTGATTGATAATAAATTCCAACAGATGTTATTATTACTAGAACAAACAATATTAAAATTATCCATTTATTTCTATTCATTTCTCTACCCCCTTTTCTATCTGACCCATCATTAACCATCTATTGTACTGATTTAAGTAAATGCTTATGAGTAACCTAATTCATTAGCAAAAGTATCGTCTGCTCTTATCGAACAATTGTACCCTTATTGAAGAGTGACAACTACTTACTTTCGAATAAAAAGTTTGTAAGTGTTCCAATAATCAAGGCTCCGATAACACTTGAAATAAGTGATTTTATTATTGAACAAGAACAGCACCAGGTTCTTGTGCTAACGCCCCAGTTACTTTAATAAGAAACTTTCCTCAGATACCCACGGTTCTTCCGACAAAACATTTAAAATATTCTCTTTAAAATCTTCTTCTAATTTGTAGAAATGATGTCCAGAAATCTCAATAACATCATTGTTTTCAAAGAAGGAAAATTGGATTAAAATTCTCCCTTGAGCTAAATCATCGTCCCACTTCTTAACTTGCCTAAATATTAAAGTGTATTCTGCACCTCTATCTTCAATCAGCTCTGATATATACCTTTCATTGTCATAATATCCTAAATGTTTGTGCGCTTCATCAAACTGTTTAAGCAAACTTTTTATATCCTTCTCATCCGTTACATAATGATAAAAGCTACGTTCACCATCTGTGTCCCGCTTGATTGCTTCAATAACCATCGGTTTTTTAAATGTAGTAAAAGAATAATGAGGATATTCAGCAATGTTACCTTCAGGGAATGTGAACGGGTTATAAAAGTAGGTTTGATTGATGTAAACAAAAGACAAAATTAACAATAAAATTAAACCTATAAAAACAATCCTAATTTTTCTCAAAAAAAACCCTCCTCTTAGCTTGAGCCATTATTGTGCTATCGCATACCGTTAGCTGAATAGCACTAGTAAAACACTATTTTTTTATAACCCAAAATATAACTATTCCTAATCCAAGTAAAATAACCACAATATATACATACCAATAATCAATAAATAACTCCCATTGAAGTTTCTGGATTTCTTTAAATCTTTCAAAAAATTCTATCAAAGTTATCCCCTTGTGACCGTCAAGTAGAAATGAACACTTTTCGCCAATTAACTTTGAACACTTTCTCCACCAAAAATGGAAGATCGGTGCTTCATTCGATAACTGTCATTATCTAAGTGAATAACTTCAGCTCGGTGAATGATCCTATCTAAAATGGCTGCTGTAATACTTGAATCGCCCATCAACTCGCCCCAATCACTTGGGGCCTTATTTGATGTGAGTATAATAGAAGCATTATTATATAAATAGTTTATTAAATGGAAAAATAGGTTGGCTTCACGTTGATCCATTGCCATAAACATAAGATCATCAATAATCACTAAATTTGAATTTCTAATTCTGCTCATTCTAGTCTGTGACTTTCGAGTGATTTCTTCTGTTTTTAACGTATGGATTAAATCACCCATAGAAATAAACGAAACTTTATATCCGCGGTTGATTGCCTCAATCCCTAATCCTATTGCTAATAAAGTTTTCCCTGCACCTGGCGGTCCCAATAAAATAATGTTGTACAGCTGCTCTACCCATGTTAGCTCTTTTAATTGATTAAACTGTTTTTTACTTAATGATCTCTGTTCATCAAGATTAAAGTCGATCATCGTTTTATGATACGGAAATGTAGCCCATTTTAAGCGTTTTTCTGTTTGTTTTTCTTCCCGGCGCTTTTGTTCAAATGTTAATATCGTTAGTAGAAATGATGTATAGGAAACTTCGTTTGATTCTGCTTCTTTAATTAGTCTTGTTATACTAGTAGATGTTTCCGATAATCGGAGTGTCTTTAATAACTCCTGCACTTGTGCAAACTGACTCATCAAACATCACCTGCCAATACTGACAAATAATCATTTATATCTCTGGTTGCTGGTTTCGTATTCACTAACGATTGGTTGTTTTCATGAAGTATTTTAGTTGTTTCATCGTTATCAGTTGGAGGTGTAACAATCATTTGTCGTTGTCGGTCAAGGTACTGAACCATATCGATAAAATCTGTTGCACAAAATAGTTTCCGGTTAACACATTCTTTTAAAGCTTCATTAATAATTGACTGCTCATGACATTTTATTTCTTTTGATATCAGCTGGAGTTGATCCCTAATGTATCGCGGAAACGCTGATTTAATCGTTTCTAGAAAAGAGAGTGCCATATCTGTATTTTCGAATTTTTCTGCTACTGACTGTATATAAGCTGTAACCCCTTTTGTTCGATCACGCGTATGTTGTCGATCTTGAATTAATTCTCCTTTTGCAACAGACAGTTTATGTTTCGCAAATATTTCCCCTGTGTCAACTTCAACGATCATTAAATAGGCATCGTCGACTTCAGATATTGCTACTTCTGGATACTTTTCAAATGTTCCGAGAGGAACTGAGTAGCGATTAGATTTATACCAAATCGTATTGTCCTTTCGAACCGTCCTTGTTATAATAGATTGGAGTTTAGTTTGACTACCTGCAGGTAAACTGCCAGTAGCCGTTGAGACTGGTCGTAAGTGTTGCTTTTCAAGGAGAAACACTTCGCACGGTCTTTTTTTTGTTGTGTTATGAATCTTATAATTACCCGTACGCTTCAGCCACGCTAACCCATCTTCATTCCATTTATCAATATTTTGAAATATCCGATGTTTGGAAAAGTTCACTTTCACAAAACCTACCATATTTTCAATTTTTCCCTTTGTCTCTGGATCTGCTTTACGACAAACCCAAATCGTTAACTTCCGATCTTCTTTGTACGCTTGAAACTCTTTTGTTAGAATTAAATCACCTCCATTTTCGCTAACGACAAGAAGCGCATCTTGATCATAAACGAGTTCCCTAGGAATTCCAGCAAAATATTGAAAGGCATTTTCATGGGTACGTATAACATCTTTGGTGGTGAAAGGCCGATCCACCCATTCTTTGTATTTGTATCTAGAGTGGGATAGAACAAAAGCTATGAAATAAAGTCTGACCGTTTTTCCCACGATTGTCTTTTGAACTGTTTGTCCAAAATCTACTTGAATTTGTTCGCCCATCGGTAACTCTGCCACGGCTTCATAATCACGCATAGTTGTTTCTTTAGAAATATCATATGATAGTCGTAACTCTCTTACATAGGCTCTTACTGTACTTTCAGAAACATCTTTTACCTGTTTCTTTTCTTGTAGCCAATCATAAACCTGGGCAGCTGTCATATCAGGATGTGAATACAACCACGAAAGGATCAATTCTTTGAATGGGTCTAGCTTTTTTCTTCTACTTTCAAGTTGAACCACCCATTCACTCATGTCACTTGGCGTACTTTTTAAATAGCGATAAACCGTTGTTCTTGAAACCCCTAACTTTCCAGCTACTTTCGATTTACTGAATCCTTGCTTTAGTAATTGCTGAATTTCCATATACATTTGCCACTTATCCACCTTTTTCCTCCACACTGTTGAAAATCTAAGAAACTACTTATCATCATACAGTGTCTTGGTCTTATTTTAAATTTATAGAGAAAAGGAAATTGTTTCTATAGGTGATGGCCCTACGGTCCATCACCTATAGAAGTGCTACCCTTCCTCCTGGAAAATAAGTGTTCATTCTTATCTGGCGGAAACTGTCCAATTTAGTTTATCACTCACACCCCTTCACCATAAACCACTTTAATATAGGTAATCTACTATAAATTTTATTGAACTCTTCTGCCAGGTTAGCAGCGTAACAGTTGCGATAGCTTACTAAACTATTGCCCCCAGTTACTTTAAGTGTAATTATTCACAGAGCTTCTCTTAATTTGAAAAGGGAACTAATTAAAACCTAACTAAGAATAAATTTCTAAAGTTAAACAATACTATTTTTAACTGTTATTTTTAGGAGGATATATGTGAAGATAACTTTAAAACTTTATAATGTAAATAATTATCCCATTGCGGAAAAAGACTGGAATAACATAATCAAAGGTTATTGAAATCGTGACATTTGGACTTCTACTTTCCACTATAGCTTTTATTCTTGATTTAATTGGAATTACTATGGTGTTATGGTCATATCCAGACAGATTGGTACGAACTTTGACACCAATTTTTGAAATCCAAAAATGCACATGCCAATAATTTATATGCTCATTTATCAATTTTTTAACCGGTGGAAATCATTTATTTCAGCCAGAAAATTAGGTGATTTTGGTGACCTTTAAGAAGAAGATAAACGTTTATAAATCTCCTAAGGCAGCTGCACTATGGTCAATAGCGCTTCCAGGATTAGGTCAAGTATATAATCGAGATTACATTGTCGGTTTTATTCTCCTAATAGGAGAAGTTATTATCAACGTAATGTCAAATCTTAATTTAGCCATTTTTTATGCTTTTACAGGTAATGTTCAGCAATCATTTCAAGTTATCGATTTTCAATGGGGATTATTTTATCCATCGTTATACGCATATAGTATATGGAGTGCTTATAATCGCGCGAACGAAATAAATTTTCAACTTAAAAATGATAATATAGCTCCACCTAATGAAACAATATCAAAGTATACAGGACTATTTTTCGGCTTTTTAATTGGTATGCATTCTGGGATATATTGGATGAATTATGTAAGCCCCATATTTGGCGGACTATTAGTTGGCTTTGGTGGAGCTATTTTAGGGCATCAAATTGAAAAGTTTTATGTGAATAGAAAAGGTTATAAAAGAAGCGAGTTATAAACATAGCATATCAAGGAAAATTTACATCTTCACTTTATATTACTTAAACAATTCTGCCAGTTAATGAAATATCGGTTATAAGTTATCCCTTTCGATAAATGAGTCGATACTTCCTTTATATAAGAACTTATATTGGAGGGATTTATGTTGCTATCATCAAACGCATTTCAAATCGTGTTGGTATTAATAATATGATACACCCTCATCAACTTCGGGATAGTTATGCCACTCATTTGTTAAATAATGGAGCGTCGATTGATGTCATTCAAAGTTTACTTGGTCATGAAAAAAGTGAAACAACAAGGATATATGCCCAACTGAGCGGAAGACTGCGCCAAGAACTTTATAGGAAGTATTTTTAATATAATGACATGGCAACACTTCAAATAAAGCGTTGCCCTCTTAATTCATGCACCCGTTACTTGAAGAAGACTATGCAATCGGTCCCGAGTACAACGAAACGATACCTACTACAACAAAGAAGAGCTGGATTGTAACCCCAACTATGCTACAAATCATTCCCGATGTCGCATAGTTTCTTCCATCCTCATTTGTTTTCTCGATTTCTTTCTTTGCGATTACTGAAAAGGTAATTCCAATAATACCAAGTAATATTCCTACCACAGGTATAAATATTGAAAGAATACCAAGAGTTAAAGCTTCCACTGCCTTTCTATTTGTATTAGCCTTCTCTACCATATTAATTTCCCCTCACCTAATTATCTTCCTATCTAAAACTATTTTTTTTCAAATTATTTAAGTTGATTTTCTGAAAAAAACATCATCGTAATAAAAATCATTTGTTTGTAAAAATCATTTTAACATCATAACCTTTTGATTTTAATACATCAACAATACTATTCTCTCCAACTAAATGGAGCGCACCGACAACGACAAAATACGTTTCAGAGGATTCATTCTGTAAGAAACCATCAATTTTCTGAGCCATTTTCTTGTCTCGTTCGTCAGTAAAGGCATTGTAAAATTCAAGATAGTCTTCAGGCTCATCTTCATCAATTTTACGCAACTCTGCGAGCCCAGCTATATCACCATCGATCCACTTTGTTACTAAATCATTAATCATAGCTTCATTTTCAGCTTGCTCAAATACACTCGAATGTAATAGTTTTTCTTGGGAATCTGCACTTAACATTGCCAACAAGTTTAATTGTTCTTCTACCGTTTCTAAACTGATGATCTTTTTTTCATCTTCTGCTGCTTTTGTTAAGAAATACTGGTCAATACCTAAGTCCGTTGAATAACCTTGCTGTTCGGCCAGTATCGCTTCGACCATTTGAGTAACTAGCCACGGTTTAAATATTGAGACCTCATTTTCTTGCATCCCATATTCATTTAATAGAGCAAGCAGTTCATCATATAGATCACTATCTATATGATCTTTTAAGGTCGAACCGTCCAGATACAAACCTAATTCGCTTATATGCTGGATCATCTCTAATTCACTAATATCGTTAATATTGACCTCAACTGCTAAGTGACTTGAGCTAGCATATGCCTCTTCAATTTTTCCCTGCAATGGATACATGTCTGACTTGCCAACATGAATTGAACCAAGTAAATAAACCGTATTTCCCTCATTAGCTACTTCAAAAAAAACAGCTTTGGCACCATCAGAAACTTCAACTATTTGCTGATCAGATTTTTCTGTACACCCTATTAAACTTGCAAATAATATTAAAACAAAGGCTAGTATAGTTAGATATTTTCTCATAATTGTTATCCTCCAACGTAATGTTTTTACTACAAGTTTACATACGTTGAAAAATACAGAAAGTTTCATTTTTTACCATAATAAACAGATTTAGGAATTCTTATCATAGTTAAAAAAAGGCTTAGCGCGTGCCAGGCAACAGGAGTAGTTCCTTTGAGTTATTTTACACGAAACGAAACAACACTATTCTTTTGAGATTCTACCTAACAAATATCTAAAGCTGGGTAATTCCAAAGGATGTTTTCAACTTTTCAACTTCGTGATCATCACATTCGGTGACAATCACAACTTCCGAAATGGCTTCATTCTTAAGTATAAAGGTCGATCCGAGTACTTTTTCGAGAGCCAAAAAAAGATTATTCAAAAAGGAACATACTGACCTTTTTGAACAACCTCTGATATAATAAATAAGAATAATGATTAAAACGATGAAAGGAGCGTTTCTGATGAATAACGAATTAAAAGAAATGCTGCAATCAGTATTGAAAGAAGAATTAGATCCAATTAAACACGAACTTCAAGGTGTTAAGTCTGAAATGTCTTCTATGAATGCTAGAATGTCCACTATCGAAACTGGTATGTCTTCTATGGAAGCAAAGATGGAACTGGGATTTGAAGAAGTTAAGGATAAACTCCGCATCATCCAAGATCAAACAGCTCGTACAAGTGAATTAAAATCCCCTATATACGACCTTCAACAACAAGTTAAAGATCACGACGCTGATATTAAACTCATTAAGCGTGTTTTATCCAGCTAGACTAGCATATCTGGCTAATTTAATAATACTTAAGCTCCCCGGCACTAGCCACAATGTTCCCTGTGAATGGGGACAAGGTACCTGTCCCCATTTATCTCCTTTTTACATTCAGTCTTTAATTTCCATCAACCACTTCTTTTAAAAGTTCATAAGAACGTTTTTGTTTGTCAGGATCATAAATATAAGATACAGCCATGATTTCGTCCACATTATACTTTTCTTGAAAACTCATCAACTGTTCACGGATCGAATCTTTACCTCCCAACATAGTAAAACGAGATCTAAATGCAGCCATTTCTTTCTCAGGCTGACTCCAAATCAGATCCATGTCTTCTACTGGAGGACTTAACGGCGTTTGAGTGCCACGTACAATATTCAAGAAAAATTGCTGCATCGTTGTCGATTCGAATTTGGCCTCTTCATCACTTTCAGCTGCAATCACATTAAGACATACGATCATGTATGGAGAGTCCAGGTGTTCAGATGGCTGGAATTGATTACGATAAATTGAAATGGCTTCATCCATATATCTTGGTGCAAAGTGGGAAGCAAATACATACGGCAAACCTAATTTAGCTGCTAAAACAGCTGAATCCGTCGATGAACCGAGGATATAAATCGGAACATCTGTCCCAACACCTGGATAAGCTTTTATAGTACCTTGAAGCTCTTCAGGTCCAAAATACGTAAGCAAAGCTTTTACATCATCTGGAAATGTATAGATAGAGTCATTTTGAGATCGTCTTAGTGCACTTGCAGTCATCATATCTGTACCAGGAGCCCGGCCTAGTCCCAAGTCCAATCGATTAGGATAGATTGTTGCCATGGTACCAAATTGTTCAGCCACTACCAAAGGGGAATGATTAGGTAGCATGATCCCGCCAGACCCAACACGGATGTGTTCTGTATGTTCCAAGGTATGTTTAATTAAAATCGAAGTAGCTGAGCTCACTAGTCTTGGTGTATTATGATGCTCAGCAATCCAAAATCGTGTATAGCCCATTTTCTCAGTCGCTTGCGCCAAATCGACCATTGCATCTATGGCTTCTTTAACCTCCTGTCCTTCACGAATAGGTGCTAAGTTTAAGACCGATACAGGTATTTGTATATTTGACATTTGAATTTTTCCTTTCATAAAGAAGTTTCAATTCTATAGTACCAATTTGAACAATTGAAACAAACTTATCTGCTTGTCTGAAAAAATCAAATGCACATCTCAGTTTTTCTAACTTACCTGGTACCCGCCAGATTCGGATGATCAATCACTGCTATTTCGGCAGCTTGCGGGCATGATCATGCTCTTTTTCGAAAGTAGAAAAAGCGACCCGATCGCGAAGCGAGTATCCTCACTATCTTCTTTTGAGGGCAATCCGGGAGAGCTCCGGCCTCGGTTTTGTCTTCAGCGCCTTCGTCCATTGCATAGAGGCTGTTAAAAAAGGTGATAACACCTTTTTTAACAGCCTCTATAAGTCACATATATAAACTTGCTAAAAATATCCCGAGATTTTCTTGATAGATTTCATCAAAATCGGCGATTGGTAATGGGTTAACACCTCTACCTAATTCAATAGTAAAGCCAGGTCTTCTCCATTCTTGAATAAACCAGTCTTTATAGCCTGCAAAGCTATCGACATATTGAATTGCTTGAAAGCCGCTTACTCTAGCGAATTCATTTACAATTAATCTACTTTCCGGTGGCTCCAATCCCTGGAAACCCCAGTATATTACTTTTCCTTGTGTATGATAAGCTAAAACTCGATCGAAATTTCCTCTTCTCGTTAAATCGGCGATCGCAATTGATTCTGGTTCTGACAAAGGACGATATCCAGGGAAATCTCGTGGCGCTGGCTGACTTGGTTTACGGGCCGCTTCCTCTTCCCATAGTGCTGGGTATTGATTATTCAAATCGACACCACGGATATTAGCTCGCCATCCTGAAAAATCAGTCCTTAAGTTATTAATCGCTAACACATTACTTCGATAGGGTTCTTCCTCAGGGGCTCCATGAATAACTAAATCAACTCCATCGGGGTTAACCATTGGAACTAGCGATAATAAAACAGAATCATAGTATGGAGGCATATAAAGTCCTCTTATCGTCCCTCTGTTTGTTAAAGCAAGTAAGTATTCATTTAGTGTTTGCATTAATATTGGCGTGGTAATCCACTCGTGAGCGTGAAATGAACCGTTTAGATGGACGTTTTTCGTACCACGACCAATACGTAATTCAACGATTTCTTTCCCCATGACGGAATTCCCAATAGAAGTATTATCCATAAAGGGATATATTTCAAAAAGTTGACGGATATCATTCATGACTGCATCATAATCATATCGCCTTTTTCCACGTACTATTGGTTGTACGACTCGAACTGGCACGTTAATCCTCTGACCTATTTGTAGTGCGTATGGATTTAGAGTTGAATTTAACAATTGCAGCATATCAAAGTTGAAACCTAATCGATTAGAAATGCTCCAGAATGTATCTCCAGGTTGGATGGTGTAAAAATTCACATAAAAACCAGGTATACGAATAATTTGTCCAACCTGTATTGCAGCTGGATTTACATTTCGATTAGAGTCAATAATTAACGGTAAAGAGATAGTAAACAGTTGACTATAATACCAAAAAGTATCGCCTTGTCGTACTCTAATGTTCATAATTTTCACTCCACCTTCCTTTGTGCTTCTATATAGCTATGAACAAAAGGAAGGGGCTATGATAAATGATTAATGTATCTTTGACAAGATTTCATCAAATGCTTCTACAGTCAATTTAGCCAGGTCGATACTAAATGGTTGAAGTGTCTTTGACAGGTGTTAGGCTTCCTAAACCATAAAGTAATTGATTGGTTTGTAACTCAATATACTCGTCAATTGTGTATAATTGTTCTAAATTCCAGCGCCGGAAAGCCCACATATGCCCACTGACGATAATATTATGAGAGGCTAGTTTAATTTGATTTTCACTAAGGTGCAAAGATCCACCCTCAACGCACTCTCTGATCACTCGCTCAATACTTTCCAACATCAATTGGTCTTTTTGAAATACATATGGCTTGGTTTCATCATCCAATGCTTTTGTTTCTTGATACATAACAAGCGTTTCATCTTGCATTTGATCGACAACTCTAAAGTAAGAGTCAATCACTAATTTTAATCGTTCGATCCCAACCACATCTGTTTCAAGATGGGGGGTAAATCGGTTGATTACTTCATCAAAGATTGCGTCACAAACAAGGAACAGAACATCTTCCTTTGAACCAATATATTCATACAAGGCTCCAATACTAAATCCACATGCTTTAGAAATTTCTCTTGTTGTAGTGCGGTGGAATCCCTTTTCTTTAAATAGAGTTACTGAGGCACTAATAATTTGATTTCTCCTATATTCAACTAGTCGTTGATCCTTAATGATCGAAGGAACTTTCTTTTTTTTCAACAAGGCTCTCTCCTTTATCAAATCAATTTATATAAAGATTATTCGGAATTTTACGAAAGTTCTCTTTAATTTTAAATTGTCTATTATTATTTAGCAAGTAATTTTTTTTACCAATAACTTATTAGTCTAGTAAAATAGCATCTATCATTGTTTTAAATGGATTCAGCTTAAAAATTTAAGTTTAATATGATATTCTAAGATAGTTAAAAGAGGTTAATCCAGTAAGAGTGATCTAACCTCAAAAAAATCCTAATTAGACCTTAGTCACTCTGTCTTTCTTCATAATAAGGTATCAGCCTCAACAATATGTAAAGTTAAATGATCATTAGCTGATAAATCAATTTCATACATTGCCTTTATTGGTTGATTTTCTTCATTTCTAATAATTCTAACTTGAGGCCGGCCAGCAGCATTAAAATTATAGTTAGTGACAATCCCTGTTCGACCATCGTTTAATTTGACGGTTAATCCTTGGGGATAAATCGCAATACAACCTTTAAAAAGTTCAACCTGTCTACTTTCAAATTGAGTACCACTTCCTGCATATAGTAATTCAAGTCCAGTATGAGGCAACATTGCTGGACGGTAAACTCTGTGACTAGTGACCGCGTCAAATACATCGGCGACAGAAAGAATTTTTGAATATTTATGAATATCATTATCTTTCAACCCTCGGGGATAACCTAGCCCATCAAGTCTTTCATGGTGTTGATATGCACAATGAGCAACAGGTATTGGAATTCCATGAACTTTTCTAAGAATATCAAAACCTGCCTGACTATGTTTTTTCACTATATCGAATTCTTCATTTGTCAGTTGTCCAGGCTTATTTAATATTTGTGGTGGAATATATAATTTCCCTAAATCATGTAACATTGCTCCTAAACCGATTTCCTCAATGTTCTTTATTGGCAAGCTATTTTCGATTGCTAACTGACAAGAATAAATGGTTACATTTACGCAGTGATTATATAAATAATTGTCATGAATTTTGGTCGTTGCCAGTAGGTTTAAGACCGTTTGATTATCCTTTAAACAAGCAAGGATTTCTTTAAATATTTTTTTAAAGCTTTGAATTGCCTTTTCTGTCTTAATCATACCTTGAATATTTGTAATTCTTAAATCAGCGATTGTATTTAAGCCATCTGTAACAACATTGATTGCTTCATTACGTAACTCCTCAGGTATTGCTTCGACAATTTCAATTCCTTCTGAAGCTTCATCTTCTATATAAATTGTAAAAATACTATATCTTTTTAAGGCTGATAATAGCGGAGCAGTAAGTTCAGTTCCTTCAGCTAACAAAACTGATCCACGTTCATTGTAAATCGATTTAGCTAATCTAACTCCTGCTGGACAATGATCTAATGTTGTTAACCTCATGGCAAACTCCTTACATATCTTTTTTGTCAAATTACAGAAAAGGATTTTAATAATTTTAAATTCTAAAACTATCTATTCGACAAATTCAGTCAAAATTCCTTTTTTTCGCTTAATTTTCATGGAAAAGAACTGATAAATTTTACATAAACAAAACTAATGCTTATTTTCGCCCAAAAAAAGAGTCCTTGATGATCAAAGATCATCAAGGACTAAATGAATTTAATACCTATAAAACTTAATTACTTAATAGACAATTTTCGATGATAATCCACAAGCATTTGATTAAGCTATTTTACTTTGAAACAGATATTGCTTTTACATCAGGATCATTATTTGTTAATTTTTCAAAGTTCTTTTTAAATCGCTCTGCTAATTCATTAGCCTGTTTATCGTATGCATTTTTATTTTCCCAAGTATTACGAGGATTCAACACAATTTTAGGAACGCCAGGACAATATTGAGGTACGAACATCCCGAAAATTGGATCTGGAATAAATGCTACCTTATCTAATTCACCAGTTATAGCAGCTGTAATCATTGTGCGAGTCAAGCCTAAATCCATCCGTTTTCCAATTCCGTATGGTCCACCGCTCCAACCGGTGTTGACAAGAAAAACATTCGTATTAAATTTCTCGATTTTTTCACCGAGAAGTCTAGCATAAACACTAGGCTGTAAAGGCAAGAAAGGTGCTCCAAAGCATGTTGAAAAAGTTGCTACCGGTTTAGTCACACCTCTCTCTGTACCTGCAAGTTTACTAGTATAACCAGAAAGAAAATGATACATCGCCTGCTCTTTGGTAAGTTTAGAAATTGGCGGTAGTACTCCAAACGCATCAGCAGTCAAAAAGATAATCACGTTCGGGTGTCCAGCCATACTTGGTATTACTGCATTTTCAATATGCTCAATTGGATAAGCAGTTCGAGTATTTTCAGTTAAGCTCTTATCATCATAATCTGGTTGTCTAGTTCCTTCATCTAATATAGCATTTTCAAGAATAGCTCCGAAACGAATGCTTTTAAAAATTTGTGGTTCAGTTTCTATAGATAGGTGGATACATTTTGCGTAACACCCACCTTCAAAGTTAAACACACCAACTTCACTCCAGCCGTGTTCATCATCACCAATCAAATAACGATTAGGATCAGCTGATAAAGTTGTTTTTCCCGTTCCAGAAAGTCCGAATAATAAAGCTACATCGCCTTCCTTACCAATGTTTGCAGAGCAATGCATTGGAAGAACATTTTTTTCTGGGAGTATCGTATTCATAATGCTAAAAATCGATTTTTTCATTTCACCCGCATATTCTGTTCCACCAATAAGGACAATACGTTTTTCGTAGTTTACAATAATAAAAGTTTCCGATTTCGTACCGTGTACAACTGGATTAGCTCGGAATCCTGGAGCAGACACTATCGTAAAATCTGAATGATGATGTTTTAACTCTTCTTCAGTCTGGCGTAAAAATAGCTGGTGAGCAAATAAGTTGTGCCATGCGTATTCATTAATAACGGAAATTGGTAAGCTATAGTTAGCATCAGTACCCGCATATCCATTAAATACAAACAATTCTTTATTACTTAAATAATGCAGTACATCGTTATATAAAACAGAAAATTTTTCTTGTTCAAATGGCTGGTTTACACTACCCCAAGCAATTTTTTCAGAAGTTGTAGGTTCATTTACAATATATTTATCATTCGGTGATCGCCCTGTATACTTCCCTGTAGTTACCCTTAAAGCACCAGTATTTGTTAGTGTCCCCTCCCCGCGTTTTATGGCTACTTCCACAAGTTGTGGCACAGACAAATTATAATGGACACTCGTGCTCTTTAATACTTTTTCCAGAGAGATATGACTGACCTTTTTCATAACTTGCACCTCTTTAAATGTTAGTTTTATGAATACTTTTAAAATATCTAATCCTTTATTATTTTAGATATCATATTTAATTATATGCAGCACCAACCTCGATGTATAAATCGTTTCATAAATGTCACTTACATTTCACACATTAATAATAATCGGCTCGACCAATTGAATAAACTTAGAAAAAAATCATAACGACAGATACCAAAATTTTATACTTTCTTCCCTTTATAAAAAAGAGTAGCTGCACTTAGCAACTACTCTCTTATTAGGATCGCATTATTCGATCACGCTTAACCCAGCACTCGACTTCAACGCTTGATAAGTTTGCAGCATTCATTTAAACTTACCTTTTTCCAGAAACATTTCAACTAATTTTGCTGTTTCCTTTTGGTTGTGGATCTCTTTATGTCCAAAAGCTAAGACAATGAAGTCAGTAAAATTTGGTAAATCAACAGATTTCACTTCAACCCTGCCATCACTTTCCTCATTAATCAGATGCCCCAAAAATAAATTTGACGAGTTTCCAGCAATTGCACCAATTTCTATTGAAGGCTTGTCTTTAATATCCATTTGTTCTATGTACTTGTAGCTGATTGAGCCCAATGTTTTGTAAATTTGTCCATATAGGGGTAATTTACTTGCGATGTTTGCTAATTTACTCCCCTTATTCGGTGTAGCGATCAGCACACATCTGCCAATTTTATTAACAAATTTTGTTTCTGAAAGCATTTTTCTTATCACTAAACCGCCTGTACTGTGGCCGACAAAATGAATTTTTTCCCCGTCGCTTAAATGAGTTTTAATCATTTCTTCTAAAAAATCGCCCAATAAAGACGCTGCTACATCAAATTTTTCATATGTAATCGGTAAATCGATAAGAAAACATTCGTGACCAAGTAACTTTAAATTGTCTAGTAACGGTTGCATATCTTTACTACTTTTTTTAAATCCATGGACTAAAATAACTTTGATAGTAACTCCCCCTAACTAACGAACATCACGGTATGATGTTTTTTTTTTGAAGATATTGAATGAATTTCATAATGCAGATTCTACGCCACTAGGTAGCTTAATGTGGCTAGTTTTTGGTGTTATGAAATTCATTCTATTAGTTTAAAAATAATTGTTATGTAGAATGAATAACTAGTTCTAACGCTCTTTTCTCTAATCTTAGCATAAATTATTTCCCTTTTAAATTTTTAGCTTTTAGAATTTTAAAGAATTTTTAACTATTAGTGAAGCATTTAGTATTGCAATTCTAGTTAATTTTTGTTATGTTTGACCAAAGTTCATACTTCTTAACTTCAATAATCTTTTGAAGTGAGTTTAGAGGCGCAAATACCATAAGTACATTTCTTGAGGAGAATGAGCTCCGTTGAAAGATTTGAAAAGGGGGATTTGCCGAAGTAATAAGCTACTCACTAGCTTGTTGTTGGGTCTGCAATTTAATAAATGCAGAACTGTCGTATAGTGTTTGACTATATGGAGGGCTATCTCACGCTGGAATGACTGTGATATTTACATTCTATGCAGTAACGGGTCTCTCGTTGCTGTTTTTTGTCTTTTTTCACGGTTTTTTATGCGATTTAGCTCTATTCAAGAACTTGAAGTCGTCTAATCCATATATAGACGAACAAAATCTGTTGAATAGAGGGTGTTTTAAATGTATTTAGGACAATTATTAACGGCAATGGTAACACCATTTGACCAAGATGAAAATGTCGATTTTCAAGCAACAAAATTATTGGTAAATTATTTACTTGCAAATGGAACAGAAGGAATCGTTGTTGCAGGAACAACAGGTGAATCGCCAACTTTATCTACTGAAGAAAAAAAGGCCCTGTTTGAATGTGTTGTAGAAACGGTGGACGGTCGCGTTCCAGTTATCGCTGGTACAGGATCAAACAATACATCTGAATCGATTCAGTTAACTAAGATCGCTCAAGCAGCTGGTGTTAACGGAATTATGTTAGTAACACCTTATTATAATAAACCGAATCAAGAAGGTATGTATCTTCACTTCAAAACAATTGCTGAATCAACTTGTTTGCCAGTAATGTTATATAATATCCCAGGGCGCAGTATTGTCAATATGGCAGTAGAAACAATTGTTCGCTTAGCGGAAATTGATAATATTGTGGCTCTAAAAGAAGCTAATGGTGACTTAGAATCAATGGCCAATATTATTCAAAATACTCCAGATGACTTCCTTGTTTATAGTGGAGATGACAGTCTTACTTTACCGTTATTAGCCATTGGTGGACATGGGGTTGTCTCTGTTTCATCTCATATTATTGGTAATGAAATGAAAAATATGATTACCGCTTTTCAAAATGGTAATGTTCAATACGCAGCACAAATGCATCGCGATTTATTACCTATCATAAGGGCCATGTTTATTGCTCCTAATCCGGCACCTGTAAAAGCAGCATTAGAAATGGTCGGTCAGCAAGTAGGTTCAGTAAGATTACCTTTAGTGCCCTTAACTGAAATAGAAGCACAACTGGTGTATACAACACTTCAACCGAAGCTTTTCTCTTCGGCAGTTTAAAATAATTTTTTCTAAACAATATAAAGAGGCTGACGTTATGTCAGCCTCTTCGTATTATCATTCATGCTAAGCTTTAACTAGGCTAAATTCATGAACCCAAACCTTCATATGTGGCAGCCATGGCATGCCTTTATGCATTGATAAAATTGAGTTTTTGTATTCTTCTAAAGTTGGATATCCTTCTTGATTTGCCATTTCGTCTGTTAAATCACCAAGGTTTTGTCGGAAAACATTGTCAACTTTAAATGTCTTTCCTTTTAAAACCATAGTTTCACCGATATCAGCGTATCTTCCATTACGTCGTACTGCAGTTTTTGTTCCAGCAAGGACTTTTTCAATATCCTCATCACCAGTAATTAAGCGGTCAATTTCACAAGTTTTTGCAGGCAATTTTTCAAGTTCAGTCAATTTCGTCATCCTTTCAAAATCCAAGTCTATTTCAAATCAAAGTTAATTATACCATTTGCAATATGTTAATGATATAAATTTAATTTCATAGGATCATTAAGAACTTTTAAATTTCAACTCCAAGGGGGTTCGGACAATCGAACAACATCCTTTCATTCGATTTTTAGGTGTACTTTGTTATTTTACAACGATTTTATATCTATATGAGCTTTTTTTTCCAAGTAACATACTTGTTTATACTTATAGTGTTTTCGGAGCAATATTATTCCTTTGCTCATTATTTTATATTTCAAAAATAAGCCTTGTCATCGTTTTGACACTTATTTTTGTAGGAGTTGTCAGTTTTTTACTAGAAGAAGTTCCTTTAAGCATAGCAATTACTGGTTTTGGGGCAAATGTAAATCTACTTTCCTTATTTTTACTAATCCCGTTAATTGGTACATTTATGTCTACATCGGGTTACTTGTCAATTCTAAAAGAAAAAGTCCAAGCAAGGGAAGAAAAAGGTCAACAACATCCATACCGGCTTTCCTACTTCTTAATAGCAACGATCGGTACCATTTTAAACTATGGTACGTTGGCGATTGTAAAAAAAATTGCTGAAGAAAGCTTTTCATCTTACCAAGATAAAAAAATCACTTTAAATATTATGCGTGCCTTTGGCTTTTGTATGCTTTGGTCCCCCTACTTTGTTAATGTAGGTCTTATTCTCGTCTTATTTGACTTATCATGGATTAATTTCGGACTCTATGGGTTATTTCTTGCTATCATTTATTTACTTATTTCATGGTTAATGTTTAACAAAATTTCTTATGCAGATGACCCTATTGTTGGAGCTACTAGAGAAACTACTCCAAAAAAAGACACGTCGTTAGTACCTTTTTTTACATTTATTTTTGTTTTGATTTGCTTGTCCTTTATCCTAGATTATCTATTGCCAGTCAATATGCTTACAGTCGTTAGTTTAATTGCGATTGTTTTCCCATTTATTTGGGCGATTTTTTCCAATGTAATAAAATTTTACATTCATGATGTAGTAGAACAAGTCCTCCATTCTTTTTTTAAAGTAAAAAATGAATTAGCTGTTTTTATTAGTGCGGGTTTTTTTGGAGTAGCGTTAGCCCAAACGGAAATTGGTGCTTACGTTTCCGGTCTATTATTTCAAGCTTCTTTAGGTTCTGTTTATTTGTTAAGTATTTTCATCGTCTTTTTGGCCATAATCCTAGCTCAAATTGGGATTCATCCACTTATTATTATCATTGGAATTGGCAGTTCACTATCACCACTTAAATTTGGTGTTAGCCCGGAGTACATGGCACTTATTCTCCTTATTGCATGGACAACAGCAACACAAATATCACCTTTCTCAGGGCAAGTTTTAATGGCATCACATTTAATGCACCAGTCACCAACTGTTGTGATTAAAGAAAATTATCAATTTGCATTAACGACAGCTTTAGTACTAACAACTGTTGTTTATGGCTTATTTATGATCGGGTTGCTGTGACATAAGAAAAGCCCTCGAGCCGATGGCGCCTTACTCGTCACAAAACCAGCTATGAAGTAACTCAAGGTGTCTTGAAGCTAGACAGACACGAAATTTTTATACTTTTTTATAACTAAAAAAAGACAGTACGCATTTATTAAATGCATACTGTCTTTTTTAATTAATTAATCTAGTACTACTAAGCTAGTTTTCATGTCATCATGTCCTTCGCCACATTGGACAGAACATACAAGTTCAAATGTTCCTGCCTCTGTTGCTTCAAACTCTATTGTTTCACCAGGTCCGCCTACTGCATCGAATTCTTCAATAGCAATACCATGAACGCCTTCTTCGTTAGTAACGTGAATAGTTACTAGGTCACCTTTATTTACTACTAGTTCAATGTCAGAAGTAAATTCAAAGTTTGTCGCTGTAACTGTAAATTCCTTGTGACCTGCTTCAGCTTCAGCTTCATTTCCTGCTTCATTTCCTGCTTCAGCATCAACTTCAACTGGAGCTTCTTCTGTTGCTGGTTCTGCATTTTCGTTTCCACCACAAGCGGCTAATACTGCAACAACTGTAACTGTCATCATTAATGTTAATAATTTTTTCATCTCTCTACCTCCAAATTTTTTCTATTTTCTATTTAATACTATCTATAGTGAACAACTATCATAATATGCTACTTGTTACTCTTTTTCACTACTGACATAGTGTATACCTTCACAAGTGAATCTGTCAACTAATAGTAAGGTGATATCATAAGATACACAAGTACACCTGTTAAACTGACATATAACCATATCGGCATAGTCCAACGAGCAATTTTTTTGTGCTTCTCATCTTGTCTGTTTAATCCTCTTGCTAATGTTACTAATGCTAAGGGGACGATGAGCGCTGCTAAAATAATATGAGTTAGCAAGATAAAATAATAGATAGATTGAATCATTCCTTCACCACCAAAAGTCGTTGAATCAGAAAGAGCATGGTGGGCAACATAAGTGACTAGAAACAAGGCCGTTGTTCCAAATGCTGCAAAAATAAACGTCTGATGGAGTTTGACCTTTTTCTTTAAAATCGCTATAAGTGCTGCGACTAGAAATAAAAATGTAAACGAATTAAAGATCGCGTTCATCAAAGGTAATATTTTCACATCAAAGCCTAGTTCTACTTCAATTTTTGGGATCGATGACAATAGTGCAATTAAGGCAATAATAGCAACGCTGATAATAATTATTAGTGGTGTGTAGTTCCTCTGTTTTATCTCCACATTTTTTAACTCCTTTTTCCTATGATTATACCTATAAGATGATACTTAAAAAAACATTTAAAATCAAATTATTGAACTGAACCTATATGAATTTTTAGCGTCATTTTCTTATCCTTTATTTCAAGAAAAAAGTATCCCTATATTACTTGAAAAGGACGCAACCGTTTGGTCACGTCCATGATCATTATTGCTGGTATGATGGAAAATCAACCTCATCAATATTTCCTGGCTCTTGTCTTTTTGATAACTCAGCTAATGCTACTTGTAATACTTTCATTTGCGTATTTTTATCGTTTGGCGCACCTAGTGATTGTCCGAATTTAAATCCAATCGGATGAATCGCTCGAGGAGGCCTCATTAAACTAGATTGCTCTACATCAAGAGTAATTAACGTTGTCGGGATTCCTTGCGCTTCAATTCCACGTTGTACTGTAACTACAGTACGATGACAAAGTGGTCAGCCTGCTGTTAACAAGACAGCGTCTGCTTTTGAGCGAACGACTTCTTTAACAAGCGCCGGGATTGTTTCTTTATTAATTTTGTTTAATCGCATCGAATAACCCATCATCGTAATGTGTTTCTCAGCGACTCCACCAAGATCACCATTGTCGACCATTTCTCTTAAACGATCAATTGGGAATACACAGTTGATATCCTCTTTTGGAAAATCTGTATTATAGTGATCTTTTGGAGCAGAATGAGTCACCGTTAATTGTTTTGCTTCAACATCGCCTGGAATGATCCGAAAGGTCGCATCGCCTACTGATGGGTCTGTGTTATACGCCTCTTGATCATTTAGGTGCACTCCGGAAGTTGAAACAATCATAATGGTCATTTCGTTTAGTTGTTTTAAATTAGGTGTATATGGTATGGCTTTTCGAGAAAGTTCCATACGCCGCCCCCTTACATTTTACGCAAAACGTCAAATAGTTCCTCGTTATCTGGTTGCTTTCCAATTGGATGGACATCTATAAAGCGAACGATCCCTTCTTTATCAATGATAAATAAGGCGCGTTCAGAGGCACCATAAGCAGGTTCATCTTTATTTGTTCGCAAAACACCAAAACTTTCTGATACTTGTCCATGTGGATAGAAATCTGAACCTAGCGGATAGGAAATCTCACCAAGCGATTTCGCCCATGCATCATGACTGTGAACACTGTCAACACTTATACCCAAGACTTGGGTATCAAATTCTTCAAAACGAGAAAGATCATCCTCGTAAGAAGGCATTTGTGCGCCTCAGACAGGTGTCCAATCTAGAGGGTAAAAACAAATAAAAACATTCTTTTTGCCGTGATAGTCTTTTAATGACACCATCCGGTCACCATGAGCTTTTACCGTAAAATCAGGCGCTTGATCGCCAATTTTTAGAGTACTTGTTTCAGTTGCTCCTTGTGGCATTGATAACTCCCCTTTCGTTTTTTTCATTAATTAAATTAACCACTTTTATTATCGCCATTAACGCTTTAAATAACACACACATTTGTAAAATTTTCATAAATGAATGAATTTCATAATACCAAAAACTAGCCACATCAATCTACTAAGTTGAAAACGGTTCATTTCAACTCCCTAGTTGAAAATGTTTTAATTCAACTAGATGTATTATCCAAGTGGCGCAGAATCTGCATTATAAAATTCATTCAAATAGTTTTTAATTTGCTATTAATGCGCGTGAATTTTTGCTACCATCCACGTGTAAGATTTACAATCCACCTATTTGTGATTTATTCGTCATCAATAACTAACATATTTGATTCGTCAAATTTCCAAAATTCTCCGTAGGCAACTTCCCAATAGTAACCATCAAGGTCTGTAAAGTAACCACCATAACCGCCCCAGTCTGTTTTTTGAGGTTCTTTTTTAATGATAGCACCTGCTAGAGCGGCCTTTTTTATTACTTCATCAACTTCCTCTTTTGATTTTGCGTTAAATGCTAAAGTTATCCCTGCAAAGCCATTTACTATTACTGGTGGTTTATCTTGATTTACATCTTTAGCTAACTCTTCTAATGGATACAGAGCGATTCGTGTACCTTCATTTCTAAAGAAAATGATATCAGGACTAGACTCTGTTCCTCTAATTGAAGTGTCAAATCCTAGAATTTTGAAAAACTCATGAGACTTTACAATGTTTTTTGTTCCAAGTGTTATAATGTTTAATCTGTTCATTACTTATCCCCTTATTTATATTTAATTTATTAAATTCTTTATTTTCATCATAACCTTTTTTTAATATTTTAACTTTTATATTGTAGCAACAAAAATAAGGACGTGGAAATTTCCCACGCCCTCTCACTTCATACCTAGTTGGTCTTACGTGCATTTGTCATCTGCTGCCATACTGATCCAGCTGCTTCTTCGCCGCTTTCGATCCGTTTTATCGCCATTTTGATTTGTAAACTAACTTCAAATTCTGAATCATCTTCTGCTTCAGCCAACGCCGCTAGTGCACTTTCGTCACCGACTTCATATAAAAACATCGCGGCTCGCCAACGAACTAGTTTATTTTTATCCTTCAGAGCATCTATCATTGCAGGAGTTGCTTTTGGATTTCCGATGTCTGATAAACAGTCACCTGCAGTTCGTCTGACTGTTACAGTTCGGTCTTGAAGCGCTTGATACATATATGGGAGCACTTCTTCCTCTTCAATGATTCCTAAAAAAACGACAGCTAGGCGGCGAATTGAGGGTTTCTCATCACCTAATGCTTTTGCTAACAAAGGAATATCTTCTTTTTTGGGATCCATTTTATCAAGTGCTGCATAGCGTATTTTCCAATCATCACTTTTAAAAGCCTCAACAACTTGTTCTGAAGTGATTTTGATAACTTTTAGGCGCTCTTCTTCTTTTTTAAATGCCGTTTCTACAAGCTGTTTTAGACGGTCACTATCATATGCGGCCGACAATTCTTCAACAACTTCAACAGCGATTTCCTCAATCTCACCGTAACGTACGCCATAATCTTTCCACTGTCGTTCTTTAACGAGGTTATCTGAAGAAGATTGCGCCTCCAAAATAGCTTCCTTAAAGCGATCCGGGAGACCAAAACGTTGTTCTCCTTCGTCGGTTTCAATTTTAATTTGAATTGGAATACCACGGAACATATGGACGAATACTTTCAGTTCACCAAATGAATCACTTGGTCCTGTTTGTGTCTCTTGGACTACTTCAGCCTCTTCTCCAAATACTTCCCGTACTTGCGGTAAAATTACTTGCCAATCGATCTTAGAATTTCGTTCTATAGCGATAAAGTTTATCACTTGATAGACGCCTTTTATGCCATCAATTTCGAATAATTTTTGTAAATGAAGTGGTGCGTTGTCTTTTTCCTCTTTTTTAAAATTGTAGGATAGATTATTTGGTAAATTTTCATCTAAAATTAATTTCATCGAATTTGGACTTGGCGTTGGTTCAATGGATACTAGTTTCATGCAAAAGCACTCCTTTTCTCTCTAAATCATTTATAATAATCGTAACACACTAAAAATTGAAGCTCCATTTTCCTGCTTAGTATCAACTAAAATAGCGGTTGTTCAACAAGGAATATTTCCAGCCTTTATTGAACAACCTCTTTAATTTTAGTCGTCCGTAGGCCACATCTCTTGATTGTAGGACATATCCCAAAACATATATTCAAACCTCGTTGTATTTAGAAAGATTTCTTCTAGTCGTTTTAAGTCTCTTTCTGGTAGTCCCTCGGTTAGATTATCAAGGAGCTCAATGCACCACTCTGCCAACTGACCAAATTCAGCGGAACTATACATTTGTATCCATTCCCCGTAAAATTCATCTTCACGTGCCCCTGGAATTTCATTTAACTCTTTGCCAATCTCCCAATAGCTCCATGTACAAGGTAGAACTGCTGCCACAAGATCTGCTAACGTTCCGTTTTGACCTACATGTAACATATAATGTGTGTAGGCTAATGTGGTTGGCGCCGGACTCGCATTTCTAAAATCAGCTTCTGTTACACCGAATTTTGTTGCATATTGTCTGTGCAGAGCCATTTCTTCATTCAGAGTTGAGTGAAGTAAGCTAGCGAATCGCCCCATCGTTTCTAAATCATTTGCTTTTACAACTCCCAAAGCAAATAACTTCGCATATTCGATCAAGTATAAATAATCTTGGACCATAAAGAAACGAAACTTTTCTTTATCAAGCGAACCGTCGCCAATCCCTTGTACAAAAGGATGGGCATGGTTTTTTCTCCAAATCGGTTGTAATTCTTTATGTAGTCGTTCACTAAATTTCATTAGAGCATTCCTCCTTACTAGCAACTTGTTTTGTATGGCTCCATTGATAAATAAACTTGGCAATTACTTTCGTATACTCTAGCACCTGTTCGATTGACACTTGTTCATTAACAGCATGGGCGTTGTTTAAATCACCGGGTCCGTAGATAACTGCTGGTATGCCTGCATCACCTAACCATCCTCCATCTGTAACTGTAGGTGAAACATCGATAACTACCTTAGTATTAAAAATAGCTTGGTGAGTACTTGCTAATAATTGCACACCTTGATGACTTGGATCTACTTCAAGCGACGGAAAAATTTCACCTCGGTCCTCAATCATCGAAACGCCTCCCCATGTAAACATCGGTGGATTTTCACTTAACCAAAGATCTGCTTTCGCAACATTTAAAATATGCTCTTCAATTTCACTCGCTACCTGTTGATATGACTCATTAGGGTAATAGTGAACTGTTATCCAAAGTTTGCATTCATCAGCAATAAACGCCGCATGTCTACCTCCCTCAATAACAGCAGGGTTAATCGTATTGGTGCCTGGTAGAAAACCTGGGTAGCTTTTTGTTACTGCCCAATGGCGTTCTAACTCTTGTAACCCTGAAATTACCTTCATCATTTTTTCGATCGCACTTGCAGCGAATAATTTTCCACCTGCATGGATCATGTTTCTTCTTGTTGCATCGTGAAATGTTTGATTACTTTTTATAGTAATCCAGCCAGTAATAACGCCACCTTGCCCTTGAATACGTAAATCACTTGTATCAACAACAACAGCAAAATCAGCTGTGTAGCCACGCTGACAACATTGCAATGTACCAGCTTCGCCAACTTCTTCACCAATAACTGATTGGAAGATAACATCGCCAGGTAGTTCAATACCATTTTTACGGATCAGTTGCAAGGCAAATAATGCACCTGCCATGCCAGCCTTCATATCTGCAGCGCCGCGGCCAATAATCATCCCATCTTTAATTAAAGCTGTAAACGGATCGGTTTCCCACTGCTCAGTTTCATTAACTTCAGCGACATCAATGTGCCCATTGATAATTAAACTTTTATGCGTTTCAGATGCAGTTCCTTTTAAAAGTCCAACAACATTCGGATCATTAGGATAGACATCCCACATATCAATCGTAAATCCGATCTGTTTCAAAAAATCAGCAACATATTCTTGTGCATCTTTAGTATTCCGAGCAGGTGGCGCTGGAGTTTTAAAGGCAATAAGTGTTTTTACTAGTTCAACTAGTTCTTCATTTTGAGCTTCAATCTGATCTAATACATCATTTAGTTTTTCCAACACGATTACCGTCCTTTCTGTACTGGGCTGCTAAAGTTGCAATCCCTTCTTTACAAACTCCATATGGTAGCCAACTACAATCTTTGCATAATAGATCTAAATCATCTGGCTCTACCATCTTTGCTGTTAACTCGATTAGGTCACTTTTGCGATAAGATTCCCCTTTTTTTAATTGAAGGTGTTCAATTACATTCTCATCCATCGTTTTGACATGTTCATCGGACCCTTCGCTTGCGATACAAATCAGACCACCATTATGTGGGCAAGCACCACATGCATCATCTAAATTAGCGACAACACTGATTGAAAAGTCTTTCTCTGTGTCTCTTATATCATCAACGATCGATGCCATTAGTTTAACAAACTCTGGGCTATACCCCATTCCTTGAAAGCCATGGACACATAATAAATGGTGGCCTCGTAGCGTTCGTTTATCTTCCATATTTGAACCTCCTTCATCTAGAAACAAATCGATTACCAGTTATCCAAAAACGCCATTTGTAATCTTTTGCTTCGCCACTATTGTCAATCCCGATTCTAGGTCCTGTTGAAATAGCTAGAGGTTGTGTTCCATCAGCTATAAACAGTGATCCTTCAAATAGAGGTCGCCCATAATCTTCTTTATGTATCGCCAATGCTTTTGTCAGTTTTCCCGGTCCATTTGTTAGCTGTGTCTCTTTTTTTAACTGTCCACGCCTTTGATGCATCAATGCAAGACCGCTAAATGGTTCCACGGCTCTTATTAATACAGCTTCGGGATGATTTACCTCGCCACTAACGACATTAACTAAACAATGGGTATGCATCACATAGGTGTACGTAAACCCAGCTGGACCAAACATAATTTCGGTTCTTGGAGTGCGCCGATTTCCGAAGCTGTGAGCCGCTCTATCATTAGGCCCCATATAAGCTTCAGTTTCGACAATCCAGCCTGAAGCGATGCCATCAGCTGTTTCTTTCACTAATAATTTACCAAGTAACGCTTCGGCTAAAATAAGGGTCGACTGCTGAAAAAAAGTTTTATTTAACGGGTTGAATGTCATAGGTACACCTCATTAATCAATCTATCTATCTGTTCTCCCCTTAATCTACCGAAGTTCATTGGTTTTATCAAATCAGTTCATTTGCCAAAATCAACAAAACAGTACCTGTTTTCTTCCAGCAATCAATCAGACTAAGCAGCAGCCTTCAAGTTTAGAATAACATAACTGAGCCTAGATATAGTGGCTTCATGGTGCTGAATTATTCATTTTTAATTGCTCGACTCCGAAAAGATTGTCAGTACCGCTCTAAAATTGATTTGGCTAATAAAATGAAATTTTGGACAGTAAATCATCTAGTTTGGCTAATATAATGAAATTTCCGACAGTAAATCACCTAGTTTGGCTAATAAAATCAATTTTCGACGATAAATCAATTATTTATTTACACAAAATAATTTACATTCCCTAGTTTTGGCTAATATAATGCAATTTCCGACAGTAAACCACCTAGTTTGGCTAATAAATTGAAATTCCGGCGAGTAATTAAGCTAGTTTACTTGGTTTGGGCAGCTAATCGCAATATCAGGTCATACAAAAGAGAAGTTAATCCAATTTATCATGGATTAACTTCTCTTTTTGTATATTTACAAACTTTCACCAAAATCTTCTCTAAACTTAGCTACTAACTTTTCTGGCCAATCAGATGTCGCGGTTAATGTCCCGAAGAAGAAGCGTAATACTTTGGGTTCTTCTTCAAATTTCAAGCCGCCAATTAACTTGCGATTTTCATATAACCAAGCAACTCGGTCAACAGCGTATTTCACTTGGGAAAGTGTGAAGACTCGGCGCGGCATCGCAAGACGAACAAGTTCCATATGAGCCAAAACTTCACTACCATCATCATTTCTTTGTTCTGACAACGTACCGCGTTCCATTCCCCGAACACCACTGACAATATAAAGTGCTGATGCGAGTGCCCCAGCAGGATAATCAGTTTGCGGAAGGTGATCAAGAAATGCCATTGCATCAAGATGACAACCTAAGCCACCAGCTGGCGTGATAACGGGAACACCCTTCTTCTTTAGTTCATCCGTCATGTATGAAATGAATTGTGGACCTTGATTAATCATGTTCATATCCATTGTCTCTTCTAGTCCAACCGTAATGGCTTCCATTTCCCGAACAGACATTCCTCCGTATGTAATGAACCCCTCAAATAAAGGAATTAATTCACGGATTTTCATGAATGCATCTTTACTATTTGTACAAATACCACCACCACGGCCGCTGCCTAGTTTTCTAGCAGAGAAATAAGTAATATCAGCGAGATCGGAAATTGCTCTAGTAATCTCTCTAATACTCATATCTTTACATTTTTCTTCACGAATTTTGATAAAATAAAGATTGTCTTGTAGTAAACTGGCATCTAAGATCAACATTAATCCAAACTCATCACAAACTTTACGCACTTCTTGCATGTTCTCTAGTGAATATGGCTGTCCTCCAATTAAATTTGTCCCCGCTTCCATTCGCACGTATGAAATTTTCTCAGCACCCTGCTCAGCAATTAATGCTTTTAATTTCGCAATATCCATATTCCCTTTAAATGGGTGATCACTAGTAATGTTTAATGCCTCATCGATGAATAATTCTTCTACTATGCCCCCATTTAAAACAATATGAGCTTTAGAAGTCGTAAAATGATAGTTCATCGGGACAATTGTTCCTGGTCTCACAAACAACTGTGACAGTAAATTTTCACATGCCCGTCCCTGATGCAATGGCAGAAAATACTCAGTGCCAAAAATTTCTCTAATTTTGTTATCAAGCCTCGTAAATGTTTCTGATCCAGCATAACTATCATCCGCTTCCATCATTGATGCTTGCTGGCGATCACTCATGGCATTTACACCACTATCCGTAAGCATATCCATGAACACATCACGATTTTGTAATAAAAATGTGTTGTGGCCCGCTGTTAACATCGATTCTAGGCGGTGTTCAATTGGAAAGAGATTTAACTTTTGAACAATTCTTACCTTGTGCATTTCTAATGGGACAGCATCCCCATAAAAAAACTTTACTTCTGACATCGCATCATCACTCCTAGTATGAATTTCGAGAATAATATAAATTTTCTAACAATACCACAATTATACATAGTTTTATTTTCTAAAACAATCTAATTCACCGCTTTTAAGTATTAAAGTTTAAAAGATAAAAAAACCGAACTTATTTTAGCTAAGTTCGGTTGAAATACTAATTTTCCTATGAAAAGCGCAGGCGCCTTGGTAGCTTCGAAAAATGGTTATCTTTTCTTATTTTTTATTAAGTAATAGAGCCCACCGGTTATCACAAACGTCACAAAACCTGGTGACATTGCATCAGGAAGAGCTAAATAAACTAGAAAGCCAATTAATACACAAACAAAAGCCGTAACATTATAACGGTAACTTAAATTTGCTAACTGTTCAAAATCAATGACTGATAACTGAAGCTTTTTTATAAACAAGAAATCTGTAACAATGACTGCTGAGAGCGGAATAATAAATGAGCCTAAAAAAGATATATATATTTTTGCATCATCAACAAGAGTAGGAAAGCCACTTAAAGCTATTGCGACGACACCAAAAATAATCGCACTATTGACTCTCCCTAAGCGAGGAACACTATTTAAAAGACTATAACCACCAATATACGCATTTGCCATGTTAATGGAAATCATCGCTGCTAAAGCTGCAACAAGAATAATGAAAATTAATACTTTTGAATCTGTTAATTGACTAGCTATTACATATGGATTCCAAGACCCGGCCAACGTAGCCGTATAAGCACCGAGAATTGCCGTCAATAAAAATCCTAGTAAGTTGCCAAAATATAAACCAAAAAAAGCTTGTTTGGAAGACTTTGCATACCTAGTCATATCAGAAGCAGCACTAACTCCCGAAACATATTGAACAAATGCTAGACTTGCAAAGAAAAGCATCGTACTCCATTGATTCGTTCCTTCTCTTGTAACTACCTCGTTAAAGGTCATTCCTGGTTCAGTCGCTGAAATAAAAATATAAAGCATTACGATCCCACCGAGAAATAAAACCGGCAAGAAATATTTCGTGATTTTTTTAACGGCGCCAAAGCCAATTAAAGCTAAAATCGCCATTATTGATGCCATCGTTATCGCTAATGGAATAAACGGAATATCGTATCCACCGAATCTTGCTAACAATTCTTTTACTAGGTATGTACCTCCTATTGTTTGGACGCTAAACCAATATAATGAGGTCAACGTTCGAACTGGCGAAGCTACAAAACGCGCTCCATCAACGCCCAATATTGACCGTATTGCATATTGCGCTGGAATGCCATATTTTGCGCCAGGTAATGCCAAAAAAGAAACAAATAAAAAAGCAAGTGCAGCACCAATTACGGTTGAAATAACTGCATAAAAAAAGGAAAGTCCCCCTTCTAAAACAGCTAAAGCGGGAACTAAAAAGTTACCTGCATTGACAGAAATAGCCATTTGAATCATGCCATATTCTAATCCAGTTGTAGTTCGTAATGGAGCTGGTACAGCTTCTAGTCCATAGCGTTCAATAACTGATTTTTTTTCAATTGATTTAAGGGCTTCTCCCATGCTTTTCTCCTCTTAATAACTATCTCATTGACTATCTTAATTTGCAGATATGCAAAAAAAGTAACCAGAGTTTATTTTACATACAAAAAAACAGCGTCCGAAACTTGACACTGCCCTTCTTCGATACATACTATTATAGATCATTAAAATAACAATTCATATACCTCGCTCAGCTCATGAATCCTTTTTTCATCCTGCTCTTTTTTTGCATAGTTAATTTCATTTTTTAAAACAATGTTTACAACAGCCATTTCTGCTTCATCTAAATCATTAACAAACTCAAACTCATTTTGATAATCATTTTGTTTAAGTTTTTCATAAATAGCTTGGCAGCTTTGATATTTTTCTGTATAGTTTGATAGTGATTCCCGTAAATATCTTAACGAAATATCCATTTTTGTTTCCTCCAAATTTTTCAATGCTTTAGTATCCTGCTCGCACTATGTATTTACGATGACTTCCAGCCTCATCCTTATTATGCTCAATAAATTAAAATTTATTGAGCATAATAGCAAATTGCATCACAAAATTGAAAAGGACCGCCTTTTAGAGGCAGTCCTTTGTTCTTAATTAATAACCGTAGCCAACGTAAGAAGCACCGATGATTACTAGTAAGATGAATAACACAACAATTAACGCAAATCCTGAACCCATTAGATATACCTCCTCAAATAAATTAGCGGAAGATTTTTTCTCCACCTTCGTGGTTACTATATGCAGCACAGGCAAATAATGTATGGGCTATTAGGCAAATTAGTAATTTTTTTTGGGAAGTTAAATCGATGGCTTTAAAACACTATTTCTAGTATAATAACGTTATCTATAAAGAAAGGTGTGTAGTTTATGGACATCTTTACAATGCCTGATAAAGCTGAGGGCGGCTTTGGTTATGCTTATTTAATGATGGCATTTCTTTTTATTGTTGCAAAATTTACCTTATATCGATTAAAAAAAGCAGATCTAAAAGAAAAAGCAAAAGTTTTGAAACTCGAAAAAGAAATGGAGCAATATAATAACCCCAACACTTAACAAGCTATCTGTTGAACTGTTGGGGTTTTTTATTTTTTTTTTCACTTCAAGCTTTTAATTTTACTTTACCGACAATCAATAAATTACGAGCTGTTATCGTATTTTCTACGTAACCATCCTTTCCAATGGTTACATCTCAAGTAGATTTAATTTCGCCATATACTTTTCCGTCAATACGACGTATTTTTTGAATATTTAACTTTTCTGTAATAAAAAACCGCTCTCGATTAGCTCGAAGGCGGTGTAATTAATCACATATTGAAATAAAAATCAAAATAACTTAAAAGATGATTTGGACTTTAATTTAAAAAACATCTTTTCTTGTAAATGTTGTAAACGCTACAATGAGAGCAACAATACCCCAAACACTTAGCACTGTAAGTGAAAAAAGTAACGACATCCCTTCTATAGGTGGACTAGAGCCACTTAAATAACCAACTAAATTTAAATTAACCATAAAAAAATATTTTGCAGATTCCCATGAAGCGACCATGCTACTTAAAATCGTTCCTGAAATTAAGCAGGCGAGCATAATCCCCATTCCCGCTGCAGTACTTTTTAAAAGTACCGATAACATGAAGGAAAGCGTACCGACAACCAATGTTACAAACCAAGCCAAACCAAACGCCATTAACAGATATTGCCATTGTTGAACTAATTTCACATCGGCGATATTCAATATAGTCCCTTCGCTTTGAAAACCCATTAGAACAGGTGCTTCCCAACCTCTAAATCCAAAGACAAGACCTGAAAATGAATAAGAAAGAAAACCAAAAATAAAAATGATTAATGAAACGGTTAAAATTAGGGTGATGTATTTACTAAGTAAGACTTTCCAACGTTCTACTGGTCTTGTCAGCAATAACTTAACAGTCCCCAAACTATATTCAGACGACACAAGGTCTGCAGCAATAATCATTATTAACAACGGAAGTAATAAATGAACAGCACTTTCTAAAAAAAGTCGAACAAACGTCGGTGCTCCAGGCTCACGAGGATTAATATTATGATCTAAGTAGTATTGTTGCTGTTGAATTCGAATTTCTAATTGCTGCCTCCATTCATCCGAATGAAATGTACTGTTGTTCAAACGACTTTTTGTATCATTAATTTGTAGTTCTAATGACTCGCGCCAATCTGATGTTTGAAATCGTTCCATTGTTCGTTCTGTTTCTTTAAATTGAGCGTACGTAAATAAAGAAATAAGTGCCGCCATGATCAAAGTAATAACGAGTAGTTTTTTTTTGCTTATAAGCTTTAGTAACTCGTTTTGTACTAAATTAATCAATAGAGTCACCTCCTGTAACTTCCAAAAATAAGTCCTCTAGAGCAGGAGTTTTTCTAGCGATCTCTTTTACAGTAACACCCGATCCAACTAACCGCCGATTCCATTCGCCTACTTCATGTTCTGAATAAGGTGTTACAACGTACCCATCGCTGATTTCTGTAATTACTAGTAATTCCGCAAAAATATTTAGACCTACCTCTATCGGTGATATATCCCAGAGAAGTTGCTCTTGTTGTGAAAGTAGTGTTTTCACTTCCCCAACTTGAAGAACTTTTCCTTTTGAAATAATCGCTACTCTATCACACATTAATTGAATTTCACTTAACATATGACTAGATATAAATACACTTATTCCTTCATTTCTAGCTAAATATTTTATAAATTCACGCATTTCACGAATTCCTGATGGGTCTAAACCGTTTGTCGGCTCATCCAAAATAAGAATTTTAGGGCTTCCAAGAAGCGCTTGGGCAATTCCTAATCTTTGCCGCATCCCAAGAGAATAGGTTTTTACTTTATCATCAATCCGCTCTGATAACCCGACTAGTTCAACAACTTCTTTAATCCTCTCATTTTTGATCCCTTTCATCATCCCTGAAAAAAGCTTTAAATTTTCGCGACCAGATAAGTACGGATATAGTTCCGGATTTTCGACAATACAGCCAATCTGCTCCATAGCTTTTGTGAAATTCTTTTGGACATCATGACCACATATTTCAATTGTTCCTTCAGTAGGTTTAATAAGTCCGACGATCATCCTAATAGTCGTTGTTTTTCCAGAACCATTCGGGCCTAAAAAACCAAAAATTTCACCTTTATTAAGTTCGAAATCGATTCCTTTGATAATTTCCTTACCGTCAATTCTTTTTTTCAAACCCCTTACAGTTAAAGTCACTTCATTCATGATTGATCATCACCTACCCATGCCAAAAGTGAGACAATTCGTAGTGCCATTTGTTCATAACCATTTGTATTCGGATGAAATCGGTCCTCAGCTAAAAAATCATTTACATTTAGTTGAAACAAATCAAAAGTAGGTACAAATATTGCTTTTGAATATTTCCCAACCTCTAGCGCCGTTTTGTAATTCCAATCGACAATAATTTCCGAAGTAATTTGAGACTCTGAAAATTCAATGAATGGGTTATAAAGACCACTTAAATATATAGGCGCTTCTATATTTAAGGCACGAATTTGAGTGAAGATTTGCTTAATATTTTCCAGATATGCTTGTTCAAGTAAATCGATTTCTTCCCGATTTACGTTGATAAGTGTTTGTCCACTTTGAAATAGATCATTTCCACCGATCGTAAGCAAAATCAGTTTAGCTTGCTTGATCTGCTCTTCAACATCTGGTTGGCTCACTATCTCCAAAAGCCCATTAGAGGTAAGCCCATTAACTCCAAGGTTCTCTAAATGAATATCTTTAATTTTTCGTTCATGAAGGTCATCGATAACATTACCAACATACCCTTTGCCTTCAGCATCGCCCATTCCTACTGTCAGAGAATCTCCTAAAGCGACGACAAGAAAACTAGTTTCAGAGTTTTCTAGGTTAATTTCACCTTTCTCAGCGTTACCATGCTCATTTATCTCAAATTCCCCTTGTTCAGCTTCTTCAAATATTTCTTCATCGCTGACAACATCTAGTTGACTGACTGTTGTCGTTCCTTTATAAAAATAATTAGTAAATGCTAGTCCAAACCCGATTAGCCATATAACACACAAAAAACAAGAAACGATTCCGATAAATTGGACCCACCGTATTTTCAAAAGTTCTCCCCACCTTTATGAACACACTTTTATAAAAATGATAAATTTCTCTTGCCTAAATTTTATCATTACTCTCTAAATATATACTATTTGAAAGACTTGGGTAATGAAAAAAACATGTTTCAATTTTGTCTTCATGCACCTCGATTGAGGACAATTCAGGAGTGCCGGTCTCTTGTTTGTCCTCGATTAGCCTCCATTAACTAGAAAAACCCCCATTTCAGGGGGTTTTTTCAAAAAAATATATCTTTAGTTTAGAGTCTCAGTTTATCAACAATCACATTAATAGCACCATCACCAGTAACATTTGCTGCTGTTCCAAAACTATCTTGGGCCATGTAAAGAGCAATCATCAAACCGATTGTTGCTTCACCAAAACCAAGCATTGTTGTCAAAATTCCTAGCGCCGCCATGATGGCACCACCAGGAACGCCTGGTGCTGCAACCATAATTAGGCCAAGCATGAAAATAACCGGTAACATCATCATCAATGTTGGTTGTGGTAGCTCAGGAGTTAACAACATTACTGCCACCGTACAAGTAACAATTGTAATCACACTACCTGATAAATGAATCGTCGCACATAGAGGTACTCCAAAATCCGCGATTTCATCTTTTACTTTGTTCTGTTTAACTGAACGAAGCGTTACGGGAATAGTCGCAGCACTACTCATTGTTCCGATTGCCGTGAAATAAGCCGGCATCATATTTTTCAAGAGCATGAAAGGATTTTTTCCACTAACAACACCTGCTGCAACGTATTGAACAATTAACCAAATCCAATGTGTTACTATCGCCAGAACTAACACGACACCAAATACTTTTAATGTTCCAAATACTGTTCCTTCTCCTGCTAATTCAGCAAAAATAGTTGCGATATAGATTGGTAAAAATGGAATAATAATTTTTGCAATAACTAAATCAATAATGTTTTTCCCTTCATCAAAAACAACTTTCAACGTCTTACTCTCTGTTTTCGCCATCCCGATTCCAAATAAAAATGCTGCAACAAGCGCTGTAACAACTCCCATAATTGGTGTTATTTCTAATCTTAAAAATGGTTCAAATGAAGTTCCCTCAGCAATACCAGCTTGTTCTGGTGAAGTAAACGGGATCACTGTAATTGAAATAACAAATGCTAGTAATCCGGCAATGACAGTAAATAAATAGGAAAGCCCAACTGTCGTCCCGACTAGACGTCCGGATTTCTTCCCTAAACCTCCAACCCCACTTGCAATAAAAAATAAAATAATTAATGGTATGATAAATCCGATAAAACTTCCAAATACAACTTTGATTGTAACAAGTAAGCGAATAAGAAAGTCAGGTGCAATAAGTCCTAAAATGATTCCGATTACAATTCCAGCGATTAATTTTAATACTAATTTCAATTTAGTTATCCTCCTTTTGTGTTTCTAGAAAAAACATTTGTATTTTCATTGTAAACTTTCACTGTAATTATGCAATAGCATTTAATTTTATCAGAATAATAAGATTAATAAATAAAATGATAGTTTTAAAAGTTTTATAAAGATTATTTACCAAATTAGTGATTTATCCGCCAAATCAATTTCTGAACTTAAATATCGACACAAAAAAAGATAGGAGTGATTGCTCCTATCTTTTTTTATTAAAATCGAATTACTTAAGTGAATTTCATGATTTCAATTACTAGATACAACTAGATATAGCTTGATATGGCTAATTTATTGGTATTGTGAAATTCACTCAACTAAATAACTAATTTATTTTTTTAACGTTTTACAACATCAAAATTCTCATCAATTAGTAGCCAGTTTTGCGGGAATGGTAAGCCTAATTTCCAATAGCTTATCCCGCGCAGCTCTAGACGTTTGATTAGGTCAAATTTTGCTTGGATTGATCTCGCATCTTCAAACCAGACTTTGTGAGCTGCTCCTTCTTCATCAACGTAATCAAAATGGGGAGCTTGAACTTGGTTATCATATTGGATTGGAACATTATATTGTTTGGCAATTTCAATCGCTCTTTGCGGACTTACCGCTTTTGCATAAGGGCCTCCAGGAACAAATGGTAATGTCCAATCATAACCGTATAAATTTTGTCCCATCATTATTTTGGAAGCAGGCATCTCAGTTAATGCATATTGGATCACTTCCTCAACTGGCCCAATTGGTGAAACGGCCATAGGTGGTCCTCCAGAATAGCCCCACTCGTATGTCATCAGAACTACAAAGTCGACGATTTCTCCATGTGCTCGATAATCATGTGCTTCGTACCACTGACCTGGCTGGTCGCGACGTGTTTTTGGCGCCAATGCACTTGATATTAATAAACCCTCTGCTCTTAATTTTCCTGCTGCACGTCTCAGAAAATTATTATAGGCTTCTCGCTGGTCAACAGGCAAAAATTCAAAATCAAAATGAACATCGGTATATTTGGTCACACGTCTCGTTTCCGCAATAATACTGTCTATGAGCAAGTCTTGAACAGCAACGCTTTGAAGAATATCCCTTCCTAGTTCCCCACTGAATTCACCTTCTTCAAGGTTCGTTACAACCATCATTAATGAAGCACCTGTTTCTTCAGCTACTTCTGGTATCCCATTGAGCGGTTGTGCGTCAAGTGATCCATCTCTCCTTGCCTCATAACTGAATGGAGCCAGATAGGTTAAATATGGTCCTGCTGATCTTGCTTGATTAAGTAAATTTTCACTCACTGTTGTACCTCTTGGCTCGATATAGGCATTTGTTTCAACGCTTTGTTTTGGTTGTGGTGGAATATACAGTCTCAAACCTACTACTAATGGTTGACTCGGATCAAGCTGATTTAATTGGGCAATTGTTACGTAATTAATTCCAAATTTTTGACCAATTGACCATAAATTATCCCCTGGCTGGACAAAATAAAAGCTTCCTACAATTGGTATGACCAGCGCCTGACCAACTACTAAACGCTCTGGATCAGTTAGTTTGTTAGCACTGGCAATTTCTTCACCTGTTGAATTATAAACTTGTGCAATTCGCCAAAGCGTTTCCTCCGTTTGAACAACATGTATCTGCATGATCATTCAGCCTCCTATTTTATAAGCACTCATAAATGATGTTTATGAAAGATAAAAAGGAAGATGAACCTAATTGTAGATAAACGATGATTATTTTTGGTGGATTGAATAAAATGTTGCTGTTGTTTTCGTTAGTACTTGCTTTTGTTCGTCTTTAATCACGCATTCAATAAACTGAATATTTTTCCCCTTCTTTAAGAAGTAGGCTTCTGCAAACAATGTTCCTGTTTTTGCGGTCTTTAAAAATTGTGTTTTAAGTTCTAGGGAAACTCCAGGTTGATCCGCAAAAGCTGCACATAAATGCCCCATTGCAGTATCAGCTATATATGTAAAAATACCTCCATGGATAAATCCTATTGGGTTATACATTAAACTAGAAATCGGTACTTCAATACTAACAACTTCTCGATCTGTGTGATAATCAAACGTGAAATCTAAAAGTGAGTAAAAAAATAAATTTCCTGTCCCATCCTCGTGAGTTTCTAGTGCTTTCTCAAACTGTAATCTTAATTTTTCTTTATCCAAAGTAGCATCTCCTTGTTGATTTCCTTTTTTATAATATTATTCAATTAGTAGTTTAGTTTATCACAAAAAATAAAAAGCACTAAGACATTTTATTGTCTTAATGCTCACAACTATTTTAGCTATAGCTATTTTTCTGGTGTATCATACCAATCATCAAGAACTTTGGCATCTAACACTTTTGCATTGATATACTTAATTTGTTTAGCTGAAAAAGCATTACTCCAATTTTCACCTAGCTCTTCTGAAAGTTTAATGACTGTCATTAACTCTTGCCAAGCCACATATCGTTTGTACCAAAAAAATTGAGGTTGCTCACTCATATATGGATAAAGATCATCAAATTCGATGTGTTTACATTCAATTGTTCGTTCAAATTGATTTTTTGCATTTCCAACTTTCTCTTCAAAAAATGTCTGTAAATCTAATTTACTCATCTTTTTCCCCCCAAACCAATTCATTGGTTTTTTTTTAAAAAATCTTTCATTACATAAAAAAGCGGTTTTTATCACAAATTAAACTTGTTGTCTTATTGGCAGGTGTTCTAAGAAGGATAAGTACAGCTAATGAAGTGATTCACAAACTTTGATTAGCTAACTTTTTGAACATCACTGTTAGGCAAACTAATTTTAAGGGTGATGATGATTATGACACAACAAAACCAACAACAAATTCAGCAAGCGCAGCAAGCAATTCAACAGGCAGAGCAAGCGATGCAGCAAGCACAGCAACAAGCTGATCCACAACAATTAGCACAAGTACAGCAACAATTACAACAAGCTAAGCAACAAATTGACCAAGCTACACAACAGTCGTCACCACAACAACAACAACAGTTGCAGCAAGCAACTCAACAAATTCAGCAAGCGACCCAACAGCTTCAACAGGCACAACAGCAACAACAGCAACAAAATCGTCCAAACCAGCAATAGTAATTATTGAGCTGCGAGTAACTCTAGAGGTTTCTCGTAGCTTTTCTAAAATTTTTAGAACATACCGCCAGTATCAACATCAATCATATCATGACCGGTCATAAAGTCGTCATAGCCATCAAATCCATACAAGAGCGCGTAGCTTGAGGCAATAAATGCATAATGATAACCATTTACTACAAGCTGTCTTTTTCTTGTTAATGATATTTTATACTTATCCTTCAATTTACCTTTTTCTAACTGATCTTCAGAATTAATCTTTGCTCCATTACAAAGAGCACTTTCCTCAATAATTCCCATCATAAAATCTGCTTCACTATTTTGTTTCGAAGCTTCCAAAAATGCTTTTTTTGATACCAAGACAAGTCCATCATCAAAAGCACAAAAAATATTATTTGCAGGATCACTTTCTTTACAAAGTAAGGTATACGTAAATTGACCTGAAACATCGTCACGAAAGCCAATAATACAATGATAAAAGTGCTCATCCTCGTCAACAATATCAAAAAAACTCGTTCTTTTAATTGGTTTGTTTGGGTCAAAACCAATAATTCGATCAAAAAAGCTTCTTTTTTGCTGTGTTTTACGATCTTTTAAATCTAACTCCCAATCAGTTTTTCCAAACTGAAAAAGAAGCCTATCATCGGGATACGTAACGTAAGGGAACTTTTCTACATTTGTAAAGTTAGTCATGTTTCCTCCCACCTTTGTAAACATACTACTACTTAACACTATACTTTTCCTTAAATTAATTTCAACTAAAAAGACTTATTTTTTTGCAATTCATTTTATTTTTCTAATCTTTTGGAACTGTTAGATAATAGCTTCCCTCTTCTATATAATATCACACCAAAAATCAAAAGTGCTGCTTACCAATTTGGTAAACAGCACTAATTAAGTTAATTTTAGCAATTGCTATAACTGTTTGTTAGAGAAAACTCACTGTTTTTACTATCGAGTATAAATTGCTCAGCAAATTCTACTGCCCTGTTTTCGAATGAAACTTTAATCCCGTTAATTTCTTTGATAATGTCACTCTTTTGTGGTTCTTCCAGAACCAAACCTAATTGTGGACCACCTCAGCCCATGCCTGCTATAAAAACACGTAAGCTTGAAACTGTATTTTCAGAAAAAACTTTTGTCAGGTGTTTTTTTGCACTATCTGTAATCTTCAAATTAATTCCTCCTTAAAATTCACTTCCAATACCCTGTTAGGTATTTTATTATAAATACATTGTATAATACCCCGTCAGGTAATTCAAGTAATTTATTTTATTAATTTTAAAAAAATGATAAAAAAGAACCAGCGCCGACCAAGATCATATACCACCCCTTGAATAATCTGGTTCTTTCTAACTCCTCGTCATGATTTTTCATTTACAAAGAAAAAACACCGACCAAGGTGGTCAGTGTTTTTACTACAACAGTATTATTTGACAATATTCACAAAAATATCGTCTAGAGATGGCGCCTGATTAAGAAGCCCTAACTCAAGCATCCAATCAACCGTCTCTTGCCAAGCTGCTTCATCTTGACTGCCAAAACCAAGAGCTGATTCCATTTTAGGCAGGAGAATTTCTAAGCTTTGTGTTTCTACCTCTTCTACAAGTGGAAAATTAGCTTCGTTTTGATTACTCAATAAAATTGCTAATGCATCTTCAGGATTGTTTTTCATAAATTCATAGCCTTTCGTTGCGCCTCGCCAAAAAGCTTCAATATCTGCTTGTCTTTCATTCCAAGTATCGTCATTAGTAACAATCACTAATTCATAAAAGCTTGGAACACCGTAATCAACAGGATTAAAATAACGAGTCTCAAAACCTTTATGCTTTAAAACAGGTACTTCATGGTTGATATAAGCACCAGTGACGGCATCAACACGCTCAGTAGTTAAAGATGAGCCCAATTCAAAGCCAACATCAATCATCGTGACTTTATCATAATCACCACCATCTGTTTCCACCATCGTTTTAATTAACGCTTCGTTTAATGGAATTCCCGGGTAACCAACTGTTTTTCCTTCAAGATCTATTGGGCTATTAATTACACTATCTTCTAAAAATACAGTGTGATTTAACGGCGAACGAACGATTGCCGCAATAGCTTTAATCGGTACGTCTTGATTTCCGCGCGCAATAACAACATCAGGCTGGTACGAAATTCCTAATGTTATTTGCCCTGCTGCCACAAGGTTAATTGGATCTGTTGGGTTTGCTGGGAATTGGATATTAACTTTTATTCCTTCGTCCTCAAAATATCCATTTTCAATTGCAGCATATAAGTAACTATGAACAGCATTTGGATACCAATCTAACATAATATCAACTTCGGCTAATTCAGTTTTTTCAACTGCATCTTTTTCTTGCCCTTGATTTTCTTCATTTTCTGTTTCCTGATTTGAATTTCCTACTTCTTCTTCCGTTTCTTCTTGTCCACACGCTGTAATCCCAATCAGAAGTATTAGGCTAATTAATATAAAAATTGCTTTTTTCACTCTGTCTTCCTCCATTTTAAAGTTATTTTTTCGATGATAACAACGGCTAAAAATAAGCTAATCCCAATCGCTGACAACAAGACAATTGGTGCAAAAACCCCTGCTGCATCAAACTGAGTCATCATCCGGCGGCTAAAGTACCCTAAGCCACTTTGCGCTCCTAACCATTCACCAATCGCAGCACCAATGACACTTAGCGTAACAGCTACTTTTAGGCCAGAAAAAAAGTAAGGTAACGCTGACGGAACATTTAATTTAAGAAAGATGTCTTTTTTACTAGCCCCCATCGTTTGCAGTAACTCTTTTAATTCTTTGCTACTGGAACGTAAACCGTCAAAGGTACTAACGGTAATTGGAAAAAATGTGATAATTAACGTAACAGCTACTTTACTCCATAGTGAGTAGCCAAACCAGAGCACAAAAATAGGAGCAATGGCGATGATTGGAATGGTTTGTGAAGAAACTAGAATTGGGTAAAAAGCTTTTTCTGCTAGTTTACTAACATTCATCCAAATGGCTAATCCTACACCTAGTAAGACCGACAGCGCTAGTCCCGTTAAAATAATTAGTAACGTCGCCGGAAGATGGACAAGAAATAAAGGTTCTTTTAAATCCCATAATTTCATGATTACTTGCGTTGGTGTTGGCAAGATAAATGGCTTAGCCATCAAGCTAGCTACCATTTGCCAGACTCCCAAAAATAATAGTATCAACAAGAAAGCTGGGATCATGTTCTTGAATTGCTTCATATTAATCTCCTTGTACGAAGCCGTTCAATAAGTTGTTCCTTAACTTCAATCACTTTTGGGCTATGAATATCACGGATCACTCTTGGACGACCTAGCGGCACCTTTATTTCAGCAAAGCGCTGTACGGGATTTTCAGTAAAAACAAAAACTCGGTCTGATAAAAACAAAGCTTCGTCAACATCATGAGTAATAAACAAGATTGACAACTTCCATTTTTTCCATTGGCCCAGCAACCACTCTTGCATTGAAAGTCTCGTTATCGCATCGAGGGAACTAAATGGTTCATCTAACAAAAGTACATTAGAACCACTCAGTACTGTCCTCAAAAAAGAAATTCGTTGCTTCATTCCTCCAGATAACTCGCTAGGATACAAATCACGGGCTTCTTTTAAGTCAAATTGATCAAGAAGCTCGAGTACTTTTTGATAAGCCATTTTTTTTGTCATCCCTTTGATTTCAAGAGGTAGCGCAGCATTTTCAATAATTGTTCGCCAAGGCATCAGTAAATCTTGTTGCGGCATATAACCAACTCGTCCCAAACGGTTCTGATAATGCTCCTCGTTAATCAAGATCTGACCATGACAAGGCTTTTCTAGTCCGGTTATTAATTTGAAAATCGTACTTTTTCCTGATCCGCTCGGGCCGATGATACTAACTAACTCACCTTCGTTAATATAAAAGTTAAGTTTATCCAATATCGCTTTTGGTTCCTTACTACTTTGATAAGCAAAAGACACATCTTCAAATTGCAATGCTTTCCTAGTCATTTACTCGCCCCACTTATTATCCCTTTATTCAAGCAACCACCCATGTTCTATTCACCTACTCGCTAATAAATTATAGAGAAAAGCGCCTTGGTAGCTTCGAAAAAAACAAAAAACCACTTCCATTTAGGTAGGAGTGGTTTATACATGAAAATCCTTATCAGCTAGACGCTAATAACATTTCCCCACACTTCTTTCCTACGCTAGAATGACCTAGATCAGGTTATAAGGGTTAAGACAATTGTCTCTCTCAGCTTTTAAAGCGCCCCTAGTAGTGAACTATTAAATTTTTGAGTATGTAACTACACTCTAGTTCTATCATACCCTCAGTAAATTTACAATGATAATGATTGAAAAAAAAAATTATCTTCTAGTCAACTTCAATATTTCTTAATACCAATAAACTATCCAGATCAGGCTCAATCTAGTTGGAAATAATCTGTTTCAACTAGATTGAGCTTCCTAGTGGCTAGTTGAAAATAATCTAATTCAACTAGATATATCATTCTAGTGGTACAGAAACTGCATGACGAAATTCATTCACCAATATTTACTCTGAAAACATTCGACTTAATGCTTCATAAGTAGGTGGGAACTGAGCCTCATAGCGTGAGAAAACTGGGATTGGATATCTTACACCACCTTTATGTGTTCCTTTCAATCCCTCCATAAAATCATCAATCGACTCATATGGAAGTGTAAATGCCATTTCGTGATCTTGCGTTTGTCCAAAAACCCGATCTCCATAACAAGGCAAAATGACTTGTGGTTTTTTTGTTTGCAATGTTTTAATGACAATATCAGCACAGTCAGCTCTTGCACTAAATGTCGAGGTAATCTCGGCCCCGCCATTGTATAAAGCTGCCGCAACCATCCGCATCACCTGAGCTGAATTTCCATAAACAAGAATTATATCTGGCTTGAAACTCGTTCGTGAAAGGGAACTCATTAAAATGGTTCCTGCTTCTTCTTTCGAAAACTTCGGTACAACAGACTCGGTTTTTGCGCCTAGTTCACATGTTTTTGTATACATTCCTTCTGGTAAGTTTCCTTCTTTGTAAAAGGAGACTTCTTCCTCAAAGCCAAAGGCAATTCTAGCAATTGGACAGGACTGATCTTCGGCTCCCATCGCTAAGGTCCAACCGTACCTTCGTGCGACTGAAATTCCTTGGCAAATCGAAAATCGAACACCTAAATCTCTTAATGGCCGCTTTGCTTTTTTAGGTATTTTTGTCTCATCCTTCACAATAGTAATGGCCAAGGGGAATGTATCCGTCCGCACATACTGACTGATCGCTCGATCTAGTTCCGTTAACTTATCATTTATAATGGTATCCATTGCTTTTCCCCCTAATAACGATTAATAACTAATACTTTTCTTATTATACTAAATTTTCTGTTAATTTAGTAAGTATTTTACTTTTATTAAAATAAATAATTGAAAACTTCGATAAGTGATTTTGATTTCTGTCCCCAACAAGTGCCCATGAGGACACTTGTTGAGTTTTTTTTGATTTGTTCATGTCATTGCGGGAAAATTCAATTCCACTGAACATCCAAAGCGAGATGTTTTCGCCACTCTGTTTACAAAAGAAGAAAATCAAGAGATTGGACAGCCCAGTTGACAATAAACGACATTGCGGATATTGGCGTGACGCCGGAAGATAGGTATTTTAAGGTCGACAAAATCATAGACGCTTGAAGTTTCTTTAACATCTACTTTTCTCATAATTCTACCTAACTGCTGTTTTATTTTTGCTTTCGACTTAGATGGAGTTCCTAAATACAATTTGCTTAAATTAGGAATGTCTAACCCTTCATCCGCTACTTGTGTTGCGATAATGAGCTGGATATCGCCAGTTCGAGCTTGATTAATGATCATTTCTCTTTCTAAACTTTTTACTTTTCCAGTTAGAAGCTCTATCCGATAGGTCGGCAGCTCCGCAGTAATTAGCTGTGCCAACAGTTGACAATGCTCTACTCTACTTGATAGTAATAAAGCAACTTCATTTTTTTGTAACGTTTCTACAATTGTCTTCACGATTAATTTGTTACGTTCTTTACACGTTACTAATTGCTTGATTAGTTTTTGATAATCAGTTGCCTGATGGTAAAATTCAGTAAAAATTTTATTTATTTCTGGAATTAAAATCCGCTTTTCTTCTAATAAATCTCTCTCCGTAATTTCAAAAATAGTTGGTCCAACAACACCAAACAGAATAGATTCTAACCCATCAATTCTTTTTGGTGTTGCCGTTAATCCTAAGCGATATTTTGCTTTTGATTTTTCAACTATTCCCTGAAATGTCTTACTAGGAACGCGATGAGCTTCATCAATAATGATTGTCCCAAAACCGTTACTAATAAGCTCCTCATCAAATTTTATTAAAGTTTGGACAAGGCCAACTGTTATTTTTTCACCTATTTTAACTTTTCCAGCGCCAATTATCCCTATTTCTTCTTTCGGAATCGATAAGAATTTTTCGATTTGATCGATTGTTTGATAAAGTAAATCTTTTGTATGTGTAATCCACAATGTTCGTTGTTTAGCTAAAGTAATGAAATAAATTCCCATCACAGTTTTACCAGAACCACACGGACTAACAATAACTCCATGTCGATACTTTAGGGCTTTCAAGATTGCATCATTTTGATACGTTAATAGAGTTCCATTAGGTTTAGGAAAGTGAGTGTCTTTGGCAATCGTTTCATCAATGAAAAGATAAGTAATCTTTCTAGCATTTAATTTCTTTATTAACTGAAATAGGTAGCCGCGCGGAATTTTTATCTGATCCTTTGTTTCTTGAAAAAGTTTAATTTCTCGAGCAATTCCTTTTGTACTTCTTTGAAATCGGATCGCTTCTGTATAGGCTGGATTTATTATTGTTAGTTCTTGAAAAATCATTTTCCTAAATTGAGTGGATAATGTCTTAGACAGATAAAGACTATCTGACATTGTGATTGTTACATCTACCATTTCAGTTGATTATTTTTCGTAAAAATGTAATGTTGTCATGTTCGCCATCAGATCTCATTTCAATTTCAATTTTCGATCCAATTAAACTATTACAAGCATTTATCGCATTGTCTGCATTAATTTCCAAACCTAAACTTTGAAGATCATTAATCAGCATCAAGACTCCACCTTTTTTATCAATCCAATGGAATTTTTCGATTTTTCGCTGTGAGTTAAGAATCAGTAAATCCCAACAAAGAGGTTTTCTTCCATCAATAACTGGGCAAATATTTACATCTTCAATTTGGACAACATAATGACCATCATCAAGTCGCCAGTTCCCTTTAAGACGACTAGCCATTTCTTCTCTGTCATTACCAGTGATCGGCATATTAAACTTCCCCCTAACTAAAGTTACTTAGTTAAAATTATGATTGCAATGGCTAAGCTATTCACTATAATTGGGTTTGGCAGATAAACTAATTAAAAAAAAAAATGATACCTGTTTATTTAAAAACAAGTACCATTTCTATTTCATTGAAAGTTAAATGGTAAGCGCACATTAAAAAAGACTTAAATAATTTCTTCACCACGATTACCATTAATAGAGTAACTGACTGTAATTTCAGCACTTAATGAGTGTGACACTGAACAATAAGTATCTTTGGATAATTTAATTGCACGGACAACTTTATCTTCTGGAAGATCCCCTTCAAAAACATAATGAATGTGAAGCTTTGTTACTTTCTTCGGATGATCTTCTGCACGTTCAGCTTCCACTTCCATTGTAAATGATGTTGGGATTGCCCGCATTTTTGTTAAAATTGAAATGATGTCAATTCCCGTACAACCTGCAACAGCATTAAGTAGTAACTCTGTTGGTCTTGGAGCTTTATTTTCACCGCCTACTTCAGGTGGCGCATCCATCATAATTTGATGTCCTGATGGAGTCGTTCCCGTAAAAGCCATTTTCCCAGTCCAGTCTATTGTTGTTTTCATTAATACTCAACCCCTAATTTTTAGTACTAACATTGATAGCTTTTATTTTCTATCAAAAGCTTCCCGAGTATACAATTTTCTATTACCCACTATTAATATCCTCAAACACATTAAGCATAAAAATCGTTAATGAATGAATTTCATAATACCAAAAACTAGCCACATCAAGCTACTAAGTTGAAGGTGTTTTAATTCAACTAGATGTAGTATCCTGGTGGCGCAGAATCTACATTATGAAATTCATTCTCCTAGATATTCATTTATTATTACTCAATAATCCATCATAAATTAATCAATCGATTAATTTATTAACTTTAACAAACTCGATAATCAATAGCTGCAATTACAGTTTGTGAAACTTAGCTAAACTTTCTAGTTCTGGTTTTGAGACTTTATAAAGTTGATTTAATAGTTCAATTTGGAAACTACCTGGACCGTTTTCTGCTTGTTTACTGGCAGCAATTTCTGCGGCGATTCCATAATAAACTAGCGCAGATACTGAAGTTAAAACTTTATTTTCAGCAATGGCGGAAAAAGCTCCGATAACTGCGCTAAGTAAACAACCTGCTCCAGTTACTTTTGTTAGCATAACGTGTCCATTTTCAACAATGTAAGTTTCATTTCCATCAGTAATAACGTCATCCTTACCAGTAATAACGACAACGCACGCATGTTTGGTGGCCGTTTTTTTGGCTAATTCCACGATATCTCCGGCTCCCTCTCCTGCATCTACACCTTTGATCAGCCAATTTTCACCGATAACATTAGCAATTTCAGCTGAATTCCCTCTTAGGATATCAACCTTGACTTCTGCTAAAATTCGTCTTACAGATTCAGTTCGAAAAGCTGTCGCTCCTGCCCCAACCGGATCTAGGACAACAGGAACACCGCTTAAATTAGCTGCTTTTCCTGCGATAATCATTGCTTCAATTTCGGTCGTAGATAAAGTTCCAATATTTAAGACAAGTGAACTTGCGATTTTAGCCATATCTGCAACTTCTTCTTTTGCATAAGCCATAACCGGAGAAGCACCAAGAGAAAGTAGCCCATTAGCAACATAATTAGTAACAACGACATTGGTAATGTTATGTACGAGCGGATTTTTCTCTCGTAAAATTTCAAGATGTGAGGTAACTTCAGTAATATTCATTTGTTAAAACCCCTTTCAATATTTTTATTTTATCATAATGCTTGAGATTTTTTCCTTCAATGTGCGTGTTTAAAAATAAGATTATATCGAGTAAAGCAAACCAACAAAGAACAAGCCCATCGGGTTTTCTTGACTATAATTCTATAACAATAAAAAAGCAAGTGTTGTGCCTACACCACCATATAAAAGCGCAAAAGGCATGTTTCGTAACGTAATTTGATATGGATTTTGCTGTGTATTCATTGATGTCATTGTAACAGTTACACCGTATGTTCCGACTGTAGCTGTTGCTAGTGCCCCGGTAATTAAGACAATTCCAATACTAAGCGGATTAACTACCACGTATAATGGTAAGAGAACTTCTGCTAAAACCGCTATCGTTGCCACTGGATGAACCCCAATCATACTCATTCCTAGATATGTGAATTGAATCAGCAGTAAAATTAAGATTGGATTATCAGCTGCAGCTAGAAACGGCTGCTGAATAGGCTCGAGAAAAGTAGTTCCATTTAAACTACTCGTAAAAAAAGCAAGTGTTAAAAATAAGACAACAAAGTTTTGCAATCCATTTGTGCGCATTTTCCAAGTTGCCCAGCCAATTGCAAAAAAACTCCGCCACCGTTTCATCAGAATTGACCAAGCAATTGTAAACGGCAAAATGACTAATGTAACAGTTAAAGTAAAATTGAGATCAAATTGATTGCTGATCGTGACAACACTCATCAAAAAAATCGCTAACGCCACTAATAATTTTAATATTTGCATCCCGATTTGCCTAGGTGCTAAAATCCGAGTTTTTGTCTTAATTGACGATTGATATTCGATTCCTTGAAAAGTTCTTTTACCCCAAAATAGATCGAGGCTAAACACAATAACAGAACATAGAAATAACCAAGGCAAATAAGTTAAATAGCTAACTCCAGTTGCATCAACGGTAATTGCGACCATAATTTCCATTGGACTCCATGCAATGGCAAGTGCAAACGCTCGTAAAGTAGTTCGACTAATAAATGAATCTCTAAGTTTTTTTGGAATGTTTTTCATATTTTCGATTAGAACTGTTTGAGATAAAGAAAGTGCAGATAAGTTAACAAAAATGGTCAGGATATACGTCGTTAACGAGCTTCTCATATAAAACTTATCTAGTGTTTGAGAATTAGCTTTCATTAATTGATTAATCCGTCGATCATAGCGACCGGCACGAACCGCACTATTCATCCACGGAAGAACCGTTAAAAATGCGAGGAGTGATAGTGTTGAAGTCATATTCAGCGGAATTTCATAAAAAGCTGAACCCGAATATAGAAATAAACCCATCCCAACGATCATAAAAATCGATCCAAGGATTTTAAACAATCTTGTTGCCCTAATAAACGAAATGTATAAGATTGGAAACGTTAAAAGACCAATCCCGTATTGAAGGGTATCATTGTTGAGAAAGACATTTATAATATGAAGAAAAAAAACAATCGAATAAAAAATATATGTATGCCGTGTGATCAATCTATCCAATAAAAAAGATCTCCTTTCCCTCCTCAACAAATTTCAATAACAATTAAGAGAGTGTGCCAAAGGACAATCTCTTAACGATGACCTGACAACGCTAATAGCTAAAGCAGTAAGGGTTTCACATTCAGAAAATCTGGAAACGCCAAACATTTTCATCATTTCTTACTAACGTAGAAACGTCACTTTATATGTAAGTGGCTGCAAGTGAACTTTTCCAAGAAAATCTTTTCCTGATATTCTGAATATGTCTCCTGTCCCTACACTATCATCAAAGTTATAAACCCTAACTATCTCAACTTCTTCTCCGTACTCTTCAATAAATGCTTTTTCATTTTCTGATAAATAAAACGGTGTTTTTTCAGTTCCAGTTGTCGTTTTCACTTCAAGAAACCTTGGTTTACCAATATCATCATACGATAAGATATCGTAACCCGCCCCGTCGCCTTCATCTAATGATACATGAATGACCTTCTCACTAAGTTCAGGACTGAGTCTTTGTTTTTCTAGTTCCAAAACAAACTCTTCCCCTTTCAAACCAATCAATTTATTTCGCTGGTTGATCTCATCAAAATTAATTTTTCTCGCAATGAATTTTCTTTTTTTCTCTTTTCGTTCGTTAATTTCCTTCGCTTCTATCTCAGTTGTTGCCTGCTTTGGCATCGACCTTGATCTTAAAATCCCATTTGTACCGGAACGCTTGTATTCGCAATATTTTAATAGCTCATTATTTTGTCGATGTGAAATCATATTTCTTACTTTTTGATCAAATTTTGTATCCTTTCTACTTGAATTTATCATTAAATCATTGTCTGTCGGATCCATTTCAACAACCAATGCTTCCTTAAGTTCCGTTGTTGTCATTTCACCGGTCTCTTCCAATATTTTTATTGCTACTGCAAGAATTTCCTGTTCATGATAATTGCTCATGGACTTGGCCTCCTCAAAAGAAGACAGAAACCAGCTGCCCTCTATTAATTTTTGTAATTAGTAATTAAGATATGCTCTACTTTTCGATCATTTCGGTCCATAAAACTAACACTATACTCCTTATTAAAACCAATAATATTAATACCTGGTTTTTGATAAAGCTGATAAATAAAATCTGTATTTTTTATAATTAGCATGAACTGTCCTTTGCAATCATTTAACAAGTAGTTAGCTAGGCGCTCTTGATCGTTACTAGCAAAAGAATGATTTGCATAAGTTGAAAAATCACTGTCATATGGCGGGTCTAAAAAGATGAAATCATCTTCAGTAATTTCGATGTTTTTTAGGAATTCTTCAAAATCTAACTGAAAAAATTCCGTATTTCCCAATATTTCTTGAAGTTTATCGTTCCATAAATAGTTTATTTTAGTAATAAAAGCTTTACTATTATAAGATGCCCCCCCATAAGGAACATTAAAGCCGCCCTTTTTGTTATATCTAAACATAGAGGAGTAACAAAATTCTCTTAAATAAAAAAATAAAGCGATGTGCATTTCCTTATTAATAGCGTATTTATTTCTTTCATTGTATAGATGGCGGTAATATGTATAGACACTTGCCCGAATACTCGCCTCAAAATTTTTCGGGTAATCTTCTTCTGGTAAGTTTCCTTTTTTTAACTCATTATTTTTTAGGTTAGAAAATTTTAAAATGACCGATTTTTTCAGTTCGTCCATTAAACTTTCAAAATCAATAGTAAGATTTTTTGGAATCACTATTTCAAGATCATCACGTTTGCTTTCAACAAAGTTGGTTACCTTCAATTTCATTTCTTCTTTATCTATTTCATTTACTTTATAACTCTCATAAAGGCTTCTCATAAAATCATAATTCTCTTTAGCAAAGCTTCCAGAGTAATTCCACAACTCCCAAATTTCCTCCAAATATAATTTAAATAGATTATTCTTTGTTTTTATGAAACTATACAATGAAATTAGTTCTTGTGAGAAGTCATTAACATAAGCTCGCTGATAATTATCTTGTTTAATTGATAAAAAACAAGCCCCTCCCCCTAAAAATGGTTCTATGTAATTATTTATCTTAGATGGCAGATACTGATAAATGATTCCTAATTCAGTCGTCTTGCCACCCGGCCACTTAACAAACGGTTTTACCAAAGCGATATCTCCCTACTATTTTCTGTTTTCACGATCTTTTATTAGATTAGATTGTTGGGAACTGACCCAAACTGACAAATTAATTATAGCATGAACCAGAACTATGTCTCCATCACACCATTTTTTAGATGAATATTGCATTTTATTATCGAATCGCAAAGCTATTTGATATACTAGAAGATGTTGTTCAAAAAAGGTTCTTTTTTATTTTTTTGAACAGGTCAAGAATTAGCAACTATTTGCATGAATTTCATAATACTAGAAACTAGCCACATCAAGCTACTAAGTTGAAAACGGTTCATTTCAACTCCCTAGTTGCAAATGTTTTAGTTAACTAGATATAGTATACCAGTGGCGCCAAATCTGCATTATGAAATTCAATTATTTACATTAAAATTTGGAGGTAATACCAATGGAAAAGATTAAAGTAGGTATAGTCGGTTATGGAAATTTAGGACGCGGCGTTGAAAAAGGCATTAAGCAAAATCCTGACATGGAGCTAGTCGGAATTTTTACTAGACGTCAACCTGATAGAATTTCAACAGAAAAAAATATGATACATATTTCTGAAATTGAACAATATAAAGGGAAAGTTGATGTCATGATATTATGTGGCGGTTCGGCAACTGATTTACCGGAACAAGGCCCACAAATTGCTGCAATGTTTAATATCGTTGATAGCTATGATACTCACGCAAAAATTCCTGAGTACTTTGAAAGTGTAGAAACAGCTGCAAAAACTAACGGAAATGCCTGTGTCATTTCGACTGGCTGGGATCCAGGACTTTTTTCACTTAATCGCTTGTTAGCACAGGCAATTCTTCCAGAAGGCAAGGAATATACTTTTTGGGGAAAAGGAGTTAGTCAAGGTCATTCTGATGCAATTCGTCGCGTTGATGGTGTCTTATTCGCTGCTCAATATACACTTCCTATCGAAGCAGCCGTTAACAAAGTTCGAAATGGTGAAGAACCAGAGCTATCTACAAAAGAGAAGCATTTAAGAGATTGCTATGTTGTTGCAAAACCAGGAGCAGACTTAGCGAAAATCAAAAATGATATTGTTACAATGCCTAACTATTTTGCCGATTACGAAACAAAAGTACAATTTCTTACAGAAGCAGAATTTAAAGCAGATCATTCAGCCATGCCGCATGGTGGACATGTCCTTAGAAGTGGTAAGACTGGTGAAAATAATAAACAAATTATCGAATTTAGTCTAGCATTAGAAAGCAATCCTGAGTTTACAGCGAGTGTCATGATCGCTTATGCTAGAGCTACTTTTAAATTTTCTAAAGAAGGTTTCTCTGGCGTAAAAACAGTATTTGATATTCCGTTTGGTTACTTATCACCAAAATCACCAGCCGAACTACGAAAAGAACTGTTATAGAAGCAAAGCTTCAAAGCTAGACAAATAAAAGCACAAAGTAGGGGTTTGGATGATCCATCCCCCTACTTTTACTATTATTTATACAGATAACAGTTTTTGAAATCGAACTACACTACATTCATGCCACGATAACTTTATTGTCCGTATAGGTCAGATTAAACTTTCCTTATTCTTGCCCCATCCGATTGACAATATTTCTCCCGTAATATAATTCATCCATCTCTAGTTTTAATCGTGCCGTAATTTCTACTTGTTCTTCGACAGTTAATCGATCCTTTTTGTAACCAAACAAATAATTGTTTAAATCGAACTTTTTTAATTTGCACTTTGTATGGAAAATATTTTCTTGGTAAATATTTACGTCTATCATATCAAATAGACTTTTCACTTCGTCAGGGATGTAGTTTTGAATTGAATTAATGTCATGGTCAATAAATAGCTTGTGACCACTAATATCTCTCGTAAAACCACGAACTCGATAGTCCATCGTCATAATATCTGTGTCAAACGAATGGATAAGATAATTTAGAGCCTTAAGTGGCGATATTTCTCCACAAGTAGAAACATCAATATCAGCACGAAATGTACTGATTCCCTCATCTGGATGGTATTCAGGGTAAGTATGGACAGTAATATGGCTTTTATTCAAATGCGCAACAACACTTTCTGGTAACGGACCAGGTGTTTCTTTAAAAAAGCCACCAGGAGCATTATTTACAGGCCCCTCAGAAACTAATATCGTTACACTTGCGCCTTGAGGTTCATAATCTTGTTTGGCAACATTTAATACATGGGCACCAATGATGCTCGTAACATCCTCTAGAATTTTCGTTAATCTGTCTGCATTGTATTGTTCATCAATATACTCTATATAAGCTTCTCGTTCCGCTTTTGTTTTTGTATAACAGATATCATACATATTGAAGCTTAAAGATTTTGTTAGATTATTAAAGCCGTGCAGTTGAATTCTTTGTTCCCGTGTTAGCATCCTTTATTCTCCTTTTCTTACAACATCAATGTATCTTGATTTATTCATTCAAAGTAATCATTATATCACAATTAAAACTCTTATAAAATAAAAATTCATATCATGGCAACAAACGCTCAATTACCATTGATAATACTGATTCCTTTTTGGTTTATTTTAATTGAAACGATAGTTTTAAATTTATTTTTTTATTTTTGCCATTGTGACAATTGTCCTATTGCTACATTATTTATGAGGGTATACTTTGACTATACTAATAAAAGGGGTTGGAAAAAAATGAATGAGACAATCTTTACTAATGCTACAAAGACTGGTGATATAGTAACAAAGCTTCCTGCTGCAAGTAAGGTTTTCAAGGAATATAAAATTGATTTTTGTTGTGGTGGCGACCGTCCAATAGGCGAAGTGCTTCAAGAGAAAAACTTGAATGAAGCAGAAATTATCACGAGACTAAACGAATTATATGTTAGTAGTAATCGAATTGATGATGTAAATTGGGAAGAAGCACCGCTAGCTCAATTAGTTGATCATATCGTAAATAAATATCATGTTTACACTAGTGAAGTACTGACAGAACTAAATGCTTTTGTAACAAAAGTATATCGTGTTCATGGTGACAGCCATCCACACTTACGAGATGTTTTCCAAACATTCTCTAAACTAAAGTCTGAAATGGAACAACATTTAATAGATGAAGAACGTGACGTTTTCCCTCATGTTGTTGCTTATGAAGAAAAATCTTCAAAAGCTGAACTTGATAAAGCAATAGATGAAATTAACAAATTAGAAACCGAGCACGAAGCTGTTGGCGATCTACTTAAAACGTTACGTGAAGTGACAAGTGATTATCAGCTACCACCAGGAGCATGCAACACGTATACATTAACATATTTAAAACTAGAGGAATTTGAAACAATGACTCACGAGCACGTTCACCTAGAAAACAATATCCTATTCAAACGTTTAATGTCGGCTTAACTATTAAAAGAGGTTAATTCACATAGTCAGGAATTTTGATCATCATAATTAACCTTTATGTCTATCTAAAAAAATGCCAAGTGATGTTTCCCGCTTTCGGATTACACCACCTGGCATTTTTTATTGTTGTTATGACGAAAACCTACTCTTAACATATTTATTACTTATCAAAATTAATCGGACCATTGATTAAAGATTAGCTTTATTTCCCTTCCATACGATCTCCCTATAATCGTATGGGTCTGTATCTCCCTCTGTATTGATGAGAATCACATTGGAGTTACTATCTAATGAAAGTTCGTCACTTATCGTTGAATAGAAATTATTGTTCCGAAGTTCATGAAGCAGTCCAAGGGTGACGGCACCAGATTCACCAGAAATTACAGACGGGTCACCCTTTATAGGATTACCGTAAATCCGCATACCTAAAGCAGCAATTTTATCATCACATGAAAAGGTCGCCGTTGCGTATTGACGTAAAATTCGAAACGCCCTCGTATTAGGTTCCCCACAGGCAAGTCCAGCCATAATCGTATCCATATCCCCTGTTACCGTTGTCAATTTCCCTTGTTCGCTCGAAAAGGACCTGAAATAACAATCGGCCTGATCTGACTCTACAACGACAATCACTGGCGGATTATCCCGATAATACTCCACCATATAGGCTGCAATTGCTCCCGCAAACGAACCAACCCCAGCTTGTAAAAATATATGTGTTGGCTGCGGGCCCGCTTCAGCTTCTAGCTGTTCAACAATTTCTTTTGCCATCGCCCCATAACCTTGCATAATCCAAAGGGGGATTTCGTCATAGCCTTCCCATGCGGTGTCTTGTACCATAATCCAGCCGTTTTCTTCCCTCAGTTTTGCGCACATTCTCACAGAATCATCATAGTTTAATTCGGTAATATCAGCTTTAGCGCCTTCCGCACGGATCGCTTCGAGCCGGTGGGGGGATGATCCTTTAGGCATATAGATGATTGATTTATGTCCAAGTTCTCTTGCGGCCCATGCGACACCGCGTCCGTGGTTTCCATCGGTAGCAGAGATAAATGTCAGGTCACCTAATTGTTCCTTGTGATTCTTTAAACTATCAAATGATAATTCTTCGATGTCTTTCCCTAAGCTGTCTGCTAAGTACTTAGCGATCGCGTAAATACCACCCATCACTTTAAAGGCATTTAATCCAAATCTAAATGATTCATCCTTTACTCGTATTTCTCCAACATCTAAAAAATCAGCTAAATTTTTCAAACGATGTAAAGGTGTCACCGTAAAAGATTGATGTGATTTTTGAAATTCATGAACTTTAACGATCTTTTCCTTTTGAAAAACAGAAAGCTCTTCATGATTGTGTTCTGAGCAATAAAATCTATTTTTTACCCACTTTATATCTGTTTGCAATGACTGTTTGATAACTCCCACCCCTCCTATTTAAAAATCCAGGGTTTTCTATCTCAATCGGACCGCCTGTAGCCATATTACTTCATGCCATTTTTTATAATATTGATCATCATCTCTGAGTTTGGGTAATTTCCTTTGTTGTAGAGGTTACTAACTGTTTCTTTATTATAATCTACTCTTTCAATTGAAGTTTGGATGCGATTTGACTGAACATCAACAATCGCATAAGCTGCTTTTGGTAGTCCGTCGAATGGTAAACCAACACTTCCTGTATTAATAATAACCTTCCCTTTTAGATACCTTATATAAGGAATATGGATATGACCATACACAAATATTTGAGCATCTTCGACCATTAGCTTTTTTTCAAGCAAATCATCTTCCGCATCTGGTTGAATAATTTCAAATAGACTGTCTGGAGTTGCATGAAATACATGAATGTTTACTTCTCCAGTTTTATAAAAATGTGACGTTGGTAAGCTTGCTAAATAGTCAATATCACCAGCTTCTAAATGAGCTAAGGCCCAATCACGTTCTTTGTTCATGACATCTAATGCACTATCTGGTACTTCTCCTGATTGGACACCTCGGATAATCCACTCATCAGCATTTCCTTTGATAACTTCCGTATTTAAAGAACGAACTAAATCAATCGATTTCTTTGGTTCAGGTCCCCGATAGCATAAATCACCTAACACGACAATTTTGTCTACTGCTTGCTTTTTTATATCATCCAAGACTGCCTCAAGAGCCACTGCATTTCCATGTATATCTGATATAAATGCATATTTCATTTGTAATCAAACCTCCTATTTAATAAATGTGAACTTTTAATCATTTCAAGTTTACCACCAAGAAAATTATAGTGGTAAATTTTCTTGGAAACTGTTTTTAAGACAATTTTATTGATTTCAGTTTTTTAGTCAATGTTTAATTGAATGAAATTCATTCAATTAACTTAAAATTTAAAAAAAGGTTGATACAGATAGTCACGAGTTCTGACCATCTGAATCAACCTTTTTATTTAGATAAATTTAGTTCTCAATCAGACCAATTTCAATTAAGAACTCTCTGGCTACTTTTGATTCAAGATCTCCGTCGATATCGACTTTGGAATTAAGCTCTGCCATTGTCTCCATTGTTAAGTGAGGAGAAACTTGATTTAAAACGTCTGCAATTTCAGGGTGAGCTTCTAAAACTTCATTTCTAATAATTGGTGCAGCAAAATATGGTGGGAAATATTGTTGATCATCTTCTAATAAGACTAAATCAAATCTCGGAATTCTTCCATCAGTTGCGTAGGCAGTAATTGCATCAACTTCTTCTTCTTTAATTGCTGCATACATCAAACCAGGATCCATTCCAACATTTCGTCCCCATTCTTGAATGCCATATTTAGCATTAAAGTTCGTTAATCCATCTGATCTTTCTAAAAAATCAAAGTCGGAACCAAGCGTCATTTCTGAAGCGTGTTCGACAAGATCTGTAACAGTTTTTAACCCTAATTCTTCAGCAGTATTCCTATTAACTGCAATTGCGTAAGTATTATTAAAATGGTATGGGTCTAACCAGGTAATATCAAATTCTTCTTGATAGTATTCTTTTACACGGTCATAGATGACATCAGGATCCGTTGTGTCTAGCTCTTGATCCATAACAATCATATAAGCAGTGCCAGTATATTCAGCATATATATCAATTTCACCCTGTTGAATCGCTGGATGAAGTATGTCTGTTGCACCAGTATCAGGTCTTGAGTTAATTGTCAAATCAGTATTTTCTTCTAATGCAATTGACATAATATGAGTTAACAGGATTTGCTCCGTATATGATTTCCCCGATACTGAAATAACAATTTCGTCGTCACCCGTACCTTGACCACACGCTGACAAAATAAATAGTAATCCGATAAAAATTATTGATAATTTTTTCATTAATAAAATCCTTTCTAAAGCTAGTTTATGTTTTTTTAAGTCCTTGTGGTGTTGCAGCTTTCTCAATTCGTTTTAAAATAAAGTCACTCGAAAGTGCTAGTAATGCTGCAGGAATAGCACCAACAAGAATTAAATTTGTGTTTTGCATTTGGATACCACGCATAATTAAATCCCCAAGGCCGCCTGCACCAACAAAAGTTGCTAATGTTGCTACACCAATCGTAATAACAGTAGCGGTTCGAATTCCTGCCATAATGATTGGTAAAGCTAATGGTAATTCTATTTTACGGAGGATTTGACCTCGGGTCATGCCCATTCCTTTACCTGCTTCGACAGCTGCCGAATCTACTTCAACTATTCCGGTATATGTATTCCGTAAGATTGGCAGTAACGCATAGGCTGTTAAAGCAATAATTGCATTTGTCTTTCCAATCCCAACTAATGGAATCATAAAGCCAAGTAACGCTAAGCTAGGTATTGTTTGTAAAACTGCGGTGATTCCAATAATAAATTCAGCAAATTTTCTAGCACTACTTAAAATAATTCCTAACGAAACTGATATTACTGTCGCAAAGGCCATTGCAACAAAAACTAAAAACATATGATCAATAAAAGCAACTTTTAACAAGTCCCATCTCTGAACGAAAACTTCAAGTAGTGTCATTATTGGCCACCTCCTCTTGCTGCTCCCACTCTGCAATTCCACGAATCATACTTGAGCGTGTAATGATACCTTTTAAGATATCTTTGTCGACAACTGGTAAAGTTCGTATATCTTTGGTAGTAAAAAGCTCTGCGACTTCAGCCATTGATGTATCAGGATCGACTTTTATTAGCGCTGTTTGCATGATGTCCTGAAGAACTTTGTCCTCGTCTTTATAATTGCTCTTCACTTCCTCTAATGAAACAATCCCTAGCAATTGATGATGAATACTAGAAATATAAAGTTGGTCAACTGCATTTTTTTTCATCAAATTGAATGCTTCTGCTAAACCCCTTGTCGGCTTTGCAGTAATAGCTTTATTTAACATCAAGTCAATAGCAGTAGGCTGAGCGCCTAACTCTTTATTCAAACGCTCTTTCCCGATAAAATCCCGAACAAAATCGTCTTTCGGATGACGAAGTATTCTATCTGGAGTATCGACTTGGACTATCTCACCGTCGCGCATAATGGCAATACGAGTAGCAATTTTAATCGCTTCATCCATATCGTGTGTAACAAAAACGATTGTTTTCTTAATCTCATCTTGAAGGCGAACTAATTCATCTTGTAGCTGCTCTCTACTTATTGGATCCAACGCACTAAAAGGCTCGTCCATTAAGATAACAGGTGGATCGGCGGCTAATGCTCTGATAACCCCAATACGTTGTTGCTGGCCCCCAGATAATTCAGCAGGGTAACGTTTCTTAAAAGTAGCGGGATCCATTCCAACTAAGTTTAATAATTCATCAACACGTGCAGCATATCTTTCTTTATTCCATTTTTTTAACTTAGGCACAATCGCTATATTCTCTTCAATCGTCATATGCGAAAGCAAACCTATTTGTTGAATAACATAACCGATGTTACGGCGTAGCAGAACAGGGTTTTTTTCTAATATATTCTCACCATTAATAAAAATTTCTCCTTCGGAAGGATCAATCATCCGATTAACCATCCTCATCGTTGTTGTTTTTCCACAACCCGAAGGACCGATTAACACGATAAGTTCACCTTCCCTTACATGCAAGTTAATTTTTTTAAGGGCCTGAAAACCATCTTCATAAGTTTTCGTTATGTTCTTAAACTCAATCATATTTTCTCCCTTTCCTAATTCTTCTTATAATCATATTCATTTCATAAGTATACCACATTCGACAAAAAATGTAACTTTATAGTGTCATATTGTCGAATAAAAGGGAAATTTCTGACAATAAAAACTTATCTGTCGTGACCTTAATACCACTATTACTACTAAGAGTGTTTGTTCGTTTTTTTCATTTTTGTTTTTTTCGATGTACTGGGTTTCCCCCCAGAACGAGAGCTAGGATTTGTTTCATTAGCGTGTTGAACAGCTTGTTCAAGTTCTTTTTTCATTGTTGTTTCCTCCTTTAAAAAGTTAATTGGCTATGTTTTTATGGTTTCCTGATTATTTTCGTTTAACCATGTTAAAACCTATATAAATAAAAAAATAAACTATTAGCTGTTATATTTACTTAACATGTCTTTTGACAACAAAAAAAGAGCTGAGTTACCAGCTCTTTTTAAAAACTTACTATTTATTTAAAAATCTTTATTGTTTTGTTAACCTTTTTTAATCCAAAATTTAAAGATGTCATTTTCTTCAGAGTCAGCGACTAATTCATGACCAGTTGCTTTTGCCCAAGCTGTAAGGTCATTTTTTGCTCCTTTGTCTGTTGCATGAATTTCTAATACTTGACCGCTTTCTAGATCATTCATTGCTTTTTTCGTTTTGACGATTGGCATTGGACAAGCTAAATTCTTTGCATCTAATACTTTATCTGCTGTCATTGACATAATAAATCACTCCTGATTTTAATTTTTTATTTTTAGTTAGTCGAAAGAGAATTGACACGCTTCTCATGCGGAATTTCGCAAAACCTGCTAAAAGTAGCGTAAACTCTGTTATCGTGCATAACATTCAAAAAGGTCTTTCTCAACCTTTTTGAATGCTCTCTTATTTCATTATCTTACTGCACAACGGTTTGGACCAATTTCCATTTCTGTTTGTTTGTCGCTGTCTGGGCTTATTTTACCCATATTCGTTTCACGAATTTCTTGATATGCATTCGGTTGTGGTGGTAAGTTTTCAGAAACCATTTTTCTGAATTGTTCCTCATCTGTAATGTTCAAACCATGATTTTCTTCTAAAAGCGTACCTAATTTTCTTGAAACACTACCGTCATCATTTAATTCTGCAACGATCATAAAATGAGCCGGCATGACGATTAAGTCATTTGATAATTTCCTGTAACGGTCATACAATGTTTCTCTTAAATCTTTTACCCAGTCTGCGGCAAGTCCAGCTAAGTCTGGGCGGCCGATCGAGTCGATAAAGAGAATGTCTCCTGTTAATAAATATTTGTCATCGATGACAAATGATGTTGAACCAATTGTATGTCCTGGTGAATAGATTGGCTCAATATTGATTTTCGTCGTTCCAATCGTAACATCATTTCCGCCTTCTAATGGGCTATAAGTAAAAACCACTTCTTCAGCATCTTTCGGTGGTAACCAGTATGTTGCACCTGTTGTTTCGGCAATGATTCTACCACCAGAAATATGATCTGCATGGAGATGTGTATCAAATATGTGCTTAATCTCAGCACCTATCGATTTGGCAAAATCAAGATAGACATCTGTCATTCGTGTTGCATCAATGATCGCCGCTTCGCCGTTTGAAACAGCCATATATGATAGACAACCTTTACCGATTCTCACAAATTGATACAGTTCGCCACCGTCCTTTAAGTTACCGACTTTGACTGGCTCTAAATGCTCACTCCATGTTTTCATTCCTCCAACAAGGTAACCTGCTTTGATGCCCGCTTCGTTAAGCAGATCGGCAACCATAATCGATGCGCCTTCTTTTGCACAAGCAACTAATATTTCTTCATTTTTTGGTAGCTGATCAAGGATTGCTTCGACCCCATCAAGCAACTCAAAATAAGGTATATTTAAATGGACAAAGTTTGTTCCTTCAATTTTCCAGTCACTAAACGCATCTTCGTTCCGAACGTCTAAAATGAATAAGTGCTCCTTATTAAATACTTTTTTTGTGATTTCACCTGCAGTTATCGTTCTTGAAGTCGGTGTTTTTAAAGTCATTGTTAATTACCCCCAATTGTATTATTTCGTGTAAAAATTTTATTTTTTTAAATTAATTTTTCTATTTTTAGATATTTTTCTCAGTTGGGCCGGTCCATTCGCAAATACCTGGGACAACATTCCATACTTTTGTAAACCCATTTTGCGCTAATTTCTGTGCTGCAAAGTCACTTCTCTTTCCAGTTCGGCAAATAATGTAAATCTCATCTTCCTTCTTTAGTTCAGAAATACGATTTTCTAAGTCACCTAGTGGAATTGAAACAGATCCAGGAACGTGGTTAAACGAATATTCTGCTTCTTCACGGACGTCTAAGACCGTGATCTTTTCACCCGCTTCTTGTTTCTTGGCTAATTCTTCATTTTGAACGACATCTGGATGATTCGTTTCTGGCTTTTCTTCGTCGCTACTCGCTTTTCGTAAGTAATGTTTTAAGACACCAGCATCCTCAATCGTTCCTAAATATTGGTGACCCGTGCCATCAGCCCACGCTTTTAAATCAGCGGTTGAGCCTTTATCCGTTGCTAGAATTTCAAGCACTTGGCCTGGTGCAAGTTCACCAATCATTTTTTTTGTTTTGACGATTGGCATTGGGCAAGCTAAGTTTTTTGCATCTAATGTTTGATTTGTTTTAATCATCTTCATTCCTCCTATTTAATACGTTATAATTGCATGAAATTCATTTATTTAGATGAATAAGTTAACATTACCGTCGGCAGCATCGCCTAAGTAGGCAGCTACACCGGCATATTCAAGACCATCAATCAATTCTTCTTCTTTAAGGCCTAGTAAATCCATCGTCATCGTACAGGCGACTAATTTTACTCCTTGCTCTTGTGCCATTTCAATTAGTTCTGGCAATTGCATGGCATTATGTTTTTTCATTACATGCTTGATCATTTTTGGACCCATACCTGCAAACTGCATCTTTGAAAGTCCAAGTTTTTTTGGGCCGCGTGGCATCATCATGCCAAACATTTTTTCTAGTAAATTCTTTTTTACGGGAACTTGCTCATCTTTTCGGAACGCATTTAAGCCCCAAAATGTTGAAAAGATCGTTACTTCATGATCGTATGCCGCAGCACCGTTTGCGATAATAAACGCGGCAAGCGCTTTATCAAGGTCTCCGCTAAATAAAATGATCGTCGTTTTCTTTTTTTCCATTTCGTTCACCCCGTTCATTTTATTTAAATACCAGGTAGGGTATATTTATAAGTAAATTTTTTTTTCGTCTTAATTGACGAAGTTTCACTTAATTACCTTTACCACTATAGGTATAGTGTAAATTGTTTAAAGGATAATGTCAACCATTAAAATTTCGATTGACATGAATGAATTTCATAATACCAAAAACCAGCCACATCAATTTACTAAGTTGAAAATGTTTTAATTCGAATAGATGTAGATTGATGGGGCACAGAATCTGCATTATAGAAATTATTCAATATACTTTATCTATAGATCAATTTTTTAACCTTTTTTAATCCAAAATTTAAAGATGTCATTTTCTTCAGAGTCAGCGACTAATTCATGACCAGTTGCTTTTGCCCAAGCTGTAAGGTCATTTTTTGCTCCTTTATCTGTTGCATGAATTTCTAATACTTGACCGCTTTCTAGATCATTCATTGCTTTTTTCGTTTTGACGATTGGCATTGGACAAGCTAAATTCTTTGCATCTAATACTTTATCTGCTGTCATTGACATAGTAAATCACTCCTGATTTTAATTTTTTTACCGGAGAGTATTCAAAAGCGTAAAATCAACCTTAATGAACACTCTCCTCTATTAATCTTCAATTATAATTACCTGTTTCATTATCTTACGGCACAACGGTTTGGACCAATTTCCATTTCTGTTTGTTTGTCGCTGTCTGGGCTTATTTTACCCATATTCGTTTCACGAATTTCTTGATATGCATTCGGTTGTGGTGGTAAGTTTTCAGAAACCATTTTTCTGAATTGTTCCTCATCTGTAATGTTCAAACCATGATTTTCTTCTAAAAGCGTACCTAATTTTCTTGAAACACTACCGTCATCATTTAATTCTGCAACGATCATAAAATGAGCCGGCATGACGATTAAGTCATTTGATAATTTCCTGTAACGGTCATACAATGTTTCTCTTAAATCTTTTACCCAGTCTGCGGCAAGTCCAGCTAAGTCTGGGCGGCCGATCGAGTCGATAAAGAGAATGTCTCCTGTTAATAAATATTTGTCATCGATGACAAATGATGTTGAACCAATTGTATGTCCTGGTGAATAGATTGGCTCAATATTGATTTTCGTCGTTCCAATCGTAACATCATTTCCGCCTTCTAATGGGCTATAAGTAAAAACCACTTCTTCAGCATCTTTCGGTGGTAACCAGTATGTTGCACCTGTTGTTTCGGCAATGATTCTACCGCCAGAAATATGATCTGCGTGGAGGTGTGTATCAAATATGTGCTTAATTTCTGCACCAATTGATTTGGCAAAATCAAGATAGACATCTGTCATTCTAGTTGCATCAATGATCGCAGCTTCACCGTTTGAAACAGCCATGTATGATAAGCAACCTTTACCGATTCTTACAAATTGATACAGTTCGCCGCCATCTTTTAAGTTTCCAACTTTGACTGGCTCTAAATGCTCACTCCATGTTTTCATTCCTCCAACAAGGTAACCTGCTTTGATGCCCGCTTCGTTAAGCAGATCGGCAACCATAATCGATGCGCCTTCTTTTGCACAAGCAACTAATATTTCTTCATTTTTTGGTAGCTGATCAAGGATCTCTTCAACGCCATCAATTAGTTCAAAATAAGGTACATTTAAATGGACAAAATTTGTTCCTTCAATTTTCCAGTCACTAAACGCATCTTCGTTCCGAACGTCTAAAATGAATAAGTGCTCCTTATTAAATACTTTTTTTGTAATTTCACCAGCAGTTATCGTTCTTGAAATCGGTGTTTTTGAAGTCATTCTAAATTACCCCCTATAGTATTATTTCGTGTAAAAAATTTTATTAATTTTTTTTAATTTTTTTATTTTTCTACTTTAGATGTTTTTCTCAGTTGGACCGGTCCATTGACAAATACCAGGAACAACATTCCATACTTTTGTAAAGCCGTTTTGCGTAAGTTTCTGTGCCGCAAAGTCACTTCTGTTTCCAGTTCGGCAAATAATATAAATCTCATCTTCTTTGTTTAGCTCAGAAATGCGATTTTCTAAGTCTCCTAGTGGAATTGAAACAGAACCAGGAACATGGTTAAATGAAAATTCTGCTTCTTCACGGACGTCTAAGATCGTGATCTTTTCACCGGCTTCTTGTTTCTTTGCTAATTCTTCGTTTTGAACGACATCTGGATGACTCGTTTCCGGCTTCTCGTCGTCACTACTTGCTTTTCGTAAGTAATGTTTTAAGACACCTGCATCGTCAATTGTTCCTAAATATTGGTGACCCGTACCATCAGCCCACGCTTTTAAATCAGCGGTTGAGCCTTTATCCGTTGCTAGAATTTCAAGCACTTGGCCTGGAGAAAGTTCACCAATCATTTTTTTTGTTTTGACGATAGGCATTGGGCAAGCTAAGTTTTTTGCATCTAATGTTTGATTTGATTTAATCATCTTCATTCCTCCTATTTAATACATTATAATTGCATGAAATTCATATTCATAATCTAGTTTCTCCGCTATTATGCGTTACTTGGTGTTACTATTAACTTGATCTAGCTAGTTTATTAGTATTATAAAATTCACTGATTTAGATGAATAAGTTAACATTACCGTCGGCAGCATCGCCTAAGTAGGCAGCTACACCGGCATATTCAAGACCATCAATCAATTCTTCTTCTTTAAGGCCTAGTAAATCCATCGTCATCGTACAGGCGACTAATTTTACTCCTTGCTCTTGTGCCATTTCAATTAGTTCTGGCAATTGCATGGCATTATGTTTTTTCATTACATGCTTGATCATTTTTGGACCCATACCTGCAAACTGCATCTTTGAAAGTCCAAGTTTTTTTGGGCCGCGTGGCATCATCATGCCAAACATTTTTTCTAGTAAATTCTTTTTTACAGGAACTTGCTCATCTTTTCGGAACGCATTTAAGCCCCAAAATGTTGAGAAGATCGTTACTTCATGATCGTATGCCGCAGCTCCGTTTGCGATAATAAACGCGGCAAGCGCTTTATCAAGGTCTCCGCTAAATAAAATGATCGTCGTTTTCTTTTTTTCCATTTCGTTCACCCCGTTCATTTTATTTAAATACCAGGTAGGGTATATTTATAAGTAAATTTTTTTCGTCTTAATTGACGAAGTTTCACTTAATTACCTTTACCACTATAGGTATATTGTAAATCGTTTAAAGGATAATGTCAACCATTAAAATTTCGGCTGACATGAATGGATTTCATAATACCAAAAACTAGCCACATCAATTTACTAAGTTGGAAATGTTTTAATTCAACAAGATGTAGTATCCTGGTGGCGCAGAATCTGCATTATGAATTTCATTCACATACTCTATCAAACCCAGGCTGACATACCGCCTTTAACATTTGTCACTTTTGTAAATCCATACTTTTTTAATTTTTTACTCGCTTTATTACTTCGCATTCCACTTTGACAGATAAGAACTACTTCTTTTTCTTTTGACAATTGCTGATATTTTTGTGCTAGGTTGGCTAGTGGCGTATTTTGAAACTGGCGTATATGGTTGGATTTATATTCCATTGGTGTTCGGACATCAATAAATTGAATACTTTTTTCTTTTAGCATTGGTTTTAAATCGCTAGTCGTGATTTGTTTTACTCCTTTTGCAGGAATAAACCGTTGTGCTAAAAACCAAATTACAACTGCAAAAAGCGCTATGTTGATGACTATGTCCACTGATTGATCAACTCTTTTCTATTTTTTTGTTATAAAATAACTAACAACACTTTTCAAATTGTAATTCATCTGTTATTAGTTGATTTTCTTTAACTATGCTGTAACCGATAACTTCATAGCCCTTATTTTTTAAAAATCTAATACTTAAGTTTCTGTCTACTAAACCTGGTGCAACAATATAAAGTTTTTTCCCCTTGAGATCATCATGATATCTTTTTAAATAGGCAAAAGGTAACACAACAGCTCCTTTAATAGGGTATTTATCAGAACTTTGATAGTCTCTTAGATCAACCATCATCGTCCCCTCATTGCATTCAATATTGTATGGATCTATACAATTTTCAAATACAGGGAAAAAATTTTTATATAAGAAATAGCTTCCCACTAATGCACCAATCGATAAAATAATCATATAATCACCCTTTATCAAACTATTATTTGCTAACAGTTAGACTTTCTTTTTCATTTAAACTTACCCACTCGATTTCCCCTGATTCTACATGAAATAGCGCACCTAGGATCTCAACGGAATGACCATATTCTAAATAGATCGGATGCTGCTTTACATTTTTAATTTGATTTAAGAGATTTTCTTTTGATAATTCATCAAGGGAAAGATCACCGTTATCATCTCTGTTTGGAAGCTCCGCTCTAATTTTACCGAGCCACCCACCCAACTCTACATCATCAACATTATTCCATGCAGCATTTACTCCGCCACAATCTGTATGACCTTTTATAATAATTTTTTTGACTTTTAAATGAACAAGAGCATAATACAAGCTTGTTGAAAAACTTTCATCATTTGCATTTACTTGGTTCGCTATATTACGATGAATAAACATTTCTCCGAGAGGCATTTGTGTAATCACAGATGGGCTTACTCTAGAGTCACTACAAGCTAACACAAAAAATTCTGGCGTTTGTCCTTTTCTAAGTTTTTCAAAATAATTGGGATCATCTTGTTTTTTATTCTTAATAAACTTCTCGTTATTTTTTGATAACCCTATTGAGTCCATAGTTTACCTCTCCTTACTTATTTTCTGTGATTTCTTTTAAAGCATGTTCAATAGAAAAGTATGAGATTTTTTTAGTTGTTTTTTCTGTAAACCCTGCTTTTTTCATTAAATCAAGCACTGGACCTTTTACTCCAGAAAACAAAAACTCGATACTGGCTTCATTATATGTTTCAATAAGTTCTTTTAAAGAGTGTAGGGCAACAGCATCAATGGTATTAACACCAGAAAAATCTAAAATCACCCATTTCGTTTTCGGTTTTGCGACAATTCTTTCACTTAATTTCGTTTCAAAAAATGTCATATTCGCAAAATATAATGATGCGTCAAAACGAAAGATTATCACCTTTTCATCTACTAAAGCATCAGGATAACGTTTAATATTACGATAAACGTTCTCTTCCTTTAAAAACCCGAGTTCAGCGACATGTGGATAAGCACTTCTTCCGATAAAAACAATTAGTGAAAATGCAACACCTACTAAAATACCCATCTCAATTCCTAACACAAATGTTGCAACAAAGGTAATAACCCATGTCCAGCCATCGAGACTTCGTACTTTAAATAAAGATTTCGCTTCCTTTATGTCAATTAATCCGTAAACCGCAACCATAATGATTGCCGCTAAAACAGCATTTGGCAAGTAATAAAATAGTTCTGTAAAAAATAGCAACGTTAAGAAAATTAAAATCGCGGTAATGATTGATGCCAGCGGTGTTTTCGCTCCTGATTGATAATTAACTGCTGAACGAGAAAATCCACCTGTTACTGGATAACCAGAGAAGAAAGATCCTCCTATATTAGCAAGTCCTAAGCCGATTAACTCTTTGTTTGGAACAATTTTATACTTTTCTTTTGCAGCTATTGCTTTTGCCATTGCAATAGATTCCATAAATCCAATCAAGGAAATCGTCACTGCAATCGGAAGTAAAGCCATTAAAGCACTCATATTGATTTCAGGTAGCGAAAGTGACGGTAAGCCACTTGGAACCTCACCGATAATTTTAACCCCGAAACTTTCAAGTTTTAACCCATAAACAACAATAATACTTAATACGACTACTAAAAGTGGGCCTGGTATTTTCGGTACATTTTTCTTCATAAAAATTAGAATTAATATACTTATTAAACCAATTGATAATGTAATGGTGTTGATTTCAGATGTTCTTACGATTGCTTCAAAAATTAGTTTAAAAACATCTTTACCTGCTTCTAATTGCACTCCTAATAAATGTTTTAATTGACTTAAACCAATAATGATTGCAGCTGCCGAAGTAAATGCACTAATGACTGCATGTGATAGAAAATTGACTAAAAAACCTAATCTGAAAACACCCATCAAAAATTGAATAACACCAATCATTAACATGAGCAATAATACAAGCGCAATATATTCCTCAGAACCTGGTTTAGCTATAGTTGATACCCCAGTTAGTACTAATAGTGAAACCATCGCAACTGGACCGACGGCTAACTGTCTAGATGTCCCAAATAAGGCATAAATCAATAGTGGAATCGTTGAAGCATAAAGCCCGATAACTGGAGGCAGACCGGCCAACATTGCATAGGCCATTCCTTGTGGAATCAACATAATCGCTACGATTAAACCTGCAGATAAGTCTCCACTTAAATCAGTCCTTTTATAATTAGCCATCCAATCGAGAGCAGGAATAAACTTTTTCAACATAATAGCCTCCTCAAAACTTTCTAATATACCCCTCTCGGTATCTATATAGTAATACACATTCGTTTGCACTGTCAACATAATGTTTAATATAAAGCGCACAGAAAAATATCCGAATTGTAAAAACCTTATTAGAGAGCGCTTTTAGGCAATCTCTAATAAGGTATATTATTATTTTCCGTTTATTCACGAACAGCACAGCGGTTAGGACCAATTTCCATTTCTCTTTGCTTGTCTTCATCCGGAGTAATTTTCCCCATATTTGTTTGACGAATTTCTTGATAGGCATTCGGTTGTGGTGGCAAGTTTTCTGAAACAGTTTTTCTAAATATCTCTTTATCACTAATATTTAAACCGTGATTTTCCTTATAAAGTGTTCCGAGCTTTCTTGAAACACTACCATCTTGATTCATCTCTTTAATACCCATAAAGTGAGCCGGTAAAACGATTAAATCAGCGCCTATTTGTTTATAACGCTCATATAAAGTTTTTCGCAAATCTTTCACCCAATCTTCAGCTTTTCCTGCTAAGTCAGGTCGACCGATTGAATCAATAAATAAAATATCCCCTGTTAATAAATATTTATTATCAACGATTACAGACGTACTTCCGATTGTGTGACCGGGAGAATATAAAACTTTCACAGTTATATTTCCGACGGTAATTTCGGCACCATCTTCCAATTTATGATAAGAAAAAGTAACTTCATCCGCATCTTTCTCAGGTAAATAATAGGTACCTCCCAATTTATCGGTTAGCTCTCTCGCACCTGAAATATGATCCGCATGTAAGTGTGTATCGATACATCCGAGAAGTTTGAGATGATGTTCATGTAAAAATTTTTCATACTGTTCAATCATTCGACTTGTATCAACGATAATCGCTTTTCCATCTGATTCAATAATCTAGGATAAACAACCTTTCCCTATCCTAACAAATTGGAATATAGATCCATTACTTAGATCCCCAATCTTAATCGGTTCTGAATATTCACTCCAACTTTTCATTCCACCGTCCAAATAATAAACATTTGTAAAGCCAGCCTTAACGATTTCCTCAGCTATATACTCTGATGAACCGGTTTTTGCACAAACAACATAAATTGGTTCATTGTTTGGAAGCTTTTCAATAATTGGTTCAAGGCCTTCTAATAATTCAAAATATGGCTTATTAATAATATGAACGTCTTTACCTTCAATTTTCCAATCATCAAAATCATTTTCATTTCTTACATCTAAAATAAACAGCCGCTCATGATTGATTACTTTTCTTGTCATTTCTTTTGCAGAAATACTTTTAATAGCTGTCGCTTCTACCATAATTATTTATCCCCCCGTATTTTCCCTTAAAATGTAAGTGTGATATTGGCATCATTTGCAAAATCTAAAAATGCGACTGCACCACCTACATCAATACCGTCAATAAAATCTTCCTTCTTCAAAGACATAACATCCATCGTCATTTGACATGCGATAATTTTAACGTCCATCTCTACGACCATGTCAACTAATTCTGGAATACTTGGCACGTTTGCATTTTTAAATCCTTCGGCAAAATGTTCTTTTCCTTTTGGCATTTCCAAATTACCATAGGCTTGTTTATGAATTAAATTTAAACCTTCAAAAGTAAAAAAGATCCCTACTTCTATATCAGTTGCAGCTGCTGCTGTTGCAATATTAAATACTTTATATGCATCAAATAATCCACCATTACTTGCAATAATTGCTAATCGTTTTGTCATGAGATTTACCTCCAATTAATTAAGTTTATTTAGCGAACCTTTCCAGTCTTTCATTCCACCTAAAACGTTTTTTGTCGTATAACCTTTTTCAGTCAATTGTTGTGCAGCTACATCACTTCTTGAAGCTGAGCGGCAAATAACATGGATATCGCTATCTTTTTCAAGTTCCTCAAATCGTTCTTCAAGTTCTCCTAAAGGTATTGATTTTGCACCGTCAATATGGCCAAAAGCATATTCTGCCGATTCCCGAACATCTAATATTGTAATTTTTTCATCTCCGTTTACCTTTTCTTGAAGTTCATCAATCGTTACGACATGAGGGTGCATCGTTTCTTCTTTTAGTTCAGCGGGATCCGCCTTTCGGAGGTAATGCTTTAGGACATCACCATCTTCAATCATACCTATATACTGATTGCCCGTTGCTTTTGCCCATGCTTCAAGGTCTGCTTTGGAACCTTTGTCTGTTGCTTGAATTTCAATGATCTGCCCAGGCTCAAGCGTTTGAATTTCTTTTTTTGTTTTAATAATTGGCATTGGGCAAGCTAACCCTTTTGCATCAAGAACTTTATTAACTGTGATTTCTGCCATATTTATTCCAACCTCCTTAAAACTGTTTATTTTACATCATCTATGGTCTATTATTTCTTCCAATGCCTAAAGTCGCGATCTTATAGGTAATCGATTTTATAGTTTCTTTACCCGATTTTAGAGTTTGTTTGTTTATTTTTTTTATTCTAGACTTTATTTTGTAGATATACCACTAAATGTATTTGTGTTTATTTAACAGTAATTGTTTCTGTAATTAAAAAAAAAACGCTTGGGTTCGTGTTTTTTCAATTTGAAAGAAAAACCACTTCAGGGTAGGTTTCTCACATGAAACTCCCTCCCTTTACTCATACTAAACTTAGGAGGTATCTATCATTATGAACTTTTCGTGTTACACGATTCTGTTCCTTCTTGTACAAGTGCTTTCAACTTTCAATAATTTCACTGTAACTTTCGAAGGCGAAACGATCGCTTCCGTGAATCGATCTGAGTTCGTATCCCTACTTGGATATGAACAAATTGATGACGAAAAATTTAAGCGATTTACTGAAAAAATAGCTGAACAAACATATAAAACTCCTCTAAATGCAACATTAAATAATCATGGGGTTATTGTGCCTGATGAAATTGGTTATAAACTGAACAAGGAAAAATTTACCGAGGATTTTTATACTTATTTTTTTAGTAGTGGTCCTTTAAAAATAGCAGTACCTTTATTACCTCAGTATCCTAAAGTAGATAGCGAATTACTGGCTAGTATTCATGTAAAAAAAATCGGTCAGTACATTACATACTTTAATCCAAGAAAAGAAGCAAGGGCACAAAATATTGCCATTGCTGTCGAAGCTATTAATAATCACGTCGTATTTCCAGGGGAAGTGTTTTCTTTTAATGAAGTTGTCGGAAAACGTACATTAGAGAAGGGGTATTTACCTGCACCTGTATTTATTAAAGGCAAAGTATATAGCGACTTCGGGGGTGGGATTTGTCAAGTTTCAACGACATTGTTTAATGCGGTTGATCAAGCAGGTGTTCAAATATTGCAACGTTATTCACATAGCAGGAGCGTTCCTTATGTTCCACCGGGACGCGACGCAAACGTTAGCTGGTTTGGTGCTGATTTCACTTTTAAAAATATTCATAATCAACCATTATTGATCTGTGCAAAAGTAGTTAACGGTTCATTAAGTATTATTATTGAATCTTCCGATGTAATTAATTATCAGTATGAAAATGGTCATAATACTTTTTCTTCTTTACAACCTGATACTCTCTCATTATTTAATTAAATGATAACCGTTTAATGGAATTGAAACGACGAGGGCATAAATTTCCCAGTTAAGCTTATTCTAATAAGCAAAACAGTTACTACTTGGAGGTTGAACTGATGGTTACATTGGGATCAATGATTATTGCTACCTTCTTATTATTACTAAGTTTGGTTATTGATATGTTACTATATGGCGTTTCATTTTCGAAAGCACTAAAAATGATCTTTGATGCTGATGAAAGTATTGGGAGCAATTATCTCATTTTTGCCTTTATATTTGGCTTGATTTTTGCAATCACTGTCGATTATCGACGGCGGAAACCCCAGTGATTTACAGAGGAGGGGCGCTGTGAAAAAAGAACTAGTAGAAAAAATAAGCCTATTTCAACTATTTGTTCTTATCATTATTTTTCAGATTGGTTCAGCAGTTGTTGTTGGCGTCGCAAAAGAAGCCAAGCAAGACGCCTGGATCGCGATTTTAATTGCAAGCGTCATTGGCGCTCTTATCATTTATATTTATTCTTTCATTCTATCCTATGATGAAGGTAAGAATTTATTTGAAATCATCGGACAAATATTTGGGAGGATTGTAGCTATTATCATTTCCTTCATTTATATCACTTATTTTTTTTACATTGCTTCTCGAGTATTACGAGACTTTTTGGAATTGCTTATTACATATATTTATCCCAATACCCCTATCGCAGTGTTAGCACTTACATTTATGTTTGTTGTTGCTTATGTCGTTTACTTAGGGCCGGAAGTTATTGGCAGAACCGTTGAAGCATTTATACCCTACATCGTTATTTTTCTATTACTGACCTGCATCTTTCTCTTTGCTGGCGGTGAAATTAACGCTGCTAACCTCAAACCTATTTTGGCGGAAGGGTTTGCACCCATTTTTGAAGCCATTTTCCCTGGACTCATCGGCTTTCCATTTGGAGAAGCAATCGTACTTACAATGATCATGGCAATTTCTACTAAATTTGAGCATGTATCAAAAGTAAGTGTGGGGGCTGTAATAACTGCGGGCATATTATTAGCATTGATAAAAATAATTAAATTATCTGTGTTAGGCATTAATTTATCAGAAAGAGCAGCCTTTCCGCTTTTAACCGCCGCAAGAGAAATTTCTTTTGCTGAGTTCGTTGAGCGGATTGATTCCCTGATTATTTTCGTGATGATGTTAGGTATTTTCATTAAAGTAAGCTTATTTTTTTATGGTGGATTAAAAGGGCTGGAATATGTTTTTAAGACTCCATATCGCTATTTTTCAATACCTATGGGGATATTGATTGCGATATTCTCAATTTTAATTGCTTCGAACTATGCAGAACATCTTGAAGAAGGATTACGATTTGTACCAATGTATATGCATATGCCATTACAAATTGGGATTCCCGGAATTTTAGCAGTTATTGTTTTATGGAAGAAAAAACAACAAAAAAGTAGGGAAAGCGATGTTTAAAAAGCGGTCAAAAAAAGATCTTTCAAAAGACAGTTCTCCTCTTAAAGACTTATTACCGAAGCAGAAAAATACTTTAAAACCATTTAGTGAAAATTTACATGAAATCAAGCAGCGAATTGAAGAAATCTTTGGAGATACTGCTGATTTAATGATCGAAGACATTCAGATCGGGCAGCGAAAAGGTATACTTTGTTATTTAACGACCATGACTGATTGGCAGGCAGTAACAAGTAAGGTGTTAGACCCGATCTTAAATACCGCTGTTAAAAAAGATAACATTACCTCAGAATCTGAATGGAAAAATTTTGGAAGAGAGACTTTTTCAGGATCTCAACACAGCTTCATCGAATTTGAGTTGCAAACTATTGAAAATATAATAAACGGTTATGCCTGTATTTTTATTGAAGGAATGAAGCTAATTTTATCGATTCAAATACAAGCCACTGGAAAACGCGCCATAGAAGAACCCAGTACCCAAACGGTCGTTCGCGGTCCTAAAGATGGCTTTATTGAAGACATTGAAACCAATATAAGCTTAATTCGGAAAAAAATAAAAAATCCAGCACTGCGTTTTCAATCTTATACAATTGGTAAAGAAACATCTACACGAGTTTATCTCGCTTACGTAGATGGTATTATCAACCTAAAAATTTTAGAAGAAATTCGAAAAAGAATTGGCGATGTTAAAACTAATGCTCTATTTGATTCAGGAATTTTAGAAGAATTTGTAGAAGATAAATCATTTACCCCTTTTCCATTAGTGTATAACAGTGAAAGGCCTGATGTTGTCGCTGCCCACTTGATTTCGGGGAAATTTGCCTTGTTTGTTGACGGAAGCCCTTTTATCCTTACTGCTCCGACAATATTTAGTGACTTCCTTTCTATGAGTGAAGACTATTATCAACCATTTTTGATGGGAAGTTTTATACGATTGATCAGATATTTTTCTTTTTTACTAGCGCTATTACTACCATCTCTTTACGTCGCTGTTAGTACCTTTCATTATGAAATGATCCCAACACAGCTATTAATTAGTATTATTTCCCAAAGGGAAGGGATTCCTTTTCCAGCTGTTATTGAAGCTTTAATGATGGAAAGTCGTTTTGGCATGGAAAAGCACCAAACAATTATTTCAGTGTGTTTTGGGGCGGGATGCCAGACTTTAACTTTTACACTCCAGAAGTTCGCCAAGAAGTCATCAACTTTGGCGAATTTTGGTTAGATGAGATAGGTGTCGACGGATTTCGTTTAGATGCGGCTAAGCATATCTTCCCGAAAGATAAATCGGAAAATTTAATTTGGTGGAGTGAGTTCCGGACTGCTATGGAAAAAGTCAACCCAGACGTGTTTCTTGTTGGTGAAGTTTGGGATCTTCCTCAAGTTGCAGGTCCCTATTTAGAAGACGGTCTTCACTCAACATTTAACTTTGATTTAGCAGAGGATATCTTAAAAGCGGCTAGATCAGAGCGGGGCGGATCTGTTGTTAGCAAATTAATTCGCACTCTTAGTCAGTTTGAAAGGTATTCTAGTGATTTTGTCGATTCAACTTTTATTACGAATCATGATATGAATCGTATTATGAGTGAATTAAGAGGAAATGACGAACAAGCAAAAATGGCTGCCTCACTTTTACTAACTTTACCAGGAAGCCCATTCATTTATTATGGTGAAGAAATTGGGATGCAAGGCACAAAGCCAGATGAGCATATTCGCGAGCCGATGCTTTGGTATGAAAACAAAAATGGTGGCCAAACAACATGGATTAAGCCAAAATTTAATATTGATCCAGATGCCCCGTCTGTTGAAACACAGCTTGACGATAAAAATTCGTTACTACATCACTATAAAAAAATGATTTACCTTCGCCGATCTCAACCTACTTTACTATTTGGAATTATTGCTGAATCTCCAATTAGGGAACAAGGAAGTCTCGCTTTTAAACGTATATACAATGATGAAGAGTTTCATATCATTCACAACCTTACAAAAAATGATCTCGAAATTGCTCTCGATAGTCCTGAGGGTGAAGTCATCTTTGCTTCTAAAGATGGGTATTCTGTTCGGAATGACGCCGTATTCCTCCCGCCGTATTCTACAGTTATTTTCGAAAAAAGTTTAAAATAACATAAAGAAACACTTTGCATGATAGTGACAATCTTAGTTAATTTTGAGGACAATAATACTTGCTGACAAAGCTCAGAGCTAAAGCAGTGGGCCTTGTCGGAGAGGGAAATCTGTTATTTTTCAAACAAAAAAACAGCTACTATTGATCATGCGGCTGTTTTTTTGTTGACATTTAGAGCTTAAACTTACGAATTTCATCTTGTAATTCTTGAGCTAAGGTACTTAAGCTACTTGCCGATGTTTTAATTTCTTCCATAGAAAATAATTGTTGTTCAGCCCCTGATGCTACAGTTTGAAAACTCTCCGAAGTTTCAATCGCAACATGAGCCATTTCATCTACAGAGGCACTAACTTGTTCTGAACTTGCTGACATTTCTTCAGCTGTTGCAGAAACCTCTTGAATTTGAGTTGAAACATTTTGAATGGCTGCTAATATTTTTTCAAATGCTAAGCCAGTTTCTTCGACAACCTGAATCCCTGACTCAACTTCCTTGCTACCATTGTCCATTGTTTTAACAGCAAAAGTTGTTTCATCTTGTATTTCTTGAATAACTAATGATATTTGAGCAGCAGACTTTTGTGATCCTTCGGCAAGTTTACGAACTTCATCGGCAACAACAGCAAAACCTTTGCCATGTTCTCCGGCGCGAGCCGCTTCAATTGCAGCATTTAACGCTAATAAATTTGTTTGCTTTGAAATATTTGTAATCACTCCTACGATACTTCCGATTTCTGAAGATCGTTCTCCTAATCTGCCGATAATTGTTGTCGCTTCTTTAACAGCATCACTAATTGTCTTCATTTGTTCAATAACACGGTGTAATGACTTATTTCCTTCCTCTGCTTCTTTTGTTGCTTCAAAAGAGCTTTCGGAAACAATTGAGGAAGATTCTGCAATTCTTTGAATACCCATTGTCATTTCTTCCATAGCACGAGCGCTTTCTTTTGTTCCATTAACTGTTGTATCTGCTCCTCGGGCAACCTCCTGAATTGTCGCAACAATTTGCTTTGTAGCTATTGTTGTTTGCTCTGAGTTTGCCGTTAATTGTTCTGATGCAGCCGCAACTTGATCAGATGTATTTGTCGTTTGTGTAAGTAAGTTGCGAAGGTTACATGCCATATCATTTGTTGATGCTGTCAGACGTCCTAACTCATCATTTGGATGATTTTCGATTGTATTGCCTGTCAAATCACCTTTAGCTATTTGCTCAACTCTACTAACAACAGCTAAAATTGGATTTACAATTTTCCCAGCAGTAACCATTGCAACAACAACGGATAATATGATCGCAATTAATGTGGCAATGATATTAAAAATAACTAGATTATGCCCATTCTTAATGATCTCTCTGCCATTACTAATAATTTCGTCTTGCCCTGATTTAGCTAAAAGCCGGTATCCTTCAATGACTTCCTCTGCTAATGGATCAACTTGATACTGAATACTCATGACAGCAGTATCTCTTCCGTTTTCTTCATACATTGGAATTATTCTTTCAATAATCAAAAGATCCCATCTTTGACTTTTTTCAATTAAATCGTGAATTGTTTCATTATCAGTAAGCGCTAAGAGCTGTTTTTCGATCGCAGCACTCTCTTCAGTAAGCTCCATATAACGCTGCTTATAGTCTTTGTCTCCAATAAGAATATAACCCCTTACTAAGGCTAACCTTTCAGCCATATTAATAGCTAAAAAATCACTAGTTGCTAATCTTTGCAGATCATTTTCAATCATTTGTTCAACATTACTATTTATTTTCGTGTTATTAAAGATACTATACGATGATACGATCAAAAGTAATAAAAGAATAATACCGAAACCACTTAAAATTTTTATCCGTAAGCTTAACATTTGATACCTCTTTTTCTTTGAAATAGACCAATATTATCAAATTCACTAGTGCTGATTCAAGCATTAAAAAACAAAACCAAGACAGAGATATCCACTATTTAGACTATCTCTATCTCTATTTTGATTTTTTTACTCGTAGCTTTTTTCTAAATCATCTATTAACGAGCCGACGTATGCAACTGCTTTACGAAGCGGGTCTGGTGTAGACATATCAACACCAGCATGCTTCATTAAATCAAGTGGCTTCATCGTCCCACCCGCTTTTAATACTTCTAACCAACGATCAACAGCTGGTTGACCTTCTTCGGCAATTAACTGTGCAACAGCTGTTGATGCTGTAAGTCCAGCAGAATACGTATACGGATATAAGCCCATGTAATAATGAGGTTGGCGCATCCATGTAAGGCTTGCTCCTTCATCAATTTCCACTGTATCTCCCCAGAAGTTCTCAAGAAGTTCTTTCTTCTGTTCGCAAAGTACCACTGCAGTAATTGGTTTTCCAGCTTCAGCTAACGTATAAACGCGGCGCTGTAATTCAGCTTCTAATAAATGAGTTACAAAATTGTGATAGTACGTGCCTAACGATTGCAATAATAACCATCGCTTCATGCGCGTATCTTCGGTTGTTTTTAATAAATGCTGACTGAGTAACAATTCGTTAATCGTTGATGGCGCTTCAATGAAGTAAAGAGAAGGACGCGTATTAACGTAACGTTGGTGACTACCTGCAAAATAAAAGTGACCTGCATGTCCTAATTCATGAGTAAGAGTGAATGCACCTCTCATCATATCTGTCCATGTTATTAAAATAAACGGATGAACGCCGTATGGACTAGAACAAAAAGCACCTGTTGCCTTTCCGACGTTTTCGGCTAAGTCAACCCACCGTTCAGTTAATGCTTTTTTCATTACATCATGATAATCAGGACCCATTACCTCTAATGATTTCAAAACTGTTTCTGAAGCCTCTTCATACGATATCGAAGGATTAAATTCTGGATCTAACGGCGCATTTAAATCACAAAACATCATTTTGTCTAAACCGAGGACACGTTTTTTTAACTTAGCAAAACGTCTCATGTGTGGAGCTAACTCTTTTTGAATAATGTCTAATTGATTGTGATACATTTCTAAAGTCACTTGTTGTGGTTGAAGCAACATATGCGTAACGCTTTCATATTTACGTTGACGAGATAAAACCACTTGTTTTTTTACCTCTGTTGAATAATTAGTTGCAAACGTATTTTTATATTGCTTTAACGTATGTGTAAAAGCTTCAAAAGCGTTCCGACGCACGTCAACATTTGCTGATAATTCATAACGGCCTTCAAACAAAGCAAACGTTAACGGTAGTTCATTCCCCGCATCATCTTTAAAGGATGGGAAATCCATATCCGACGATTTACTTGTTTCATATATTGTATATGGTGATGAAAGAACCTGACCTAAAGCCGCTAAGGTTTCTTCCGTTTCAGGACTTAATGTATGTGGTTTTCTTTCTAGTAGTTCATCTAGCATGATACGAAAATCCGCTAAGCCTTTGTTTTCGTTTATGTACTTTTCAATCGTTCCATAGGGTAATGCAAGGATTTCCGATTCAATAAAGGAAAGTGCCGCTTCTCCAGCTGCAAGAACCGCTCCCGTTCTTGATGAATTACCTTGAGACTCTGGATTTGTTCCATCTTCTGTTTGCTTTAATTGTGCATATGTAGCAACTAGTACGAAGCGTTTGTATAGTTCTTCTTGAGCATTTAAGCAATCTAATAAAACCTGTGCCCCTTCTTTAAGTCTTCCTTTGTACTGCGTAACCATAGGAATATCTGCTTGTACAGCACTTAGTTCTTTTTCCCATGCTTCTGTTGATGCAAATAAGTCTTCTAAATTCCAAGTTAATTCAACAGGAACTTCACTTCTAAATGTTTTTTTTGCCATAAATAGCTATCCCCTTTATTATTTATTTCGGAACTCTAATAATATAATACTATGAATAGTTCAAAAAAACTAATATTTAAAAAGTAAAAACTACCCCTACTGTGAAATATGATGATAAATCGGTAAATTCTCTAAAAACAGTGCTGGATCGAGGAAAAATAGATTGAAAAAAAACTAGATGCAGTATCCCCGTGGCGCGGAATCTGCATTATGAAATTCATTCCATTATTTAAGCAATTTAATTATTTGTTTAAACTGATCTCCTTCTGCTATTTCCATTAGCTCAAATAAAGCTGTTTCAACGCCAGTCTGGGCAATTCCAGCAGCTTTAATTTTTTCAAAACCAATTTCTTTGTTAGCTAACGTTCGTGAAGATACCGCATCTTTACACACTTCAACCTCATAACCCATGCTTTTTAACCCAAATGCTGTTTGGTAAACACAAATGTGGGCTTCGATCCCAGCTACTAGCATTTGGCTACGTTCCGTTGCTTTTACAGCATCTCTAAATGCCTCACTTTTACAACCATTAAAAGTCATTTTCTGAATTGGTAGTTGGTCCGTTAAGTATTGAGAGATCTTTTCAGTTGTTGCCCCCAATCCCACTGGATACTGTTCTAGCCAGATAATTGGGATCTCTAGAATTTTCAAGCCTTGAATCAACTTTTTTAAATTTGCAATCATAAACTCACTTTCATAGACCATTTCCGCTAATTTCCCCTGGACATCAACTAAAACAAATGCTGTTTGATCTTTCTTAAGCATATTCATCATCCTCTCAAAATTATAAGTTAATCTTCCTCTTTACCAACCTAAATATCAGAGTTAGTAATTTGTTATATTATGGTATTATTCGATAATAATCGTATATTCACCTTTATTTGAAAATGGTAATTAAGATAGGACACAGGTGATTTTTAAAAATGCCATCATTTGAATTAGAATCTGAATCTAATTAAATGATGGCATTTAGAATGTTGCTGTCGATATTTTTTTAATTAAGCGTCATAACGACTCTTTTAAAATAGGATTTCAGCAATTATTGAATATAACTGCGGCAGTGGCTCTCTTTAAGGATAAATGACTTGTTCTTTACCCTATCAGCCATTCAACCCCGTAATATGACCCAATAGTAAATGCTATTGCCCATAAACCAAGACTAATTGTCATCCAAAATATTGTCAGGATTTTTTTTGCGCCAAATGCAAGTGCTATAATGACTGCAATATGCGATCCTATCAGTATTGGAGCTGATATCGAAAGACCTGGAAGGCCATATTTATTCCAAATTTCTACGGCTCGTTTACTTCTCTTTTTAGGCTTTCGCCTTCTTTTTTCACGCCACAGTTGATATTTCTCAAAAAAGACAATCAGTAAATAGACAGTCGCTAGGTTACCTAAAAAAGCGAAAATACCGACTAATATTGGATTTAAACCTTTAACCAAAGCTACTGGAATCACAACGGCAATTTCGACAACCGGTATCGCCGCTATGAGAAACACAAGTATATACTCCCATGATGTTACTAGAAAATCCATGCTAAGTCCCCCTAAAGTTGCCTTCTGATAATTTAACATAGAATCTGCTATTTATCATCTTAATGTACCTTTGGTTAGGGGCTAATCATGATGATATGAAAAAAGCCTTGCAGAGATTTATTTTGTTTAAACGATTATTTTTTATTTCAGGATGACACTTCAACGGAATAAATCAGTCTATCTACTCCAATTCTTTATTTTCAAAGATCTTTGCAGCACCGGTTAACATCGCTATAACTAACAGAACAGTGGCAGTAACCGATAACCAAAAACTCTCACCCAGATGACCAACCATGATCAGACTCGCAACACTATCGGTTAATTGCGCCGGACTCCAAACCATAAAGTCACCAAATACATTAGTTAAAATTGACAGACCGACTACTGTTGTAAGTGTTAAAAATCCAGCAATTCCGCCAACTTTAAAAATAGCACTAAAGAAAAGAGTTAATGTTAATACAAACGTAAACCAGATCGCAAAAATAAAGTAGCTTTGTAAAAATAACTCAAACGGAACTGTTGCGAACAGAATTGAAGTATAATACCAACCAGTTATGTAACCTAAGAAAAGACAAACAAATCCAATCAGTAAAAGACTTGCCCATTTTGCTGTTACGTACTTTATGATCGGAATTGGTTTCACTAAAATCATTGCCGCTAAACCACTTTTTCGCTCAGCTGCAATACTCCCCATCGAAGCGAGGACGATAATTAATATTCCAATAGTACTCAATTGACTTACAGTCATCAACAACACTTCATTAGCTGCGGGGGTTGGAATTTGAATAATCGTTCCTTCTGGCATACCACCAACTGCATCAATGATTAGTGGCATATAAAAAGATGTTAGCGGATCAGTCATCCCTAAAATAATAAATACAAGCGGTAGCCAGATCCATTTGAAATTACGCCACATTTCTAACAATTCTTTATTAAATAAAGTTAGCCACTGCTTCATCCTCGCACCACCTTTATAAATAAGTCTTCGAGGGTAGTTCTGCCAACCTCAAATTTTTGAATCGGAATATTTTTTTCTACTATCTCCTTTAAAATGATTAGCTTGGCTCGATCTAAATCAGTAACAGTAATTTTAGCCGTATTGTTTTCAAAAATTATTTCTGTTACAAGTTCCCACTTCGTCCATTCTGCTAGATATTTTTTTGCTTCTTCATTTGTTTCAACGTAGATCATTGCTTGCTGATGCTCTTTCCTTAACTGCTCAAGGCTGTTTGCTACTTTAATCTCACCATTATTAATGATAATTACATCGTCACTTACTTCTTCAGCGTCGTTTAAGACATGGGTTGAAAAAAGAATCGTCGTATCTTCCTTCAGTTTCTTAATCATTTCTAATACTTCACGACGTCCAAATGGATCAAGAGCTGAGACCGGTTCATCAAGTAGCAGTAGTTTTGGACGATGAATAATTGCTTGAGCAATTCCAAGTCTTTGCTTCATGCCACCTGAATACTTACCGATCCTTTGTTTTTTCGCATCAGCAATTCCTACTAATTCTAATAATTCAGTCGTTCTTTGTTTTGCCTCGGCGTCAGACAAATGAGTAAGTTTTCCGACATAGTGCAAAAATTCTGCTCCCGTCATCCAATCGTGAAATACAGGATACTGTGGCAAATAACCAATGTACTTCCGTAAGTCGGCATTTGCTTTTTCATCTTGATATTGAATTTTTCCAGTTGTCGGTTTTAATAGTCCTGCAAGCATTTTTAAAATTGTTGTTTTTCCAGCGCCATTTGGGCCGAGTAAGGCAACGCAGCGACCTTGCTCAAACTGAAATGTCGCTTCCTTTACAACTAGATTTCCGTTAAATGATTTACTTAAGTGATCAACTGCTAGTATCGGCATTAACTATTCTTCCTTCCAATAATGAAATATAAAATAGGTCCAAATAAACTAACAAGCAAAATAATCAATAACCACATCCACTTAGGTCCGTTTGTTTCCTCTGTCCGCACCCAGTCAATTAAAGCAACAATTACTAAAATCAGTTGAATAACAGCAACCGGTAAAATTAACATCAACATCGTTGAATCAAGAGCTAAATCATTCATAATAAAACACCTCTCTAACTTCTTTTTTTTTTATGTAATTAATGGAATGAATTTCATAATACCAATATATTAGCTATATCAAGCTACATATGTTGAAAATGATAATTCAACTATATGTAGCATGCTAGTGGTGCAGAATCTGCATGATGAAATTTATTCACATGGGGGTGAAGGACACTCGTTACTCCAGACATGAGTGGAATTCACCCGGTCATTTTCGATAAACACTTATATCTTCAATAATACATTGATTGATTTAGCTTTAAAAGGATTTCCCCACCTTAAGTTCCATATGTTATAATAATTGCTTAGTTGACCAAACTTTTTGGATTTCACAAAATTAATTTTTTTAAATTTTTTTTATTAAATAGAATATGAAGGTGATGTAAATGATTGAGGTAAAAACTTCTACACTAACTACCGGAGAATTTAATCGAGGTGTATTCGCGTCAGAAGATATCAAAAAAGGCGTGTTATTTCATGTCGCACCGGTCGTTCCTTATCCTAATGAGGAGCATATATTAATCGAAGAAACTGCACTAGCTGATTATGTCTATGAATATGGTAAAAATCATTCCGCTGTCGTCTTAGGCTATGGGATGCTGTTTAACCATTCCTATACACCCAATGCCACTTATGATATTAATTTTACGAACCACACGTTTGAATACTATGCTTATACAGATATAAAAGCAGGCCAAGAGGTGCTAATTAACTATAATGGCGAAGTTGATAACCTAGAACCATTATGGTTTCTCAAAGATCAAAACAAGGATGAAGATCAAGATATGGATAGTGAAGATTATAAGGAAAAAGACAAAAAAGCTTAACAGACACATCTGCTTAGCTACTATAGAATTTTCAAACTGCCAGTTTTACTCATATACCAAAAAAAAACCGAGTATGAAATCTATGAGATTTCATACTCGGTTTTTTGTGTTGTTTCTAATGTTTCTAAACGTTAACTGAACTACTTAATCTTTTCATTCGGCTTTTTAAAATTATTTTTGACTTGTTAAACTAACTGACAATTTTAAGTGGTAGAAACTCTATCTTTTAATCTTTTAATTGACTCCGCTATTGCATTGGCAATCTTTTCATAATCAGTTTCTCCATCGAACGCAATTGGCTCACCGAAAATTACTCCGGCTTTACTAAACCACTTTTTATTTGTCGTCCCATAAATATAAGTTGGAACGACTGGAGCTCCACTTTTAGCAACGATAAAACCAACACCTTTTTTTGGTTCCTGCATTTCTCCTGTTTTACTTCTGGAACCCTCGATAAAGAGAGAAAATAACTTTCCTGCTTTGATAATTTTCAATGTATGCTTCAGAGATTTAATATCTGCCTTTTCACGATTAATTGGAAATGCTCCCATTTCTGTAATCGTCCAAGCTAATAATTTATTTTTAAATAAACTTTCTTTCGCCATAATATGAAGCTTTCTCGGTGTATTCGTCCCAACTATTAAGGGATCCCAGAAATCTTGATGATTCATTGCTAGAATGACACCACCCTCGGGAATATTTTCCTTGCCTATAATCGTTACCCGGTACTTAACGCGGATGATCATCCCCACCACGAATCTGATAATATGATAAATCATTATTGCTCCCTCCTAAAAATAGTTATTTATTCGCTTTATGTACTTTTAACAACTTCCCCTTGACTGTTGTTGTTTTCATTTCTGCTAAAACTAGCGGACCTTTGCCATTTAAAATATCAACATAGGTAACATTATCTTGAATTTCAATAATGCCAATGTCATCTGCTGTTACTCCTTCTAACTTGGCAATTGTACCAACGAAATCAACAGCTCTTAACTTCTTTTTCTTTCCCCCGTTAAAATACAACTTCAAAATTTCTTTATTCAACACTTCACTTTTATCTTTTTTTATCGTCGGACGGGCGGTTAGTTTCGCTTCGAAAGCTGCTTTCCCGCTCTCAACTGCCTCGGGCGTAGGCGGATCGATTTTTTGTATTTTAAAACCTATATATTCTTCTATTTCTGCTAGCTTTCTCTCTTCATTAGGGGTTATAAATGTTATTGCTTTTCCTGTCTTCCCCGCTCTTCCAGTTCTACCGGTACGATGAACATAACTTTCCCGTTCTAAAGGTAAGTCATAATTGATGACATGGCTGATGTTTTCAATATCAATTCCCCTGGCAGCAACATCCGTTGCTACTAAATAAATAAATTCCCCTCTTTTAAAATCACTCATTACTGCAAAACGGTCATCCTGATACATTCCACCATGGATTTTATCACAAGGATAATCAAATTTATTCAATTCAGTAATGACAGATTCAACTTGCTCATGGGTACGACAAAAAATAATGCAACTATCTGGATTTTCTGTAATTGTCACATTTCTAAGTAGCGCAAACTTATTCTCGTCGGATACTTCAATAATAAAATGATCAATTTTTTCTGTCGTAATCCCTGTTGCTTTAATTTCAATATGAACTGGATCCTGCATATATTTAACACTAAGTTTTTTAATATGTTCTGGTATTGTTGCAGAAAACAGCATTGTCACTCTGTCTTTGGGAACCTCGTTAATGATCGCTTCTACTTGTTCAATAAAGCCCATATTAAGCATCTCATCTGCTTCATCAATAATAAGATATTTTACCTTATCTAATAAAAGTGTCTTTTTTTCAATATGGTCAAGCACGCGTCCAGGTGTTCCTACAACAACGTGAGATTTTTGCTTTAGCTCTATTTTCTGTTTATCAAAAGAGGATTTTCCATACACTGCAGTAGCTTTAATACGTTTAAATCTGCCAATGTTTGTTATATCCTGTTTTACTTGCACGGCAAGCTCCCTTGTTGGTGTCAAAATCAGAGCCTGGGGTCTATTTTCATCCCACTCCACCAATTCACAAATAGGAATGCCAAATGCTGCGGTCTTGCCACTTCCTGTTTGGGATTTAACGACGAGATCTTTTTTTTGAAGTGCCGCTGGGACAACTTGAGCTTGTACTTCTGTAAGTTTCAGATAATTTAAGCTTGTCAGAGCTCTACTAATTTCTTCACTTAATCGTAAGCTGTTAAAATTATTCATTTTGATGTAACCTCTTTTTGGATTATTTATCGGTTTATTTTTTACCAATTAATGGATCTCATATTTTGTTTTGTTTGAGACATCATATTATTTGAGGGGCAGAAATGTACCTCACAACCCAATTCCATCACTAGTTGATGTTGATATACAATATGTGGTGTTTTGTTCACACAGAAACCAGAATTTCAAGAATGTTTTCAACATGACTGAATGAGGTGTTAGTGTGGAAATAAGTAATCGATTCGGCCCCAATTGTAAGTAAGACTAAGGAATGGGTAAGGCAGGAAGAGATGGTCACATTACGTTGACCACCTCTTCTTTTTTCTGTCTAGCTTCAAGACACATCCTTGAGTTACTTCATAGCTGGTTTTCTTGTTAGACCCAGCAGCGTCCTGGTTTAAAACCTTCTTCAAGTAAATATTGCTTTGCTTCATTATAAGAAGGAAACGTTCCATCAAGAGTCTCACCAGCGTAGACGTTCCACATATCCTTTTCATTAATTACAGTCAGTGATAAATTTTCCTTATTCATCCACAACTCTTCTTCAAATTGATCTGTCTCTTCTTCGATAGCATTTGGTAAAAGTGATTCAAGCGAGCGTTCAATGATTGAGCGTAAATCTTCTTCTGAAAAATCGCGGATATTTAACATCCCTTTAGGATCTTTTTTTGGAACCTTTAATTTTCCAGCATAAACAAAACCATTTCCATTCGGATGTAAGTGATAAACGACATTCATTTTATCACTACTACTTCCCTCAAAATGAAAGTTAACACGATTTAGCGATACATCGTGACGTTTTAATTCCGGGTACGATTCAATTATTGTAAGTTTTTGTTCAAAAGTTAACATATTGCCTCCAAATAACGTAATTTTACATTCATTATTATAACACTAGTCGATATTAACACCAAAACTAACTTTGGTTTTTTAACAAATTTAACTAGATTGTGCAAACTTCACATGGTGTCAGACACCACATAAACACAAAAATACCCCATGAAGCCGCCACTCGCGGACATATTCATGGAGAACTATCACCCTTGTGGGAACTACAAAACAAACATATAGACGCTTAGAAAGTGAGATAAGCTTCCTAATAAGATGAAAATATGAAATATTTCATGAAAGCCCATGTATTTAAATTCTAGAAATTTAGGTTTTAATCCGTAGATGGCACCGCCAAGTGTATAGAACACTCCTCCAGCAATTAATAATGAGATGCCTACAAGTGTTAAGCTTTCTGCTAATGGAGCAAAAATAAAAATCGCCAACCATCCCATCGCAATATAGATGCCAGTTGAAAGCCATCTCGGACAGTTAAACCAAACCATTTTAAAGATAATTCCAGCCACTGCTAGAAAGCTGACAATTCCAAAAAATGTCCATCCCGTGACGCCCTTTAAACTAATTAAACAATAAGGTGTGTAGGATCCTGCAATTAGGATGAAAATCATCGAATGATCTATCCGTCTCAGAAAAGCAATAACCTTACCCTTAGCAATGACCATATGATACGTTGCTGATGCCGAATAAAGTAGCACCATGCTAATGCCAAATATTATTACGGCCGTAACTGCCAGTGCCGATCCTGTTGTCATCGAAGCTTTAATAACTAATGCTAATAAACCAATAAACGATAATATCGCCCCTGCTAAATGTGTTAATCCATTGATCGGTTCGCGTATATAAGTGTGCATTAAAATCCCCCTCATGACCATAAGTAGTTTTAATAACTACTTATAATAATATACACACCACACCAAGTAGTCAACATTTACTTAAAAATCTTTATCCAGTATAATAAAGCTAGGTGCTGCTCCTGCTGTTACTTGTCGCTAAACCTTTAATGAAGTAACTCAGCCGATGTGTCTTGGAGCTAGATAAATAAAATTTGAGGTGTTGCATATGAAAAATATAAACGATATTATTGATCAACTTGGACTAGAAAACACACTCTCCATCGAAGACATTCCCAATATCGATCTTTACATGGACCAGGTTATCCAACTATTTGAAAATAAATTTCAAGAAACCAAACGGAATGATACTGATAAAATCCTGACGAAAACGATGATCAACAACTATGCAAAAGCTAAAGTGTTCTTCCCTATTCAAAATAAGAAGTATTCCAAAGATCATCTCCTCATCATTAGCTTAATTTTTCAATTAAAAGGATCTCTGTCTATTAATGACATTAAAACTACACTCCAAGGCATAAATGATAATATTGTAAAAGACAATATTAACTTAGAGGCCTTCTATAACAGCTATCTTCAGCTTAACAAAAAAAATCTTGAAAGTTTTGAAAGAGATGTCAGCACGCAAACATTAGCAGTGCAAGAAGAAGTCTCAAAGTTAGCAGACAAGGACCGTCAGTATTTAGAACAAGTTTTACTAATCTCTACATTAGTAAGTACGAGCAATTTATATCGGCGAGTCGCGGAAAAGCTTATTGACAATCTAGAATGAATTAAAAAAAGAGGCCGGATTTATTTACCGCCTCTGGCCTCTGCATGATATATCGTGTGTTTTAGGTTTTTATGCAAAATCAACAATTTTAAGTTTATGGTATTTTCGCGAATCAATAAAAATATCTGTTTCTATTAGGTAGAGCAACGGCTGTGATGGTTCCTGATCAAAAATAAATAAAATCTCTGCGGTTGTTTTATCGTTAAGTACTACTTTTTTGCCAACATTTTTCCTAAGAATATGACGGACAAACGGAATAACGATAGCTGGGTTTAGCTTATTTGCTCGTGTTTCTTCAATTAGTGTATTTACTAAGTAAAATACATTATCATTTGTCATTAATATCTTATCGATTTTATTTGCAACTGAAACAATCTGCACCATAATAGGTAAATACTTAATCTTTATCCCTCTAGGGTACCCTGAACCATCAATGCGTTCATGATGGGACCTAGCTCCATTTAACATTGTGGCGTTTACACCCTTCATCTCATTTAACATACTCCAGCCTGTTTCAGGGTGTCGCTTATACTCATGAAACTCTTCTTCAGTAAGATCCTTTTCTGACTTCGTCAACAATTCCCGTCTGAGTTTTAATTTCCCGATGTCATGTAATAAACCAACTTTCCAAAGAAGTAACTTATTTTTATAAGAGTACCTTAATAACTTTCCAAGAAAAAAAGAAAGCAGGCCTACATTGACGCTATGACGAAATAGCGATTGATCGCTTTTAATTTTATACATTTGATCTAAGAAGAAATCATTTTTTTGAACAGTTCTAACAATCTTTTGATCTTCTTCAAACCAATATTTAATGTTGACGTTCTTTTTTTCTTCTAAATTTGTAAATAAATGTTCAATATGATTGATATGTTTTATGTATAAATTTTTAAATGAAACATCCTCAGAAACATTAATTTGCTTATAATTATGTTTTTTTAGAAGTAGGATGTTTATTTCTGTTAAAATAGAACCTTTTTTTAACAACAACAAATCAAACTCTGAAACAATATCTTCCTCTAATACTTTCCCAACGAGATCAAAGCTTATTTCTTCCATATCGTAATCTTCCCCCTCGCGCAATTACATTTATAAATCTGACTCTACCTATAGTATATAGTACGAGCGTGTTAACTGATATTACTTTCAAAAGAAATCATTAAAATGACAAGAAAAAAACAACCTCTAAGTTCAAATGAGGTTGTTCGCTTACTTTATTATTTTGCCACAAGGACAGGACAATGAGAATGCTGGACAATATTATGACTAACACTTCCAAGGAAAATTTCTTTAAAAGTGCTTAGTCCTCTACTGCCGATGATAATTAAGTCGGCATTTCTATTTTTAGCATAATCAAGGATCATTTCGGCTGGATGTCCTTTTAACAAGACAATTTCTGTTGGATTTTCCATGTCACTTAATGACTCTTTAACTTCTGCTAACAATTCTTGAACTTTCTTTTGTTGCTGTTCTCTGACTTTTTCATAGGGAACACCGAATTCATCACCTGCATTTTTGTCCTTAATTACACTGAGAATATGAATCTCAATTCTCTTATCTTGTTCTGCTAGCTGCTTAGCCATTTCTAATGCCTTTTTACTTAACTCCGACGCATCATACGCAACAACAATTCGTGAATAAAAACTAAACATAATAATTCCTCCTAACAATAATATCTTATACAAGATTAATTCATTTTACCACGAAATGAACAAAAATATTTGAATATTATAAATATTACTTTTTTAGCCATATAATTTAAAAAAACAATTAAAAAGAATGATTAATTTTCTCGTTTTTTAAGGACAATTGAATGGATTTCAATTAAATATGATGTAGTTCCTCTAAAGAATCATGGATTGATAGCAATTCAAAGTACAGAATTCTCTTTGTCGTAAAGCGATGAACGTATTCTGTTGACTCAAATATTTTACTGCCTTCAAATTTCAGATGCTGGTCCAACTCATTGATTAAAAAATAATGGGAATCAGGAATATTTTTGGCCTCTGAAATTAATATCGCATTTATTGAATTAACGATATCTTTTACTAACTGCTCTTCCAGCTCACTAAAGTACCCTGGCTCATTTATATATTGTAAGTTTCCTAAATGCAGGACAATTTTTTGCATAGCTGTATTAGCTCTTTTCAATCTATGGAAAGCTCGGTATTCACTAAGCTTAATTCTATGGTACTTCCACTCCCGTTCTTGAAAAGAAAACAGTTCACTAACTTTTTCGTTAGAGTAGCGTAGCTCTATATATTGCTTACTAGGTGCATAACTTTTTGTTTGTTTTAACAGTAAAATTTTTCTAGTTGTCTCCACTAAAACTTCGCTAGCTAATCGAAAGCTAGGGTAGAATTTTTCAATTATTTGCGGTGTGAATTTGGGTGGTAAAATGAAAAAGTTAACCAAGGAAGATACCGTTATCCCAATTGCAGTTGTGCCTAACCTTGATAAAAACGTCAGAAAAAAATGGTCGTATATATCTGGTACCATCGCAACTGCCGTTAGCGTTGCGACAAGAATTCCGTCATGTAACTTAAGCTTTTGGCAGATAAAAATGGTTAAAACTGCAGCACCTGTGAAAGAAAAAGCAGATTGCCCCCAGATTGAAACGAATGTCACAGCTAACGCTGCACCGATTGCTGATGCCGGGAGACGAACAAGCCCCTTTTTAATTGAATCTGAAGCTGTCGGTTCTATCGTTACAATAGCAGCTATTACAGCAAATTGAGCTGGTAAGTTAAAGTATAAACAAACAAGTGCGGTAATAAAAACTGAAATTCCTGTTTTAATAATCCTTCTACCAACAATTGGCTTAATTTTCATTTTTCCCACCTATTCATTATTACTAAATATCAAAATTTATGCTTCTCTATGAATTTTATCATACAGCAGTCCTGAATAATGACAAAATAAAGCAAATACAACAAAAAAGAGGATGACCGGGATCATCCTGAATACAAAAAAGCAATTTTATCTGAAATTAGTTTTTTCTAGCGGTCGCTAATCTCTTATAAATAAATTTAATACATTTCACAACCTAAAGCATCGCCAAGAAAATAATCGATCAGTATATTCCTTTATTTTCTTTACAATCGCTAAAGAAGTTTTTCAATCTCACTTCTACTATAGTTGCTTTCAACCCCTTGCTTTGTACACAAATAATCAATAATTTCTGTGTTATTAAGTTTTACAGTCTTTTTTAAACCTTCAATGATCATACTTAAGTATTGTTGGGATGGTTTATTATAAGGGACATCTAAATCCCAATTCGCCGTAAAGGTAAAAATAGGTAATCCGCCTTCATTCCCAATGTATAAAATAGTTCCATACCAAGAATTTCTAATTGTTTGGAAGCCATCTTTTTTCACTTCATCAAAATCAATTTTTAATTCATCTCCGTTGTTTTCTTGTTTGACTACATCGATAAATTGCTCAGTTGTGATTAAATATTTACTACTATGGGTTTCGTAATTGTTGTCTTTTTTTAATCCTATAAAAGCAACACCTTGATTTTGCCAACGAATTGAATCTTTTGCGAAGTATAAAGGGTAATTGATGGTAAATATTGCTTCTTTTATTGGAAGTGATTTGTCTCTACACCCAACTTCAATTATCTCGGAACCTTCTGGTTTTCCGCCTTTTATGTAGCATAAAAATCGATCTCTACTCAAATTAGAACCGTAACTTGCATACCAAATGTATTTATCATTTTTCATAATATACTAATCACATCCCTTCTAGTTGATGTTCAAAAAGACTATTGGAGCTTGTATATACACTCAGCAACAAACTCTTTAAAAAGACGATCCATACTTGAATTTTCTTCAGCCATTTCTTCAGGATGCCATTGAACACCCCAAATTAGCGATGCTTCATTGATTCCTTCAACAGCTTCAATAACGCCATCTGGTGCAGTTGCTACTATTTTAAGTGAGGGAGCAAGTACCCCAATAGCTTGATGATGCATACTATTAACACGAATTTTTGACATTTGAAAAATCTGATAGAAGCGGCTACCAACATCAATTTGAATGTCATGTGTAGCCTCTGGCCTTTCTGCTTGCTGAAAATGGTTGATTGAATTTTGAATAGATGTCTGAATATCCTGTATAACAGTTCCTCCAAAAGCAACATTCAACATTGGAAGTCCTCGACAAATTGCCAAAATCGGTTTTTGTTTTTTAAAACCATGATTAATAAGTTCAATTTCAATTTTATCTCGTTTAAGATTTGTTTTTTGTAATTGTGGTATGGGGTTTGCTTGATATGAAACCGGGTCAATATCTTCCCCACCACTTAAGATGATTCCATCACACATGGTTACCAATCTTTCTACCATCTCACCTGTAACAATTGGAATCACTATTGGAATCCCTCCCCCAGCAATAACAGCACGAACATATTTTTCATGTAGATGAACACTTGGAGTATTATTATGTTTTTCGAAAGAACTAGAAATCCCTATAATCGGTTTGGTTTGGAGTATCATACTGCATCTCCTCATTGATATATTCAAATTTTTGCTAGAGTTATTTTAATCAAATCAATGAGATAAAATACATTTTTACAAGAAAAATTTCTCTTACTTAATTCAATGAAAAAATCAAAGCAGCGTATGATTAATTTTTCACACGTCACTTTGATTTTAAAGGCTACTTTTTATCTGGATCATCAGTTTCATTTTCAAGATGTTCAATTATCTCTTCTTTCATCTCTTCGTACATTTCTTCTTTAACTTCTTCATAAAACTCTTCTTTCATCTCTTCGTACATTTCTTCTTTAACTTCTTCATAAAAATCTTCTTTCATATCTTCATACATCTCTTCACGAACCGTTTCTTTCAGCGTGTTAAATTCCTTTTGATTACGTTTATTCTTTAATTCTTTTAAGTCCTTGCCAAACATGATAATCATTGAGAAACACATCGCCACCATAATAACTGCAAAAGGTAGAGCTGCAACAATTGAAGCAGTTTGTAGACCTGAAAGCCCACCGCTTAAAAGAAGAACACTAGCCGTTCCAGCAATTAATAAGCCCCAAATAACTTTAATTGACATTGCAGGCGTTAAGCTTCCCTTTGATGTCATTACCCCTAAGACATAGGTTGCAGAGTCTGCAGATGTAATGAAAAATATTAAAATTAAAAATACAGCAATACCACTCATGACCATTCCAAGTGGCAGTTCACTTAACGTGACAAACAACGCTAGTTCGACATTATTTAAGACAACATCGGCGATGTCAGCACCACTTGTCCGTATCAGGTGAAGGGCTGTCCCGCCAAAAGCAGTAAACCAGACTAGTCCTAATAATGAAGGTACAACCAAAACACCAATGACGAATTCACGAATTGTTCTACCTTTAGAAATTCTTGCGATAAACAAGCCCATAAATGGTGCCCACGATATATGCCAAGCCCAAAAGAAAATTGTATAGGCGCCAAGCCACACGCTATCTGAGAACGGAGACATTGTTAAACTCATTGGGATTACGTTTGAAATATAGCCCCCTAAAGTCGTAACGACACTCTCTAGAATAAAAAGTGTTGGTCCAAAAGTAATCATAAATAGTAATAAAATTCCGGCTACCGTTAAATTAATAACACTTAAGATGCGAATTCCTTTATCTAATCCAGATGCTGCTGAAAAAATAAATAAGATCGTAACGATAAAAATAATAATTAGTTGCGTTGTTATAGTATTAGGAATATTGGTAAGGTGTGAAAGGCCACCAGTAATTTGGATCGCACTTAAACCGAATGTTGTTGCAACCCCTGTTGATGTTGCAATGACTGCTAAAATGTCAATACTTTTACCAAAAACACCATCAACCCGATTACCGATTAAAGGATAGAAAACACTACTAATAAGTGCTGGTTTATCTTTACGATACTGAACATAGGCCAAAGCTAAACCAACTATTGAAAAGATAGCCCAAGGATGAAATGCCCAGTGAAAAACAGCATAACGCAACCCGATTTGTGCTGCTTCTGCAGTTTCAGGAGTAACTCCTAATGGTGTATCTATGTAATACAGAACTGGTTCGGCTACACCCCAGAATACAAAACCAACCCCTATTCCAGCTGAGAATAGCATCCCGATCCACGTGTAATAAGAATACTTTGGACGATCCTCAGGTTTCCCTAAACGAAGCTTTCCATAAGGACTTATTGCCAAAAAGATAACAAATCCGATAAAAAAAGCAGTAACTATCATATAAAACCAGCCAAAATTAGAGATCATTAACTCTAAAAAATGGTTCGCCGTCGTCTGTAATGAAGTTGGTGAAAAAATCCCCCAAAGAACAAATGATAAAATAATAACACTGGAAATATAAAAGACAACACCTGGTTTTGATTTTACGTTTAAAGTCATATTAGTACCTGCATATCTACTAAGAATAGCAGGGACACCCCCTTTTATAAATTTTATTTTTTCAGTATACCATTTATTTAAATATATTAAAGTATAGAGGCTTTTTATAATGGATAATCGTCCAGGGAACTATTAAATTCTATATTACGAACACTTCTATACCTGGTCTTACCGTAAACAGAATTAGTTGTGCCAGGAAATTAAAAAACTCTGATATTTTTTAAATTTTGACGAACAATACTAAATAACTACATGAATGAATTTCATAATACTAAAAACTAGCCACATCAAGCTATATCTAGTTGAAAACGTTTTAGTTCAACTAGATATAGTATCCCAGTGGCTCGGAATCTGCATTATGAAATTCATTCACATATATGGAGGAATTACAATTGGTAAAAAATGAAGAACATCAACCAACAAATACAATCACGATTGACTATATTAAGGAGCATCAACAACATAAAAAACTAGTTTCCTCTGAATTAGGTGATTTATTTGCCAACTATCTTGGCGACTCCTTGTTTAGTTGCGTTTTTGAGCATCACCTTCAAGTAGTCGAGGATGATGAAATTAGAGAATTTATCGAATTTGCACTAGCTAGCGCAAAAAAACACTTAACTTCCATAAAAGAGATTTATTCAAAAGAAAACATACCGATACCAGTAGGTTTTGGTGAACAAGATGTCCGAAAAGATGCTCCTCGTTTATTTAGTGACATTTTTATGGTTTTTTATATAACGGAAATGTCCAGAGCCGCATTCGAAACTTACGGGAGTGCACTTTCTACTTCCTCTAGACACGATATTGTCGATCATTTTGAAACCGGACTTAAGGATACAATAATCATTTATAAAAAAGGTATGTACTTATTACTTTCAAAAGGGATGGATATTGCTCCTCCTACTATCCCTTACCCTAAGAAAATTGATTTTATTGATAAAGAAGCATTTATTTCTGTCATAGCTGGTAAGACAAGACCATTAACAGCTTTAGAAATCAAACATTTACAAGTCAACATTAACACAAATACTTTAGGCCAAGCGATCATGTTAGCATTTAGTCAAATAGCATCATCAGACTCTTTAAGAAAGTATTTTCGAGAAGGAGCTGAATTGGCAAAAAAACAAATCCAAGAATTGGGGAAGGTTCTTGTAGACGATGATCTACCGTCACCAAAATTTATGAGTGCCTATGTTAGTGATTCAACCGTCTCACCTTTTTCAGATAAATTATTGCTTTATCATACAGTTCTCTCAAATGGTATCGGAATCCAAAACTATGGAACGGCACTTTCGAAAATTTTAAGGCATGACATCCATTTAAAATTTGCTTCTTTATCAGCAGGCATAGGCAAATATGTTAATGATGGTACAAACATTATGGTTAACCTAGGATTATTAGAAGAACCACCTACATCTGCTGACCGGAAAAAACTTTCAAAAATGTCGCCAGGAAATACTCCTGTGCAATGAAAGGTGAGCAGCTATGAAATGGAAGCGTCCAAGAAAACATGAGGCTTTATTATGGAGCATAGCATTACCTGGGTTTGGTCAATTCTTAAATGGAAAAGTCGTAAAGGGGATTACCCTAATCATTTTGGAGTTCTTAGTAAACGTAAACAGTAATTTCAACTTGGCGATTATGTATTCCTTTATCTGGGAAATTAATAAAGCTATTGAAATTACTGATTTTCAATGGCTGATGTTTTATCCCTGTTTATATATGTTTGCGATCTGGGATGCCTATCGTGATGCAGAGGGGGAAACACATCCGTTTACCTACCTCCCATTTGTATTTGGCGCATTTTTTATCACAATCGGCTTGATGTACTCCACTAAATTACTTTTGTTTGGGGTCCTGATCGGTCCAGTTTTTTTACCAATGCTCTTTTTAATTCCAGGATTAGGTGTCGGTTTCATCATTAAAAAGATAGTCAGTGCGGTGTCAGGCACCTAGTGTAAGAGCGGGTCTATCTTACCACGTGAAATGTTCACAATATAATTGATTAATCCCCTATATAACGAAGATTGTAAAGACACGAAATCAGACGTTTCTGCCCGCGGGTGTAAGGGACGAGCGGGTGTCAGGCACCATGTGAAATTTTCACATGGTCCCTTTTTTATTGTTAGTTGAATTGTTTTCTAAGTCGCAAGTAGTAAAGCCATGTACGGACTATATACGATCCAAATATTAAAAAGTAAAAGGCAAATGAAACCGTAAATATTACTGTTAATTTTGTTGCATTATTGTCAAAAACATCATCAATAAAGATTCCAATCAGTAAACTATATAAGAAGAGCATAGGCAAAAACATAAGTGTGTAGGCCAACGCTATTTTTCGAGCATGTTTTAAATGATTTGACCGATCACTATATATCTCCGGTTGTTCATCTCCTTCTGAATATTCCTGACTCCAAATTGTCCATTTTTGTAAAGACGAAGAAGAAATATATACACTTTTCCAACCGGCTTCTCGATGCATATCAAAATAGTTTTCATTAGAAATATTTTGATAATCAGCACAATAACTGATCTTACGAGATGTACCTTTTAAAAATCTAAAAACCGTTCCTGTTTTACTAACACGATAAAGGTTAAATCCTTCTCCCTCCATCATTTCAAGCCATTTTTCCAGTTTATCAGGTCCATACATCCAACCGAATTTCCATTTTACAACTAGTTCGCCTGACTGTTTCAACTGTTTCTCTTTTTCTTTACTGAATCTTTTTTCAGATCTATTTCTTGTTTGAAGGTTGGATGGTTTGTCGTTGCTTAAGTCTTTATTCGTTTTATATATTTTCAAAACTGAATAAATCGTAACGATCAATATCGCTGCTGCAATGCCAAAGCCGACGTAGGTTATAATCCAGAAAGGACTTTCAACAACTGTTGTAGGTACATCATTGAATAGAACAAACCCAAAGATCAAAAAATTATTAATAGCAATAAAGCTAAAATAAAGTAACAGACCACTAAATAAATAGAAAATTTTCCGATTATGCTTAATAATCCCTTCACGGACAGTAAAGCTTTTTATTTCTTCAACAGCTGTTTGATTTGAAATGACACTCCAATTTCCGCTTCGGTTAACTTTTATCCAACCTTCAGCTACTAATGAGCTAGACAATTCATTACCCTTCTTTTTATCGTAATCGATCCGATAGTTAGTTGTTTTTGACACGCCTTGATGAAAGAAAAAGCAACGTGTCCAACGATTTAGTTCTGCAAAGTGATATCCTTTCATAGCCATTTCCGAAAGCCAAGCTTCTGTTTTTGTTACGTCGTAGCTCCAAAAAGGTCTAAATACTTTTATCATAAAAAGTCCTCCTCATACTTTAATGCATTTTTGTGCAATTCTTTTAGTCTACTGATCTCAGCGGTAATTAATTTTTTGCCAACTTCAGTAACTTCATAAACTGTTTTTCTTTCTTCATCAGCAAAAACCGTTATCACTCCATCTTTCTGCATTTTTGTTAGCGTGCCATAAACGGTTCCAGACCCTAAGCGAATACGCAATTGTGAAATCTCCTCGACATGCTTAACGATTCCATATCCGTGGCGAGGTTTTGTTAAGGAAAGTAAAATATAAAATGCTGTTTCTGTCATCGGCACGTACTTTTTCAGTACTTTTTCAACGTCCAAATTGATCACCTCTTTCGGTCGTGACCTTTTATTTTTTTAATAAGAGAAACTATTATATGTCGCAAATAAACATGTCTTAACGTGACTATATCACGACGCGACCCCTTTCGGCAAGGAAGATTTATTAAAATAACAACGTTATGTTGTGAAAACATCACATAGTGTCAGACACCATGTGATGTTTTCACAATTTAATTGAACAATCGGCCACAAGACAAGGAACATAGTTTCACAAAATCAGCTGAAGTTCGGGTTTTTAAGAGTTCTGGTGTCTGACACCAAGTGTTTCCTGTTCACTTCTTCTCCAATCTCATTTATACTTAACCTTAACTCAAACTTCCACGTAACCTTTTAATTAAAATATCGACTAAATAAATGAACACTAAATAATGCATTTTAAAGGAGGCAATAAATATGATCAAACATTGGAAAATATTATCAACTTTTTTGTTAGCTACTATTCTAACAACTGCTTGTGGCTCTGGAGAAATAGATAAAAAAGTTGGCGGTGATAACCAAACCGGTTATGAAACACCTATTGAAAACGATAGTGAAATAATTAACGACGAAGTTATTTCAAGTGTCTTAGAATTTTCAGATGGATTTTATACTTTCACCTTAAAAAATATATCTGAGAAGGATATAGATCTAACATTTAGTAGCACCCAAGAATATGAATACCAGATTAAAGATGATACCGGAAATGTTGTTTATACGTACTCAATGGATAAAATGTTTGGACAAATGATGGTTGAAAAAACTTTAACTGCAGGCGAGGAAATCAGCATAAATGTCGATGTTGATATTTTCTCATCTCTTGAAGCTGGCACATATACACTAGAAATTTGGTCTGTTGCGCTTGAAGCAGAAAATTTAAGTTCAAAAGTTGATATTATAATAGAGGAAGCTGCCAGCAATATTGAAGGGGAATATGTAGGAAAAATTGACAGCAATTCAATTGAAATTATTGATGCTGATGGCAATCCTAAAGCCTATCGCCTAACTGCAAGCACAAATGAGTTTATTAGTTCACTCAAAACTGGAGAAAAAGTATCTTATAGTTACTTTAAGCAAAACGATCAATTGTTTTTAACTATGATTACCTCAATCCAATAATAAAACTATGGTTTAGAAACGAATAGCACACACCTTCAATCCCTTAAGGTGTGTGCTATTTCTATTTTAATGATTCCCCTTGCAACATGAATGATAGTAATGCCGATAGACAAGCTTATTTACATGATTCTGCTCTGTCTCTACTCTCTATCCAACACTTCACAACAATCTGAAAAGATAGTCTGCCAATACGATAGGTTGTCGCAAACATATTGATCTGTGATAATAGATACGATATTATTGCATTATGCTAGGTGAAACTGTAAAAAAGTAATTGAACTCAGCCAAATTAAGTAAATCCATCCCATCTTTTAGAAGATTAAGGAGATATTCCATGCAAAAAACCATTATTTGGTTTCGAAAAGATCTTAGGATACATGATCATCAAGCATTGTCGGAAGCAGCCAAAAGAGGAATTGTCATTCCTATTTTTATTTGGTCTAAAGAAGAAGAGCAAGACTCGATCGTAAACTCACCTTCTTTATGGTGGCTGCATCATTCTCTACTTGCACTCCAACAAACATTTCAAGAAAAGTATGGTATTTCTATGATTATTCGAACCGGTACTAGTTTAGAGGTTCTTAAAGATATTGTTCAAGAAACGAAAGCAGATGCCGTCTATTTTAATGAGCGCTATGAACCAGAAATGATTGCACTAGAAAAGGAGATCATTCGTAAACTTACTATCGATAAAATTGAAATACGTACGTTTCATTCCCAGCTTGTCTTCAATCCATATAGCGTCTTTAATTTAAGTGGAGATCCTTATAAAATCTTTACTCCTTATTGGAAAAAATGTTTAAAAGAATCAATCCCCAAGCCTTTCCCGATCCCACGTTCTATACAAGCCGATATCCAAGAAATTTCAACATTGTCGGTAGAACAGCTAAATCTCATCTCAACAATTCGTTGCCATAAGAAACTTCACCAGTACTGGACTCCGGGTGAAAATGGTGCTATTTCAGCATGGAAAAAATTTATTGATAACGGGCTTGACAACTATAAAATCGGACGAGATTTCCCTCATTTAAATGAAGTTTCTCGTCTCTCAGCTCATCTTGCATGGGGAGATATTAGTCCGAAAGCAATTTGGTATTCAGCTGATCATCATCTCCAAACCTCAGAAAATATAGGTTGTCAGGTACAATTAGAAGAACAGATTGAGGCGTTTAAAAGACAGCTAGTATGGCGAGATTTTGGTTATCATCAACTCATTCACTTTCCAACCATCACACACAAACCGCTGCGAGAGCAGTTCCAGTCATTTCCGTGGGAAGATAATCAACAAGACTTTATAAACTGGAAAAATGGTACGACTGGCTATCCATTCATCGATGCTGGTATGAGAGAACTTCGGGAAACAGGAACGATCCACAACCGTGTCCGTATGGTCGTTGCCTCTTTTTTAGTCAAACATTTACTAATCCCCTGGACAAAAGGTGCCCTCTGGTTTCAAGATACTCTCGTTGATTTTGACTTGGCTAATAATTCAATTGGATGGCAATGGGCATCTGGCTGCGGTTTAGATTCAGCACCCTATTTCCGGATTTTTAATCCAATGATTCAAAGTGAAAAATTCGATAAAAATGGCGACTATATTCGGCTGTGGATCCCAGAATTAGCGGAGCTCCCTTCTCCTTATATCCACCGCCCTTGGGACGCACCTGAACATATTCTAATCTCGGCGAACATCACTCTCGGCGAAACGTATCCACATAAAATTATTGAGCATGATTTCGCTAGAAAACGTGCATTAGCTGGATATGATATGATTAAATGAAATAATATAAAAGTGTAAGTGTTTATTCAATGTTCTGTCTAAGAACTAGACAAAAAAGGGACTATCCATAAGTCAGTTTTCCTGACCGACGGATAGTCCCTTTTTATTTAAAAATAGTGATTCTTTTATGCCTGTATTAGCTCTAAAATGCTTTTGTCATTCCACCATCGACTAAAATCATTTGTCCGGTAATATACGTATTAGCACCTGAACCTAGAAAGACGACAGTTTTGGCAAATTCTTCTGGCTTACCATAACGTCCGAGCGGGATTGTAAGTTCAGATTGTTGCTTAACGGTATCGTAACTAAGGGCTAGTTTATCAGCTTTTATTTGATCAAGTTCATTTAGTCGATCAGTTGCTATTCGACCAGGACCAACAGTATTAATTAAGATACCATCCTTAGCTAATTCCTGAGATAAACTTTTTGCTAAACCGATAACCCCAGTCCGGAATGTATTGGAGAGAATTAGATTATCAATCGGTTGTTTTATTGACGAAGAGGCGATATTAAGAATACGTCCCTCTTGCTGTTTTCTCATCTGAGGTAATACTTCACGAATTGTTCTGATATAACTCAATAAATTCAACTCAAATGCGTGTTGCCACGTCTCATCATCAAACAGATCAAATCCACCGGCTGGCGGTCCACCAGAGTTGTTAACCAAAACATCAAGTGCTCCATAAAGTGCTACAGTTTCATCAACTAATAATTTTATCTCTTGTGGATTTTTTATGTCACATACTTGATAATTGACGACTGCTCCTGTTTTGTTGACAATTTCGTCAACAGTAGCTTTTAGCTGTTTCTCATCACGACTAGAAATCATCACCCTCGCACCTTCTTCAGCGAACTTAAGGGCGATTGCTTTGCCAAGTCCTTTACTTGAGGCAAGCACTAAGATTGATTTATTTTTCATTCCTAAATCCACGTTAAATCTCCACCTTCCAACGCATTTCCTATTTCCTATAAAAAAGCGACTTCTACAGATGATTTCCCTCATCATTAATTCATACAAGTCCCTCTTCGAAACTATTGAGGTTCTAATTTTCCTATTGCTTGTGACAATTCTTTTTTATGTTTTTTCCACTGATATAATAAAATAACGGCTATAATAATAAATCCTATTATATCTTGAATTAAGTTAGGATACATGAACAATAGTGCGCCACCAAAAAGGATTATTCGTAAAAAGGCATTCATTCTTGTAAAGAAGAATCCTTCAACCGCTGTACCTAACATGACCACTCCTGTAACCGATGTTATGATAACTAATACTCCATCCAAAAAGCTTGTATCAATTAACAATAACGAACTATTGTAAACAAACATAAATGGGACAATAAAACCTGCAATCGCAAGCTTCATCGAGATAAACCCTGTCCTCATCTCATTACCACCCGATATTCCCGCTGCAGCAAACGACGCTAAGGCTACAGGTGGAGTAATATTGGCAAAAATCCCGAAATAAAAGACAAACAAATGGGCAACTAACGGCTCAATTCCTAAATAGACAAGTGCTGGAGCTGCTATTGTAGCTGTAATAATGTACGTTGGAATACTCGGTAATCCCATCCCTAAAACGATACATGCAACCATTGTAAATAGTAATGTTAAAAATAAATTTTCTCCACCTAAGGTTACAATTCCATTAGCTAACTTTAATCCAAAACCTGTTAATGACGCCACTCCAACGATGATCCCTACAGCAGCACAGGCAACCGCGACGCCAACTGCTGTTCTTGCTCCTGTTTCAAGCGCATCCTTAATATCACGGAAACCCATTCTTGTCGTTTTATTTACCATACTAACCAAAACTGTCACCGGAATCGTTAAGAACGCTGAATAAATGATTGTTTTTCCACTGAAAAATAACATGTACATTAAAAATAAGATTGGAATTAATAAATGTCCACGTTCTTTCATTACTACTTTTACTCTCGGTAAATTTTTACGTGAAATCCCCTCTAAACCTTCTTTAGAAGCTCGCAAATGAATTTGAGTAATTATCCCTATATAGAATAATAACGCAGGTAAAAGCGCAGCTAAGACAATTTGACTATATGGAATTCCAAGCGTTTCTGCCATAATAAACGCTGCGGCACCCATAACTGGTGGTAGTATTTGCCCACCAACAGAAGCTGAGGCTTCAACAGCACCCGCAAAATTTTTATTATAACCAATCTTCTTCATTAAAGGAATCGTAAATGCACCTGTTGTCACAACGTTAGCGACGGCAGCACCATTAATACTCCCTAAAAATCCACTTGCAATTACGGCAACTTTTGCTGGTCCACCCTTTGTTTGCCCGGCAATAGCCATCGCTAAGTCATTAAAAAACTGACCCATCCCTGATTTTGAGAGGAAAGCGCCAAAAAGGATAAACAAGAAAATGTAAGTAGCTGAAACGCCGATCGCAGTTCCATAAATCCCTTCTGTTGTCACATAAAAATAATTGACTAAATCAGTCCACTCATAACCCCGATGTTTAAAAATCCCACCTAGGTTTCGACCATATAGTCCGTAAAATATAAATATAATCGTCAGAGTCGGTAAGCCCCAACCTGTAACCCTTCGTGCCGCTTCTAATACTAGAACAACTAAAATAGATCCAAAAACTAGATCTAATTGATTTGGAAGTCCACCCCGTTGAATGATCCCTAAGTAATCTACAAAGATATAGACACTTGTTGAAACTGCCATTAATGCGAGGATAACTTCATAAAATGGCAACTTTGTTCGATCTAGCTTCTTAAATGCTGGATACAACAGGAAAATTAATGTTAGTACTAAGGCAACATGAAGTGAACGATGTTTCAATGTTACCGGCATCCCAAAGTATGATGTATATAAATGGTATAATGACATTCCCACTGCAATAATCGTAATTAATAATGTAAGCCACTTTTTGTCAAAGACACGAAATCTTGATTCATTGTCATATTTCTCAAGAACCTTTTTTTGTTCTTCATTCAGTGTTTCTCCAGTTGATTTAATTGTCTCATCCATGTTTGCTCACCCCTTTTCAATAAAAAACTCAATCGGAATATGGTGTGGAAGAAATTTCGTTTCAATGATCATGTTTCCATTAAGTTTTAATTCATAGCTTGCGTCATGTGAGTGGATCCATTTGAAACGCTCAATATATACCTCTAAGTCATTGATAACAATAAATCCGTCTTCAATTATTGCAGTTCCTATTTGATAATCCGGAACCCCAGCGCCAAAAGACTGAAACCTTGTTTCAATTAACTTTAATTCCATTTGACCCCTTTGATCGGTAATTTCATAAACTTCGACCCACGGCGTTAACTCCACTGAATGAATCCAGTGAACCTCAATTTTGTCACCATTTTCGACGACAACATTCAAATACTCGACATTAGTTCGCTGCTCTTTAATGATTAATTGATTGTTGGCTACTATTTTCGTATTAGTAGTTATCATAACTACCAACCCTAAAGCAATAACTATTCCTATAAAAATATAATAAGTAATTTTATTTCTAGTCATAAGTATCGAGAAAGCGCTATACTATAGCGCTTTCTCGCCTCCCAAAATTAATTATTCTAACGCGCCTACTTCTTTAAAATACTTCTCAGCTCCAGAATGGAAAGGAATTGGCATTCCGTCGCCAACCGCATCTAAAGTAATATCCTTTGCTGCATTATGTGAAGCGTGAATGACTTCTAAGTTTTCAAATATTGTTTTTGTAATTTCGTAAACGACGTCTTCAGATAAACTATTACTGACTAAAAGCAAGTTTGTAATTGAAGCTGTTGGAACATCCTCATCATTATCATACGTTCCAGCTGGAATTACATTAGCAGAGAAAAAAGCATATTTTTCCACTAAGTAATCGATTGCATCCCCTTCGATCGGAACAATTTTAGCTGAATGAGTTGTCGATAAATCGATAACTGTAGCATTTGGATAACCACTTGTTACAAACGCAACATCAATCATATTATTTTTTATTTGATCAACCGCTTCGCTATATGATAAATAATCTTCATTTATATCGTCATAAGACATGCCGTGTGCTTCTAAAATAAGTCGAGCATTTAATTCAACACCTGAATTTGGTGCACCAACACCGACTCTTTTTCCTCGTAAGTCTTCAACAGAATTTATTCCTGAATCCTCAGTTGTGACAATTTGGACGAAGTTTGGATATAGAGCTGTTAAGCCACGCAAATCCTCTTTAGGTGCCTCGCCTTCAAACGCACCACTACCTTCATACGCCTGTAATACCGCATCAGCCATTGTAATCGCTAATTCTGCTCGGTCTGTATCCAGTAGATTGACATTTTCAACAGAAGCTCCTGTTGCTTGAACCGATGTATCAAAGTTTAAGTTTTTTTCGATTAAATTTGAAAGAGCCCCTCCAATAGGATAATAAACACCTGAAGTTCCTCCTGTTGCAATCGTAATAAATAAATCCTCATCAGCTACCTCAACGTCGGCTCCATCGCCTTGATCTTCAGCAACATTGTCATTTTCTGCGCCACCACATGCTGCAATTAACAATAATAGCATGGCAGTAAATATTAATAGTAATTTTTTCATTTCGTATTCCCCCTGATTTTTTTTACTTGCACTAACTTTATTTTGCAATAATCGTGCCAGATTATACAATGAGTATAAAATTAAAGATAATGCCTACTATTACGCTATTTATGTAAGCGGATGCAATTTCAAGAAAATTCAAACAAAAATGCCAAAGCGGTAATTTTTGCCGCTTCGGCATTTTTTGCCGTTCAATTCTTGATCCACACTTCGAGCTGGTGTCTGACTCCAACTCGTGAAGATTGTGAATACTCGAGGGCGGCAATGCTGTATTATTTCATAAATTTCACATGGTGTCTGACACCAGTTATACCCCGACTGGTACTGCAATGGTTTCGCGGTAGTTTATTCTTGTTCGTATTGTTTTATTTTATCTCGTAAGCCTCGATCACTTATTCCTAACATTTTTGCCGTGTTTTTTTTATGCTTATTATTAAACTTTAACGTTTCTAAAATAAATTCCTGTTCTAACTCTTTTAGTTCCAACCCGACATAAGAACTTATTTCCCTTTCACTTGAAGGGATTTTGACTTGGTGTGCTACTCTTAACTGTGGTGGTAAATCAATCACCTCAATATAGGAACCGTCGGCAATTACCATTGCACATTCGATAATGTTGGAAAGCTCGCGGATATTTCCAGGATATTGATAAGCAAGCAGCCTTGTTTCAGCTTCTGGAGTCAAACCTTTTATTTGTTTATCCAGCTCTTTGTTTAGTTTATTAATAAAATGGTAGATCAATAAATTCAGATCTTCTTTTCTTTTTCGCAACGGGGGCACATTTATTTCGACTACATTTAATCTAAAATATAAATCTTCTCGAAATTCACCATTTTTTACTGCAGCCAGCAAGTCCTTATTTGTTGCAGCTAATAATCTAACATTCAACTTTACAGGTTTATTTGAACCTAGCGGAGTTACTTCCTTTAACTGCAAAACTCTTAGTAGTTTCACTTGCAGCGATAATGGCATATCACCAATTTCATCAAGAAAAATCGTTCCATTTTCAGCTAACTGAAATTTTCCGACCTTACTTGAAATCGCACCTGTAAATGCACCTTTTTCATGACCAAAAAGCTCACTTTCCAAAAGTTGCTCAGGAATAGCTGCGCAATTTAAGATCTCAATATGCTCTCCTTTCCTTTTACCAGTGAAATGAATTGCTCGGGAGACTAGCTCTTTTCCAGTGCCACTTTCTCCTGTTATCAATACATTCGTATCGACATTTTTAACTTTATCAATTAATTTAAATACGCGATCCATTTCACTGCTTTTCGAAATCATTTCTTCATAACGATATTTTTTCTCTAGTTCTTGGCTTAAATAATCAACTTGATGATTTAGTTTTCTGTAATGAAGAGCTTGATTCATCGTTGCTAACAGTTCCTCAATGTTGATAGGCTTTGTAATATATGAATATGCCCCTTTTTGAAGCGCTTCAACAGAAGTAGAAATTGTTCCATATGCCGTAATCATTATAACTGCTAGATCATTTTGAATTTCTTTCAGTCTTTCAAGAATAGTAATTCCGCTAACATTACCAATTTTTAGATCTAATAAACACAAATGATAACTCTCTTCTCTAACGTAGGCTAACCCTTGCTCTGGATCAGTCGTTGTCGTGACATCAAATTTATCCTCTAGAGCAAATGAAAGCGAAGAACAGATCGATGGTTCATCGTCGATAATCAAAATTTTATCCATTCTCTACTACCTTCCTTTCAAATATTAGAATCATGGACGTTCCTTCTCCTTTTAAACTATTAACTTGAAGAGAGCCGTTATTTTCGATCACAAACTGCTCTGAAATAGCTAGTCCTAATCCACTACCTTTTGGTTTTGTTGTGTAAAAAGGTTCAAATATCTGCTCAATTTCTTCTTTTTCCATCCCGATACCCTGATCTGTAACTTCTATATATACATGATTAACATCGTGTTGCGCTTTTATAATAAGTGATAACTGACGTTCATTTTTTATTTCCATTGCGTCAACACCATTAATAATCAAATTAATAATGACTTGTTTTAACTGATTCCGGTCGACCTCAATCCAAAGGTTATCATCAATAAAACTTTCCAAAGATATTTCTTTATTAGTTATGGTGCTCTCAAATAATATCAGACATTCTTGAACTACTTTTGCAGCATCGATTATTTCCTTATTGGTGCTCTGAGGTCTAGCATAATCAATAAGCCCTTCGATTAACTGATTAAGTCGATTGATTTCTTGAGGGACATAAGTCGCAATTTCTTGTTGGAACCTAAGATTATTAATTTTTTTAGGAATTAACTCTACAAATGTCTTGATAGATGTCAATGGATTTCGTATTTCATGAGCAATTCCTGCAACAACCCGACTTAACGTTTTTGTTTTTTCTTGACTAAAAATTTGTTCACGTAACTTTCTTTCAGCTGTATGATCTTCAAAAGTTAAAATAATTCCTTGAACTTCATTGTCAAACCCATATAATGGGTAAATATAATAACGAAAGTATAATTTTTGTTGATCCGCTCTCGTCCAAAATGTTTCTTCAATGACGAATTCTTCTTTACCCTTTGTTTGCCATTGCGCTAATTTTTTTGATAAAAGAAAATCTAATAGTGGAATTTCCTTGTAATAACAATTCATTACATCTTTCGTTATCCCCGATAGCTTTTTTGCTTTTGAATTGAAAGAAGTGATTAAGCCATTATTATCACAGGTTACGATTCCGCGCGGACTACTATCTAGTATTTGTTTCTGAAACAAATAACCACTTTTTGTTTGTTGTATTTGATACTCCAGTGATTGATTCATTTCTGATAAATCTTTTGTCTTTGTTGAAACTAACTTCTGTAACTGGCGATTCCAGCGAATTCCAAATAAAAATAAAATAACCGATAAACTCAGCAATCCAGCAAATAATTTCGTAATAAATAATAACCGTTTCATAATAGTTTCGTCTGTATCCAAAAACCACTTTTGATGAATGGAACTATAGGATCCATCACTTTTCATCGTACGTAAACCTCTATTTAATCGACTCATCAGTTGAAAATTTTCCTTTTGGATCGCCATTGTGTATTCAATTGGTAATACATTACTACCAACAAATTGAAATTCATCAGCTCCCCCATATAAATCTAAATAATATTGTGCAGTTAAACGATCTCCAACAAAAGCTTCTGAACGACCATCTAATAAAAGTTTTATACCATTATTTTGATTACTCGTCACATTATACTTTATCCTTCTAATATTCCGCATAAATTCATACTCTACAGTGCCCCGTTGAATAGATACGATCTTTTCCGCTAAGTCAATAATACTTTCAATGTTAGTAAGGTTCTCAGCATTTGCTACTATACCAACCCTGGAAGTATACAATGGGTCTGAGAATTCCATAAACTCCGAATATTGTTGCAAAAAGTGAATGTTTAAAATGATATCAATCGTCCCATTTTCCAGCTCAGATATGGCCGTTTTACTAGACATAGCAATAAATTTCACTTCAAATTCTTCAACATTACCAATTTGGGTGATAATATCAATAAAAAATCCTTTTGGCAGTCCATCAACTTCAAACTGAAATGGTGGTAAATCAGGATCGTAACCGACTAATAAAGTTTGTTTTTGAGAAGAAATTTGTGCATTCACTTCAACATAAATAAGGCTTGAGAAAAATACAAACACAATTGTGAGGCCAACGAGTATTTTTTTCATCATTTTTTGGCTACACCTACTTTATATAGAAATCTGACTCTCTCATGACTAAAGTCACGGGTGTTCTAGGCTAAATCATAAATTCCTATAATTATAGCACATCATATTTTCTGCTCCACATTATTCTATCCTAATCTACCTTCATAACATTATTACCCTTTCCGATCTGTCTTCCAGTCCTGTAAAATATTTCTTACCTCGTAATAGCAGTAAATTTCGAAAAAATCACATATATTTCACTATCTTGATATAATTTGTGACTTTATACACCTAAATAATTGAGTTACTTTTTTATAATGGGAATAAGAATAGATTGTTTTTGGGGGTAGTATAAGATGAACTTAGAAATCGATTTAAAAAGACGTTTAAATAGAAAGATCAACAAAACTCCAGTTCAGCTTGCACGAAATGCAACCCAGATTGCCTTTGCGGTATTTTTGCTTTATATTGGCTTTCAGTTTTATCAATTTTATTTACATTTTGCAACATCAGGGCTTACACCATTTGTCGAAAGACCACCTGCTGTTGAAGGCTTTTTACCGATAAGTGCTCTTGTTGCTTTAAAGCTTTGGTTATCGACAGGGTATTTTGATATGATCCATCCCGCTGGTCTAGCCTTGTTTACATTTTTTGTAGCTTCTGGACTTATTTTTAGAAGGACTTTCTGTAGTTGGCTATGTCCAGTTGGCACATTAAGCGAATGGGTCGGGGATATCGGGAAGAAGCTCTTTAAGCGTAATTTTGACATTCCAAGATGGCTAAAATGGGTGTTATATTCGTTAAAGTATTTAATTCTAATTTATTTCTTTAAGGCAGTCTTGATTGATATGCCGGCGATGGCTGCCTATCAATTTTTAGATACCCCGTACAATAAAACATCAGATGTAACGATGATGTTGTTTTTTATAAATATTAGTAAGGTTTCCTTTTTCGTAATCCTTACTTTATTAATAGTCTCTCTTTTCGTTAAAAACTTTTGGTGTCGTTTTTTATGTCCCTATGGAGCTCTCATTGGGCTTGGAGCTATTTTCGGGGTTACGAAAGTTACTCGTGATGAAGAAAGTTGCATTGATTGCCATGCTTGCACGCGAGCTTGTCCTAATAACATATCCGTCTCAACGAAAAAATCCGTTTTATCACTAGAATGCACCGCTTGTATGCAATGCGTTGAAGCATGCCCAGTCAATAATACATTAAATATGACTGTTGCAACAAAGAAGGTTGATAAATGGCTTTTACCACTAGGTTTCTTTTCAGTCTTTTTCATTGTTATTTTAATTGCGAAATTTACGGGACATTGGAACACGAGCATCACATACGAAGAATTCGAATATCTATTTTATCTGCTTCTAGAGCAATAAATTAATAGCGGAAATTAGAAAGACTCGCTGCTAGACATAGAATAGCCTTAGAAAAAAATTATACTATACCCTATAGAGTTGACGCATTAAAGAGTCTACTCTATAGGGTATTTTATGTACCTTTTGGTTAGCTAGAATTTAAATTAGTGAAGGAATTTCGTTTCGAAACACTTCGTTTACTAGCCAAACTACATCATTTACTGTCCAAAATTTCATTTTATTAGCCGAACTACATCATTTACTGTCCGAAATTTCATTTTATTAGCCGAACTACCTCATTTACTGTCCGAAATTTCATTTTATTAGCCAAACTACTTCATTTACTGTCCAAAATTTCCATTTTATTAGCCGAACTACATCATTTACTGTCCAAAATTTCATTTTATTAGCCAAACTACCTCATTTACTGTCCGAAATTTCATTTTACTAGCCGAACTACCTCATTTACTGTCCGAAATTTCATTTTACTAGCCAAACTACATCATTTACTGTCCAAAATTTCATTTTATTAGCCAAACTACTTCATTTACTGTCCAAAATTTCCATTTTATTAGCCGAACTACCTCTATGAAGTAGGAATACCTAAATCCGCAAAAGTAGTCATCTCCTTTTGAATCTTCGTTGCTGCTTCAATGATGTTGAAAGCAAGAGCGGCCCCTGTTCCTTCACCAAGACGCATCTCCATATCCAGCATCGGCTTCAAGCCAATTTCATCAAGCATCACCCGATGAGAAGGCTCCATAGATAAATGGGATGCAAACAGATAACCTTTAACTTGAGGTGCTAGCTTATAGGCAACGAGAGCCCCAGCCGTGGCAATCACGCCATCTGTCACAACTGCAATTCCATGAGCAGCTGCGCCAATCACAACGCCACAGAGCCCTGCAATTTCCATGCCTCCAACTTTAGTTAACACGTCAAGCGCATCTTCTGAATTAGGGTTGTTAACTTCAATCGCCTGCTCGATCACCTGTATTTTTTTTGCTAAATCTTCCTTGGTAATGCCAGTGCCAAACCCTGTAAGATCGGCGACACCTTTTCCAGTTAAAACAGAGGCGATCGCAGTGCTCGGTGTCGTGTTGCCAATTCCCATTTCCCCAAGCGCTACTAAATTCACTCCTTTAGCGACAAGATCTTTGACAATATTGACACCAACGTCGATGGCAGCAACAGCTTCATCCACAGTCATTGCCGGTCCCTTCGCGATATTTTCCGTTCCATATTTGACTTTACGGACGACGACTCCTTCTGGCGGCTCAGTACAAACAGTACCAATATCAACAACTTGTACCTCTGCCCCCGCGTGGCGTCCTAACACATTAATTGCCGCTCCTCCAACAACAAAGTTCTGCATCATTAAGCCTGTTACTTCCTGGGGAAAGGCACTTACCCCTTCCGCGACAACGCCGTGGTCACCGCACATAACAACAATTGCTTTTTTAGTGATTGTTGGCTTGTAATTACTCGTAATCCCAGCAAGTTGAATAACGATTTTCTCAAGCTGACCAAGGCTTCCTTGTGGTTTTGTCAGTTGGTTCAGGTGTTTGATTGCGTTCTCTTGGGCACCGCCATTAAGTGGCTTGATTTCCTTAATAGTTTGTTGTAATTTTTGTAATTGTTCCATTTGTATTTCCTCCAATTTAAAATGTACTGTACTTCCAAAAATTTTAGACACAAAAATACCCAAGCCAAATAATAGGCTCAGGTTTTCCATCCCTAACTTCATACACCTGTTTCTTAACAGGCTTCATAAACAAAACAACAGGCAGGTTTCCTGGCTACCAGATCATCGTTACTCATTTACCCCTTCCCAAACAAACGTTCAGTGGAATAAAAAACTCCCTGGATACAGTGGCGGGACCGCGTCATTTCAGACTTCCCTATTCTCCCAAGTAACTGGGCACCTGTTGCACATATAAAAAAACACATAGTGGCGTTTAATCTGCATTATCAAATTCATTCTACTGATTAAATATTACAACATTTTTTTTGAAATGAAAAGGGATTTAAAGTATTTCATAGAATACTTTAAAGATTACAAATTTTCGATAAAATACCTAGGGGGTTTTACATTGGAAACAGAAATAACCGACTATCAGCACATTTTAGTAGAAACTGAAGCTTCTATTGGCTATGTAACAATGAATCGACCGAACAAACGAAATGCACTTTCCTTAGAACATATGAAAGAGCTAACAAAGTGCTTCAAAGATATCGGAAAAAATAAAGAAATAGCAGTTGTTATTCTCCGTGGTAGTGGCCCCGCCTTTTGTGCTGGACATGACTTGAAAGAAATGACCAATCAAACACCAGCATTCTATGAAGACCTTTTTGATGAGTGTATTAAAATGATGGAAACAATTCAATCGATTCCTCAGCCTGTTATTGCTCAAGTTCATGGCATTGCTACTGCTGCAGGGTGCCAGCTAGTGGCCACTTGCGACTTAGCAATTGCTGCTGACGATTCAAAATTTGCTACACCAGGAGTCAAAATTGGTTTATTCTGTTCAACACCAATGGTTGCACTAAGTAGAGCTGTAGGTCGAAAAAAAGCGTTGGAAATGCTCTTAACTGGTGATTCTTTATCTACCGATGAAGCAGTAATCGCTGGACTTATTAATAAAGCCGTCCCAATCGACCAGTTAGAAGATGAGACAAGGGCTTTAGCGGAAAAAATTGCCCAGGCGAGTTCTTATACAGTTCGTGTTGGAAAACAAGCATTTTATCAACAAATTGAAATGTCACAAAGCCATGCTTATGCTTACACAAAACAAGTCATGTCGATGAATGCAAGTTCCGCTGATGCAAATGAGGGAATGTGTGCATTTTTGGAAAAACGTAAACCAGAGTGGAAAGGTCGTTAATCTGACTAAGAAATCACCACTCTCTGCATGTAACATCGATCTAGTCTAAATTCTGCAGAAAATATTGATACTCTCTCTCTAAAGTTGCTGTTTTTTAAAAAGGAGATCGAAAAGTCAGTCTGACTGACTTTTCGATCTCCTTTTGTTTCTTAGCTCCCTCTGTTACCATTTTATTATCCGTTTTGCCACAACCATCTACATGTACTCCAGGCGTACCGCATGAAACACCCTCACCAGCTGTTGCTCTTGATTCATGGTATTATCTACCTATATAACAGTCGAACAATTAATACAGAGCCATGATAAGCAAGAGTGAAAAAAGTTGTTCTAAAAAACTCTTCTCTTGAAAATTTCGTTAAACGAAATATATAATAGGTAAGACGATTAAGGAAGTGAAACAAATGCCTAAAACAATTTGGAAACGCAATTTATACATACTTATGATTTGTCAATTCTTTGTCATGGCTTCAATGACAATGATTATCCCTTTTTTACCTTTGTATTTACAAGACTTGGGCGTGACAGATCCTCAATCTGTTAGTCGTTGGTCTGGGATTATTTTTGGCGCAAACTTTCTAACAGCCTTTTTATTTTCACCACTATGGGGTAAGCTCTCGGATAAACATGGTCGAAAATTAATGCTATTACGTTCAGGGTTTGGGATGGCGATCATCATTACCCTTACTGGCTTTGCGGTTGGACCGTGGTCATTGCTCGGGCTTCGCTTACTAAACGGCATGATATCTGGGTTCATCCCAGCGGCGATCATCTTAATATCTATGAGCACACCGAAGAAACAGGTAGGTTATGCACTAGGAATGTTACAAGCCGGTGCTGTGGCCGGTGGTATTTTCGGGCCATTAATTGGTGGAGTCTTAGCGGATTTAATAGGATTTCGAATGGTTTTTTACGTGACTGGGTTTACGATATTTGTAACAGCTTTTATGGTGTATTTATTTATTAAAGAGGATCACCAGAAAAAAGAGGAACGTGTCAAAACAAACACGATCCAAGACTTTAAAAAAATTACTTCTACCCGTCCTATTTTATCTGTATTTTTTGTTTTTTTTATTGTTCAGTGTGCATTAATAGGTATTAATCCTCTCCTATCATTGTTTGTGCAGGAACTAACTCCTTCACAAAATGTCGCTTTTTTTGCTGGTTTAGCAATGTCCGTGATGGGATTTGCAAATATGTCTTCGAGTGCCTTTTTAGGGAAATTAAGTGATCGAAAAGGTCCTCACTATGTTTTATTAATTTCCCTATTATTTGCAGCAATCGTGACATTACCGCAGGCATTTGTACAAAGCTACTGGCAGTTGATTATTTTTCGATTTTTATTAGGACTTAGTCTCGGAGGCTTATTACCTTCGATCAACTCTCTGATTCGCCACTTAGCTCCTCAAGGTATGGAAAGTCGGACGTTTGGTTTTTCAAATAGCTTTATGTATTTAGGAACGATGATGGGACCGATCGCCGGTGGTTGGCTGGCATCTGTCGCTGGTATCAGAAGCTTATTTATCGCATCATTTATCCTCCTAATGATGAACGTTTTCTTAGTGAAATATAATATCATGCCTGTAATGAAAAAAAAGCTGCCCACATCAGTATTATAAAAAATCTATAAAAAAAGGCTGTTTTTTTGATTATTCTCTTTTACATTTAAATTTAACTAAGGTGGTTTATTTATGACGAACGAAAATCAAGTAATTGAAAGCTATCAACGCGATGAAGAAATGATGATTCTCATTTTTGCCCAATGGTGTGTTAATCATGATTTAAATCCAAGTGAAATATATCAACGAGCATACCCACAGCAAAAAACGAATGAATCGTTACAAAAAGCAATCGTGGCGACAGTTTCAAAAGAAGAATCAGACTATATTTCGGATGAAACGCTTTTCGCTGTTTTATCAATGTTTGGTAATGAAGACCTTGCTTTTATTGTTAGCGAACTAATAACGGAAAAAAAATCCTGTTCAGATAAATAAACTGTTCTTTAAAAAAGGAACCTTTATTTATCTCAGCAGGACTCCGCTCGTCTCTTGAGATCATCTAGTTTCAATCAAAATTGGTTTCGGTGACCAATTTTGATTGGTTTTGCGCCGACAGCTTTCCTATGAAGCCCTAGGACAAAATGAATTTTTAATGATTTGTAGCTACCATTTAGATTTGTTAGAACACTACATCATAATCCCACCATCAACGTGTAGCACGGTTCCATTTACATAATTAGACTCATCAGATGCTAAATACAAGTAGGCATTGGCAATATCTGAGGCAGTGCCAAGACGCTTTAAAGGAATAGTTGCTTTTAGTTTATCGATTACTTTTTCTGGTACTTTTGCTACCATTGCTGTTTCGATAAAGCCTGGTGCAACTGCATTCACATTTACTCCTTTGCCCCCGTACTCTTTTGCCCATGTTTTTGTCATGCCGATGACTCCTGCTTTTGTCGCTGCATAGTTTGCTTGCCCGACATTTCCATACACTCCAGAAACACTAGAAGTATTAATAATTTTTCCGGATCCTTGTTCGACCATTTTTCCGATTACAGCCTGTGTACAATAAAAAACACCTGTCAAATTGATATCTATCACTTTTTGCCATGCTTCAGATGTCATCTTATGGGTCATGGCATCAGCTGTAATTCCAGCATTGTTTACCAAAATAGTTACAGAGCCAAACGTATCTACTGTTTTTTCAACTAGTCGGGCAACACTATCTTTGTCTGCTACATTAACTTCCTGAAAAATAGCAGTACCACCAAGCCTCTTCACCTCATTTAGAACTTGCTCCCCTGCTTCCACGTCAAAATCAGCAATGACCACCTTTGCTCCTTCTCTCACAAAGGTTAAAACCGTTTCTCTGCCAATTCCATTCCCGCCACCTGTTATAATCGCAATCTTATCTTTTAAACGCATTTTATTTCTCCTTCCAATTCTTCTAAAATTATCAACAATTTTGTCATTTGTCCTGTAACAACTAAATCATTTTAGTCTTCACTTAGGGGCTTTTTCGTATTGAAACTCATCACTTTTTTCAATTGCATCTATCGATGGGTATTTATATTTTTTATTCAAGGATAGCGCTTAAGTGCGTAAAAAAGCCTATTTTATATTTTTAATCTTTTATTGTTCATTATTTTATCATAATTCATGTTTAAATAATTTTATCTCACAACAATTCATGGAAAAACATGAACTCGCTTTATCTGACCTTTGTTTATAGCTTGATATAATGAGGACGCACCTAAATGAGAATAAAAATCAGTTAGGCATAAAGCACAAGCATTGGAATGGAAGCTTATTTATCTCATCATTTATCCTCCTAATGATGAACGTTTTCTTCGTAAAATATAATATCATGCTGTAATGAAAAAAAAGCTGCCCTCATCAGCATCATAAAAAATAAATAAAAAAAGGCTGTTTTTTTATTTTCCTCTTTTACATCTATCAATGTTTGGTATTGAAGACCTTGCTTTTCTTGTTAGCGAACTCATAATGGAAAAAAATCCCGTTCAGGTAAGTAAACTGTTCTTTAAAAAAGGAACAGTTTATTTATCTCCGCAGGACTCCGCTCGTCTTTTGAGATCATCTAGTTTCAATCTCAAATAGAAACTGAAATTAATTTTTTTTTATCGATTTTACCAACTGATGTCTTAGGTAGCTCTGTAACAAAGAGGATTGTTTTTGGAACTTTATAGCTGCCTAGATATTCTTTACAATGACTTTCAATTTCCTTTTCCGTTATTTGCATGCCCTTTTTCGGTACGATAAAGGCGGTTACGACCTCGCCCCATTTTTCATTGCTAATTCCAACCACTGCTACTTCAGCTACCATTTCATATTCTGTTATGATATGTTCTACTTCTAATGGGAAGACATTTTCACCACCAGTAATAATCATATCTTTTTTTCTACCTACAATATAAAAATAGCCATCTTCATCAAATTTTCCTAAGTCACCTGTATAAAGCCAACCATCTCTTTTTGTTTCTGCTGTTACAGATGGATTATTCCAATACTGTGTAAATAGGTGATGACCGCTTATCACAATTTCACCAACCTCACTGCATTGAACTTCTCTTCCATGAGCATCCAGTAATTTCACACGATTATAAAGCATTGGTTTGCCGACGGAACCTCGTTTTTTTAATGCGTCATTTGGATTAATATAAAAATTGTTAGGGCCTGCTTCTGTTAATCCGTAACCTTCTTTAAACACTAACCCCTTTTTAGCAAATGCATCATAGATCCGATATGAGCAAGGTGCTCCACCTGATAAAAATGTGTGCATAGACGGAAATGAAGTAATTTGAAATAGTTTCGTTTCCGTAAGAACATGATACATTGTTGGCACTAATAAGAGAATGGTACACTGTTCTTCATTAATTAAATCTATCATCCGATCTGATTCAAATAGATCACCGATAACAACTTTACCGCCTATGTGTAACAGCGGAATAGATAAGGCATTTAAGCCACCGGTATGAAACATCGGTAAATAGGTTATGGTCGTGTCATTACACGTTAAATTCCAGCTTATGATCGTATTGACTGCATTAAAAAATATTGACCTGTGAGTAAGAACTACGCCTTTTGGTTTTCCAGTAGTTCCACCTGTATAAATAATTGCGAGCGAATCAGCTTCGTCCACGTCACTATAAATCTTCTGACTAAATGTATTATATCCAACTAACTCTTCAAACTGTTGATCAATATTTAGTAAGACGCCTTGAAATTGATTAGGAAGTAAAAATTGAAATTTTTCATGGTAGGCAATTAGTATTGGCTCACAATCACTTAAGATATATTGAATTTCTTTTTTGGAAAGCCGCCAATTTAATGGAACAAAAATGGCTCCTAGTTTCGTACAAGCGAACATCAAATCGAAGTAACAAACCTGATTAGAAGCAAGAAGGGCTACCCTTTCCCCTTTTGATACGCCGATTCCATGTAAATATGCTGCTATAGATTCTGCTCGCTCATGTAAATTTTGATACGTCCACTGCTCCTTCGTTTCTCCATCAACGACTGCAACTCGGTCTGGAGTAATCCGAGCCCGTTTTTTTAACCAATCTGTATCCCAGCTCATCTTACCTCCCCCTCTGCTAATATTTATTTATTTATTAATAATGTACTAAAAAAGAGTTGCATTCCAGTTACAGATTATGATCGATTGACCACTACATCATAATGCTGCCATCCACATGAAGAACGGGTCCATTTACCTTTGCTCCTTCTTTCACAAGGGTGAAAACAGTTTCCCTGCCAATTCCATTGCCACCAGTTATAATGGCAACCTTATCTTTTAAACGCATTTTATTTCTCCTTTCTATCTTCCAGAAAATTTTCAATTTCTACTTTTAGCAGTTCTAGATTATCGATTAATGGTGAATGCCCGCATTCTTTTAAATAAACTACCTTAGTTGGTCCACTTAAATCTTCGACAATCTCCCTTGTCATTTGTTCTGTAACAACTAAATCATTTTCTCCCCATAAAACTAGTGTCGGCATCTTGATTTCCTTAACTTTTCCCGTTCCTTCCACTAACCCGTTATGAACTATACTTATGTTAAACGTATTAAGAGCGTGATAAATATCAGTTAAGTTTCGTTGCGTCAACATGTCTTCTATATATTGATCATATAAGATTTCTGATGGTTGCTTTGTCGTATAGATAATCGCGTTCCAAAGCGCTTTTAAGAAGTCTTTATTACGAGTTTCATAGGCGTTAACAATGGGAAGTGACTTTACAGTATCTTGTTCAATTTCTGATTTAGTCTTTAAACGAATGGTATCTCCTGCTTTATTCACTTGGAAAAATGGATATCCTCTTGTCGAAGCAGATGCTAGTAAAATCAGTTTAGTAACACGATCCTGGTAATCAATCGCCAGCTGCATTGAAACTGCACCACCCGCAGACCAGCCGATTAGAGAAAACTTCTCTAAACCAAGAATATCGACGAATTGTTTAACATCATCGGTAAGGTCTTGAATTGAATTAATTGGCTGATGATAAGTAGATTCTCCAAACCCTCTCATATCCACTGCATACAGTTTGTACCGTTCATCTAACGCGTCAATAAATAAATCCCAATGCTTCGATGAAGTCATATTTCCATGAATGAGGAGGAGTTTTTCTTCTCCCCCGGTTCGCTCCCGATAGAAAATCGTTTCGCCATTTTCAAGTAAGATCGATTGTAAAGATACTTTTGACAATTAATGATACCTCCTACTAAGATCCCCAGCGAATCGTCGTTGCTCCCCATGCATAACCAATACCAGCACTAACGAAGACAACTAGATCGCCCGCTTTTATCTTTCCATGTTCAAGGGCTAGTTCAAGTGATAAAATTTGATCAATCTGCCCCATATGTCCGTACTCATCTAAATAGATCGATTGCTCATCACGTAAATTAAGCTCTTTTAAAACATAATTATGAGCTGATCGCTTCATATGCAATACTGCTAAATAATCGATATTCTCTTGAGTCAAACCACTTTTCGACAAAGACCGTCTAACTACTTGTAAAAAGTTTTTCATTGATTTTTCTTCAAGTCGCTTTTTCATTCCTTCTGGATCAAGGACATCTAAATAGTTAAGACGCTTTTCAATCGCGTCTTTAGTTATCGGATGCTTTGTACCACCTGAAACTACTACTACATCTTCTGAAAAAGAACCATCAGTCATGATCGAGGTTTCTAATAATTCATTGCTGTGATAACCTCTTTGCAGAATAATTGCTCCACCTCCGGCCGCTAGATTATACATAAATCTTGTTCGAGGATTTTGATAATCAATAAAATCAACATTTCGGTAGCCACCAGCGAGGAGAACAGTACGAATAGATTCATCGGCGATCATCATGTCCTTCGCCACTTTCAACGCCATCACCGTTGTTCCACAGCGAAGAGCGACATCAAATGCCCAAGCATTAATAGCACCGATTTCTTGCTGTAGCTTAATTCCAGCTGTCCAGAGTGGATACTCTTTATGCTCTTCACCAATGTAGATAATTAAATCGATCGTAAGAGGATCAATATCCGCTTTTTCAAGAGCCTTTTTTGCTGCAAAGATCCCCATCTGACAAGTATGATCTTCAGGACCAGGCATTCTTTTCTCTCTAATTCCCATTTTTGTTTCAACGATTTCTCTGGGGATGCCTGATAAACTAGCAATCTCACTACCAGTCATTCGCGAACCTGGCAGATAGACCCCAGTACTAACAATCCCCACTTTCTCTCGCGCTTTCGTCATTGATCCCTCACTCTCTAATCACGCCTTGATCTAACGGAAAACTTTCTCAAAGGTTGTGATCTTGTATTTCTACTTTTATCAGACACTGTCTGGGAGATTTCACCCTTTTGTAGTAGTTTTTGATTGTTTTACTTTACTCATTTTCCGTTTTGTCCACCAATATTTTGTCGTTCCTACTATTCCTTTAGGGAAAAACATGACTACTAAAATGAAAACTGTTCCTAATAGAATGATCCACCGCTCAAAAATCCAATGGACACTTGCTAAATCCATTAAAGCATGACGCGTATACTCAATAAGTGCTGCTCCGACAATAGCACCAAATAATGTCCCCACCCCACCAATGATTGTAATCAAAAGAGCATCTAAGGTAAGTTCAACAGTAAATACAGCCGTATTTACAAAACGTAAACTCATTGCGTATAAAATCCCCGCTAAACCTGCGACAATACCGGCAATTACATTTGCAGTAATTTTGTAATGCATGACACGATAGCCAAGGGACTCGACTCGAGACTCATTTTCTCTAATTGCCTGTAATACTTTTCCCATTGGAGACTGAGTAAATCGCTCTAACAACAAAAATACAACGACCATAAAAATAAGTGCTACTATATAAAATGAAACACGATCACGAAGAAGATCTGGAATTTGGAATGTAAAGCCATCATTACCCATTGTTAAAGAGCGCCATTTTTCAGCGACTACTAAAAATAGCGCCGAAACCGCTAACGTCAACATCGCAAAGAAATGGGCTTTTAAACGAAGTGTTAACAATCCTACCAGAAAGCTAACGATACCTGTAAAAATAATCGTTATCACAACCGCTAATAAAACGACAGGGATACTTGGACCGAATGCCTTTAAACTGATCGCTACCGTATAAGCACCGATACCAAAAAACATGGCATGACCAAAGGATACGATTCCTGTATAACCTAAGAGTAAGTCATAGCTCATTGCAAATATCGCAAAAATAAAGATTTTCGTTAACATAATTAGTGCCGTTCTTGAATCACTGACAAAAGGAAGTAGGAGCAGTCCAATCAAGATGACTGTGAGGGTAAGTTTAAATTTTGATAGTCCCAACCAGCTCATTTTAGCGCCTCCTTCATGCCCATTATTCCAGAAGGTTTAAAAATTAAGATAAATAACATCAGCAAAAAATTAACTGCTAAAGCAATTTCAGGTAAGAAGTAAGCCGCATAAGACCCTAAAATTCCAACTAAAAGAGCCGCAATCATTGAACCAAGCACACTACCCATTCCACCGATGACAACAACGATAAAAGCTAATATCCCGTATTCTAATCCTAATTCTGCGTAAATAACTCCAGAGTATGGACCAAAGAGCATACCTCCTAAACCAGCCATTCCAGATCCAAGAATGAATACAAATAAAAATACTTTTCGAATGTTGATTCCTAATGATTGCACCATCTCTTTATCCATGACACCGGCTCTTACGATGAGTCCAAGCTTCGTTCGATTTAAAAGGAATAAAAGACTAACAAAAACGAGTAACCCGACCAAAATGATGAAAATGCGGTATTTAATGAGAAATACATCGCCAATTTCCCAACTGCCACGAAGCCATTCTGGGGCACGTGCTTGAATAATATTAGGTCCCCAAACGACCTTTACTAACTCACTAAGGACAAGCATTGCCCCTAATGTTATTAAAATTTGTTGAATATGATTTCCATACACTGGTTTTATAATAAACCGCTCTAATAAAAACCCGAGAATACCACAAGTGACAATCGCAACAATCATACCTATGAAAAAACTTCCCGAGGTTGTATATGCCCAAATCCCTGAATATGCTCCCCATAAAAATAGAGCACCATGAGCGAAGTTTAAAACGTCCATTAACCCAAAGATAAGCGTTAACCCTGCCGCAAGTAAAAAAATAAGCATCCCTGTCGCTAAACCATTAACCGTAATGTTAATGAGCATTTCCATTCTCTTCACCTCTTTCTAGATTCGCTTAAGCAATACCTAAATATTTCCTTTTTAATTCCTCATCATCTTTAAGATCTTCCATAAGACCGTTGTGAACAGTTTGACCGTCATCAATAATATAAAAATAATCGCCAATAGCACTTGCCATCATAAAGTTTTGTTCAACAAGTACGACTGTCGTTTTTTCTTTCATTTGCATAATTGTTTCCATTACTTTCTCGACAATAATTGGTGCTAAACCTTTACTTGGTTCGTCAATAAGAAGCATGTCATTATTATTTATATAAGCTCTTGCTATCGATAGCATTTGCTTTTGACCACCACTTAAGTGCCCACCATTCTTTTTCCAAAATTGTTTTAAATCAGGAAATAAGTCTAATATCCAGTCCATTCTTTCAAGGGTTGCATCATCTTTTTTCTTCATAGCAACCTTCATATTTTCCTCGACAGTTAAACCACCAAAGATACCTTGATCTTCAGGAACATAGCCAATTCCAGCATTAGCAATTTTATGTGTCGGCGAATCCTGAATCAATTCTCCTTTAAACGTGATATTGCCAGATTTGACTGGATTTAGTCCCATAATAGATCTAAGCGTCGTCGTTTTTCCAGCACCATTTCTTCCTAATAAAACGGTGACCTCACCTTGTTTCACTTCGAAATTAACTCCTTGCAAAATGTGATATTGCTGAATGTACGTGTGGATGTTCTCCACTTTAAGAAGCGTCATGATGCAACCCTCCTAAATAAGCTTTTTGAACTTGTTCATTTTTCATAATCTCTGTTGGAACGCCATCAGCGATTAATTTCCCATGAAACAAAACCATAATGCTGTCAGATAAATCAAGGATCATATCCATTTTGTGTTCGATTAGAACGATCGTTCGTTTTCGTTCGTCACGAATATTTCGAATCACGTCAAGAATCATCGGGACCTCTTCTAAAGACATCCCAGCAGTTGGTTCATCTAAAAGTAACACTTCTGTTTCTAATGCGAGAAGCATCGCAATCTCTAACTTCCGTTTTTCTCCATGTGCTAAATTTACCGCTAACTCATGTTCTTTACTTTCTAGGTTTACTTTTTTTAGAAATTCAGTTGCTTTATCATTAATATCTTTTATTTTTTTAAAATGGGAAAACATATTATAATAAACCTTCATTTGTGACTGAACAGCTAGACGAACATTTTCATGACACGTTAAGTGTGGGAAGACATTTGTAATTTGAAACGACCTTCCAATTCCTAACCTCGTTCGCTCTGTTGGTGACATTTTTGTAATATCTTGTCCTTTAAAAAACACTTGACCTTGTGTTGGTTTTAATTGACCACTTATCATATTAAAGAATGTAGTTTTTCCAGCCCCATTTGGACCAATAATTGATTTTAGCTTGTTTCGCTCAATTTCAATATTGACGTCACTAACTGCTACATGGCCGCCAAAAGCGATTGTTAATTGTTTCGTTTCTAAAATTGTATCCATCTTCTCACCTCTTTTAAGTGGTTATACTTTCAGATCTTGAAAAAAAGAGGAGTACGTTAGGAAGTAATCGCACTCCAACTTATTTTTAAAATCAATTAGTTCTGAATAGGTGGTGCTGTTTCTTCTGGTGAAAGGGCGCGTTTTAATACTGGGACTGGATAGTCAAACTCATCAGTCTTTGCTAACGTGATTGAATACATTGTTTGTAACGCCTGATGATCTTCTGGACGGAAGGTCATCGGACCTTTTGGTGTATCAAATGTCATCCCTTCCATTGCGGTAATAAGGGTTTCAGTATCCATATCTCCTGCTGTTTTTTCAAGAGCTGCTACAATTGCCATTGCTGACGCAAAACCACCAGGAGTAAATAAATCTGGCATTTCACCATTATGACGTTTTTGATGTTCTGCTACTAACCAATCATTTACTTCGTTATCTGGTAGGCTATGATGATAAACAGTGAAGCCTTCCATCCCAATCATGTCTTCCATTGTCCGAAGTGCCGCAATATCTGGAGCTCCTGTTGAAAGCTTGATACCTCTTTCTTGGACTCTCATATCCTCTAATTGTCCCCATGGATTATTAGCTCCTGCCCAAATAACAAATAAGTAGTCAGGTTCTGAGTTAATCACTCGTTGAATATTTGAGGAAAAGTCAACAGCTGCAGGATCTGCAAATTCTTCATGAATTAGAGTAGCACCTAGATCTTCAGCCGCTTTTTTAAAGGCAGCAACTCCATCTCTACCAAAAGCAAAATCTTGTGCTAATGTTGCAATTTTTACGCCATCTTTTGCAATTGCTGCAGCACCTGCAACAGCATCTTGTGACGAGCTTCTACCTGTTCTAAAAATATATTTATTCCAGTTTTCACCGGTAATACTGTCTGCTACGGCTGGTTCAACAATCATAATCTTTTGGTACTCTTCGACTAACGGTAAAACTGCTAGTGTATCACCTGAAGAAGAAGAACCAACAATAAAATCAACCTCGTAATCTTCTAATAATCTTGTAGCCTTTTGAACTGCTACATCTGCTTGAGTTTCTGTGTCTTCAATTATGAATTCAATTTTCTTTCCAGCAACTTCCATTGTTCCTCCAGTTGCATATTCAAGCCCAAGCTCAAATCCTTTCACAGTTTGGGCGCCATATGCTTCTAACGCACCAGTTAACGATGTTAACAATCCAATGCGAACAACATCCTGTTCATCGTTCACTTGCTCAGGTGTAGATGTCTCTGGTGGATCTTCACTAGAATTTGTCCCGTTATTACTTCCCGTCTCTTCCGAACTACACGCTGCAAGTAAGATTAAGACCATTAAAGCGAAAAGAAAGCCAAACCAAGTTTTTTTCAATCTCATTTTAAATCCCCCTTTTTATTAGTTATCTACAGTATTTAGGATGAAGGTTACAAATAAGTTACAAATTAAAATATCTTGCTAACACTTTAGCCTCCCATATTTTTCTTTTCTTTCTGCTATAACTTTATAAATAATAAGTTACAACCAAGTTACAAACAGAATGGCTATCGCTCCAAGTTATAAATTTATACTCACCCTCTAAAAAAAACAGTACATCCCGCTAAGACATACTGAATCATTTAACTTTTAAGTGGTTGTTCAAAAAATCCGGTAATCAAGCGAGCGAATCTCCGCTTTTTTGAACACGTACTTTTTTGTTTTCTTTTATATTTAGATACATTTGCTTTGTTGCTTCTATTGGTTCAACGCCTAAATCTTCTTGGAGCTGTTTACAACATCTTTCGTAAATACGAAGGGCATACGTTCTATTGTTCTTTTTATAATAGGCATACATTAACATACGATAGGCTTCTTCCCAACAGACATCTTTAAGTAGTATCGATTCGTACCAATAAATTGCCTCATCGTAGCGATTAGTTTTAATATATAAGTTGGCTAATCTCTCCGCACCGCGCAAGAATATGATCAGTAATCTTTCGCGCTCTTCTATACACCAGTCATCGTAACGACGCGTTGGTAAGTAATCACCTTCATATAAGGTTAAACCTTGAATTAAAATATCTATCGCTTCTTGTGTCCCTAATTCTTTTAAACCTTTTTCAATCGTTTTTTCAAAAATTTTTGCATCTATTTCGATGACAGCATCTTTATTTATTCCGTACAAAGAATTTTCCCGTTGAATAAAAAAGGAATTACTCCTAACTTTACGTTCTGGTTCTATTGCCTTATTAAGAGCATTGAGGGCCACCTTAAAATCTCGATGTGCTACCTCCTCATCAAGTTCATCCCATAGCAATGTTACTATTTCAGCCTTTAGAAAAATTTTTGGTTTGTACGTAACAAATAATTGAAAAAGTTCCTTTGCTTTCTCTCTTTTCCAACTTCTTTCATGAATTTCATCATTACCTAACCAAACTTGAAAATCTCCCAATGTTTTTACTTTTATTGAATATCCAGGATGAAAAGTCAAATTCTCATAGCCAAGTTTAACAAGGAAACGAATTGAAGTATTTGACCCTAATTCCTTTGCTTTAATTAGCATTGGAATGATAAGTTGCAGATCTTTTGGTCCAAACAGTGTTTTCCTTGTTAAAAAAAACTCATAATCATGTTCTTGGACTAATCGCAAAAACTCCTCTATATTAGCAGTGAAATCGGCCCAATTTTTTTGATCCATTGCCAACTTTGCTTGCCAAAAGAACGTAACGGCAAGGCCAAACTCACCACTACACATTTCAAAGCCTCCAGAAGCCTTCTTTAATAAAGACTTTGCTTGCTCAAATTCCTTACAATAAATCGCTGCAATACTGTGCGATAAGTAAACAAAGGAGGCTAACCATTGATCCTTGACCCTATTAGGTTCTTCCAATGCCATTTGAAACATTTTTTGTGATATTTCAAAGTTTCCTAATCTTCCATACAAAACAGTTAAGCCCATGTATGCCTCTGACTTTCCTCTAGACATATTAATTTCGCCCATTAACCTAAGAGCCGTTTCATAACATTGGATTGCCAGTTCATGATTGTACTCTGGGTTTAGTTGAACAACATGCCCCATTCGAATCCAACCACAAGCTTCTACAAATGGTGATTTTCGTAATGTACCACGTAATATCGCACGTTCTGCTAATTTTTTACCTTTTTCTAACTCTCCTATAAATGAACAAATGATCGATAGAATAAGGTCTGTTTCACGATGCGATTGAGATAGATGGTTTTCATGAGCCACATATGCATTTGCATCTTCTAAGATTATTTTTGCTCTATGAAGCTTACCTATTCGTAAAAAATAACGAGATTCTAATTCAACTTTTGTAAAATTTTCATTAACCGCCTTACATTTTATGAGCCACTGTAGCGCTTCTTTCATTTTTCCTAGGTTTACTAGATTTTCGGCCATTAAACTATAAAGTTGTAATTGACGTTCTGGATCCTCTCGTCCTTCTCCCATTAGTTTTATCGCAAGACTTAAATGACTATCAGCTTTTGCTGGTTGAATTGTATCTAAATATATTTTTGCTTTTCCTTCATGGGCCAGACTTGCTGCTAATAAATCTTGCCTTTGTTCTGCTAATTCTTCTAATTGCCGATAACAGGTAAGTGCTTTTTCGTAATGACAATAATAACGGTTAATTTCTCCTTCAATAAACCATAAACGAGTATATTCAAACTTTACGTTCATAGATAGACGATCAAATATCTTAGAAACAGCGTCGATTTTTCCTTCCTGCAGTAAAATATGACCATGTTCTTCTAATATATCGCAAATTTTATTGCTTTCATCAATCTCCTGATAATGATAGATCGCTCGTTCATAGCTACCTTTAGCTAAAAAATAGCTTGCAGCTTGGTTATGGCTGGCATAAAAAATAGCCTCATTCTGCCTTAATTGCTTAGTTAAAAAGTCTCGAAAAAGTGGATGATAACGATACTGTACTGTACCAACAGGAATAATAAATAAATTCTGTGCCAATAATGCTTCAATCATCAATTGCGAATCGTTACGTTTCAAAATCCGATTACAGAATGGAATATTAAAATCTTCAAAAATACTCGTACCCTGTAAAAATTCACGAATTTCCTCAGGTTGTTTCGAAAACACTTCCATTGCTAAGTATCGAAAGAGATCCTCAAGAGACCTTACGTTAAAAGGTGTTTTTACTTCAAGATCACCCGTTATTTTTATCTGTTGCCAGAGCATTTGAAGAGCAATAATCCAACCCTCTGTAAGTTCATAGATATAATTAATTTGATCATTATTTAACTCAATTTGATAGAAATCTATGAATAGAACATCAATTTCTTCTTTTGTAAAAGCTAAATCAACTTCTGTTATTTCTAACATTTCTCCATGAACTAATAATCTCGTAAGTTCATCCCAGGTCGGACGAACTCGACCGCACAAAACAAGATGAACATGCTTTGGTAAATATTGGATTAATAAACTCATCCATTTTTTACTGCTGATTGATGACTCAAGATAGTGAATATCATCAAGTATAATGATAAATTCCTCTTTCATCGTGACCAGCTCATTAATGAACTCTGAAAAAAGAAAATCAACTTCTTCCTCAATATTGTCAATTTCTTCATTTAAAACATACTCAAGCATTTCTTGACAAAAGCTTGGGAATTTAGTTTGTACCGCGTAGATTAGATTGACTAGAAAGGGAGTGAAATTAGCTTCTCGTTCAGACAGTGTATACCAACAATAGGGGCCACTTTGATATTCTATGTAAGATGCAATGGAAGAACTTTTTCCATATCCCGGACCTGAGTGAATGAGTGTAACTGGCACATCAAGGATACTTATCATTTTTTTCATTAATAATGGTCGATGCACATTTGTATTTTTTATTAGAGGTGGAAAAAATTTAGTTTTTATTAAAGGATATCGCTTCAGCACAAAAAAACCCCCAACAATATTTTTAATATTCATTATCTTATCACAATTCAAGTTTAAATTCTTCCACTCACATCTGTGAGTGACTTTCATAATTCCAATAAATTATCAAACTCCAGCTGCATCTTGTTGAAAACGTAATAATTCAATAGAAGCAGCTTGATTCGGCAGCGATTCTGCATGATGAAATTCATTCCATAGCAATCAAAAAAAAAAAATGAAGTCACATTATTTGACCTTTGTTTATAGCTTGATATAATGAGGAGGTACCTAACTGAGAATAAAATTCAGTTAGGTACGATAGAATATATATGAAACAAGTACATGCATTGGAATGGAAGCAGTATTACCAAACAGATATTTGGGTAAAATAGTTTTTGAATAAAAGAAAAAAACAACAAATTAACAATTTGTATTGTTATTAAAAGGAGGTAATCTCTTGCTTACAAATCATTTGGATTTTAGGTTAGAACCCCAGATCCGCGAACTATATGTGGAACATAAAAAACGTTCAGAGAAAATAGATTGGGGGTATCATGAATTTTTACCTTGGGACAAGGCTCAAGATTTCCGGAGAGTACCTTGGAACAAAGATCAAGTTACCTTGCCTGCAAACATTGTAACTGCCGTGGAGACTGCCCTTTTGACAGAAGTTAATCTTCCCTGGTTTACTTCACATTTGGATCAAACTTTTAAAGGTTCGTTAACAGTTATGCGAGATTTTGTTCATACATGGACCGCTGAAGAAGACCAGCATTCCAACTTACTCGAAACATATCTTTTAATCACACGAAGTGTTGACCCAATGCGTATTCATCAACTACGTAAACAAACCGTTGAGAGCGGTTATAGCCCGGACTATACGACACCTTTTGAAACGATGGTTTATACCTCTATGCAGGAGCTTGCAACAATGGCCTTTTATACAAATGTTGCTAAAATAGCCAGACCGCATGACTCTGAATTGTCCAACCTTTTGCTGCGCTTATCAAAAGATGAAACACTACATTATGCTTTTTACCGTGATGTCATTAAATTTCATCTTGAATTAGAACCGAATTATTGTTATTATCTTGCTCATGTAATTCGTAACTTTGAAATGCCGGGCGCTGTCATGCCTGATTTTAATGATCGAATGGCAATCATTGCTAAAGAAGCGAATTATGGTCCATTAGAATATTTTGACCAGGTTCTTGAAGTCATTATCGACTATTGGAATATCGAAAATTTAAGACCAGTCGCACCTGAAGCTGAGGCTGCAAGGGTCGATATCTTAAAGTACCGGGACCGTATGAAAAGGGTCCGCGATCGTTTTTTCAAAAATAAATAAAACGAAATTTTTGACTGTGCTAGTCGAGTTTGGTTAAAATAAGGAAATGTTGTAATAAATTAATAACATCTCCTTAATGCGAGTAACTATTTTAAGTCCTCACCACCATGGGGGCTTTTTTTTCTCATAAAAATTAACGCCTCTACCTCTTTACAGAAAGTTTATGAACTAGCGTGTTCTCCCGTATTTCCTTATTTATCTTATTATTTATGATCCAATAAGGTCTGTACAGTTACAAATTTATACCCTTGCTTCTGTAAATCATCAATGATTCTTGGCAAAGCTTCAACAGTACCATCTAGGAGTCCTCGATTGTACTGGAAATTATGCTGTAAAATAATTCCTCCGGGAGAAATTTGTTGATCGACTAAATGCATGATTGCATCTGCGGATAACCCGCTCCAATCAAGTGTATCTACTGACCACAATATATTCCTCATTCCAAGTTCATTTAAAAGAGCTAGATCTGCTTTAGTAAAAGCACCGAACGGCGGACGAAACAAATCAGGTTTTCTCCCAACGACTTTTTGTATTTCTTGTTGTGTTGATTGAATTTCTGATCTTACTTTAGATGTCCATTCATTTTTAAGATCTGGATGATGCCATGTGTGGTTTCCAATTCCATGCCCTTCTGCAACAATCCGTTTCATCATATCCGGAAAGAATGATATTTGTCTACCAACAACAAAGAAGGTTGCTGGCACTCCTTTTTCCTTAAGAATATCTAAAATTATTGGTGTATAATAATCTTCTGGTCCATCGTCAAAAGTTAAGGCAACAAGCTTTTCAGAAGTTTGGAGTTTTGATATCCGATTAGGCTTAATTGAAATGTTAGAAGTTATAAAGGTTCTAGCTGTTTCAGTGTCATACCTAACCCCCATCCCTAATTTTTTTGCAACATCAATCAAAGGGACAAATGGTTCACCACGATAATCCAATGTCTCTGTTGCAAGAGGATTCCGGACCCATTTACTAGTTGCTCTATTGAAATCATCTGAATATGCCTTCCCTACTGGCAGCGCAAACATTTTATCTTTCGTTTTAAAAACAACCGAGCGGTACTCATCATTCCAGTCCACATAGGTACCCGTATTTTTTAAAAATATTGCTGGCACAAGTAAATGCCCTTCTCTGATGATATATCTAGTATTTATTGGCTTGTCATCAATATTTATTTGTGCTTCCATTAGCCTTGATTCGTTGGCATGAACTTGAGTTGAAATCAACAATATCAGCACTAAGATAAAATATAATTTTCGATTGTGAAGTTTGCTTACATTTTTAAATACTTTTTTAAACATAGTTAAATGCCTCCTTCTATATGTGTACAAAAATAGCTTTTCCCAACAATTAATTAATACAACTTAATTTTTACCAATGTTAATAAAGAGGCAGCTCACAAGTGAGCTGCCTCTTTATTAACATTGGTGAGTTTTCCACCAGATAATTAATTCAGTAAATGTTTCGTACAATAGATTTTTTACTTCTGTTAATTTAGTCTGACTCTGCTGATTCGGAAGTGTTGTTAACTTGGTATTACTCGGTAAATATAAGCAACGATTGATTTCTAATTGGATCCAAGGGATATTCCCTTGATTACCATGAAATTTTGTAATATAGCCACCTGCAAATGGTTGATTAATCGTCACCATTGGTACTTCGATCTTTTTCTCTATAAACACGGCAAACTTGTTTTCTAACAACTGTTTAAACTTAATCATTAATTGCGTTGGTGCTGTAATTGCTTCGTTCAATTGTTCACCTGTTAACGAGCCGCGATTCCCGATACAAAACAATGGTCGCTTTTTCCATTCTATACTGTTTGGAGTGGGGCCAACATCTAACATTGTATGACAATCTAAGCCTAAAATTACTTTTTTATTTTTCGAGGCTTCCACTAACCTTTTCTGATATGGATGATAATACCTTTTCATTAAAGTAGCTATTTCGGTTTGAGAAAGTCCTTCTGAATAGATCCAAACTCGTTTTTTTGCAACTGATAACAGTTTTACAACGCCATCAGGGTTTTCAGGTGGCAAATCATTTTCCGCACGGTTCATATCAATGACAAGTCGTGAAATATCGGTATCAACATACTCTTCTACATCGTTTTTAAAATTGTAAAGTTGGCGCTCCCACGTATCACAATCAAACAATACTTCTTCTGTTGTTAATAAAAATTTAGCAGCAAGCTCTTTCGGAATAGTCAATCCACCATGTGGGACAGAAATAACAATCGGTAATTTCCGCTCTATGCTCTTCACTGTTACTGCTCTAACAAAAACATTGCTAAAAGTAATGACCGTTGAATCAGCTCTTGGCGATGAATGGCTTCATTAGGTGTATATAAATCTTTACTGGCTGGTGCAAAGCCACAAATAACCGGGATATGATTTTTAATTTCACCAGCCGCTGTCGCTAACAAGCTTGATTCTGTTCCAAATGGTACGTTCCATTGTTCACTTATTTTACTAAGTTGCTGAATTAACGGATTTTTTTTCTTTCTTACTAATGGTGGTCGTTCAACCAATTTTTCAATATACGTTTGCATTCCTTTTAAGTTTGCTTTAAAAATTTCTCGTAATTGCTTTTCAGCATCAGCAGCGAGCTTCTCATCAAGATACGTAACATATACGGTTGCATGTACTCGATGTGGTAATAAGACACTGTAACGATCGGATTGAACATCTTGCACTGCAACTGTTAATTTCTTATCTGGACTACCAATTTTTTTTAGTTTTTCTGCTTGTTGGATGAAATAACTCAGTACATCTAGTTGCTTTGAAAGATTTCCAACTCTTAAAGGATCCCCTTCAACAATTACACTATATTTTTTCGAACCACGGCGTTGGTCTGCTACTCTTCCACCTGTAAAACCAGGTTGCATGACAATGACTTGTTTTGCTTCTTTGGCAGCTTCACGTAACGTTGGACTACTGTAACGCATTCCGCGTCCCTCATCAGCATAGAAAAATAATCCGATATTTTTCTCACCTAATAATTTAAGTTCTTTTAAAGCTGTAAAAGCACTTAATATTGTTACTAAGCCACCACGACTCGAAGCGATCCCTTCTCCGTACACCCATTCTTCCTCTTTCCGAAATGGAATTGGAAAACCGCGTCGATTACCCGGAATATCAATCGGCAACACTAGTAATGTTCCATCTTTAAAGCCAGCCTTTGTTTCATATGTCCAAGCGGATCTCCCATTTGTATACTGATCTACAACTCTTAAACCTAGCTTTTTACAACGTTCTTCAAGCTTTCTAATAACTGTACTTAAGCCAACTGGGTCTTCTGTCCAACTTGGTAAGTTTGTCCAAACTTTTAATTCGGCTTCAACTTTGTCACGATTTCCAGTAATTTTATTAAAAAGTTGTAACGCTTCTTCTGATGCATCATTGCTAATACTATTAATCAAATGCGGGCCAAAATAACGTTCACAGGCTACTTCAATAAGCCGATTCATTAATTTTACGTAATCTAGACCTATTTTTTCTGCGGCAAAAACAAAAGATCCATCAGCTCCTAAACTTGCCATTGAATTGACTTCTAATATGTAGGGATTTCCGTCCTTATCGATTCGAAAGTCAACTCTAGCGCTATCATAACAATCAATTGCATTAAACGTATCAATCGCCAGTTGTTGGACTTTTTTCGTTTGTTCTTCTGAAAGTGCTGCTGGACAAACTTTCCCTACTTTTCGACCACTTAGGTTTTTTTTATCTTCATAGGTGTATATTTGCGGGCCATCTCCAAAAATGAGTTCAACTGGTGGAAGCGCCACAGGAGGATTGTTGCCAAGTAAACCGACGTTAACTTCTCGACCTTCAATATACTCTTCAACGAGCGTTGGCGTTTGAAAAGCTTCATAAATGCCACGAACTCCCTCGCGAAGTTCAGCCTCATTATGAACAATTTTTAATCCAAACGAAACAGCTTCATCTTTCGGCTTAACAATTAACGGATAGGTTAAAATTTCTTTTATAGGCGAATCAGGTTTATCCATGACCGCAAATTTCGGTGTCGGTAAGCCTTTTTGAATTAAAATCATTTTCGTGACAATTTTATCTAAGGCCATTGCATGCGTCTGTGGACCAGAGCCGACATAAGGGATTCCAAGCATTTCTAATATACCAGGTACGTGCATGTATCTCCCTTTTCCTTGAATCCCATAACTAAGATTAAAAACTAAGCCTGGGCGTTCACCAGAAATAACCGATGGCATAAATTCTTCTAATTTTTTAATGATATTTTTGTCACCTTCGAACGTTTTTACTTGATGTCCACTGGCAACTAAAGCATCTTTAATGTTTTTTATCGTTTCTAAACCATATTTTTCACGGTTAAGCGTCCCGAATAAATTAATTACTGCCTTACTTTCTCTGTTATAAACAATAGCGATTTTCATAGTCTACACGCCCCCTTGTCATTTAATAGATTTATCAGGACCTTTTGCCGTCCCATCACGCCTTGGGTCAGCAACTCCTAAAAATATTTGTGGGTCATGCTGCAAAACTTCGACAGCTTGTACACAGCCTAAATAAAAACTGTAAGCACTTCGTTTTTTTAACTCAAAGCCAATGAAGCTAAGCGCATCAATAACTTCATGTTTATAACGGCTTTTTTCAATTTGTAACTGCCCTGTATCAGAAGCATGAAAACGAGGAGCAGCTATCGCTGTTGCTAAATCTTGTCCACCGTCAACAATTCTTGAAATCACTTGGGAAAGGCTCGTTGAAATCCGAGCACTACCAGGACTTCCTAATAAATATTTTGGAAAACCGTCTTTAAATAATAACGTCGGAGCAACACTACTCCATGGTTTTCCACCTGGTAATAAATAATATGGATGAGCCATATTTTTATACTCAAATGCACTCATGTAATTATTGTAAAAGAAACCAAGATCGTGAGCCATCGTTTTACTACCAAAAACAAGCTCAATTGATTGGGTAATTCCAACTGCATTACCTTCATGATCAATGACGGATAAATGTGTCGTTTCACCTGAATGCGGCGGCGGTGTATATTTATCTTGAAATGTAAATTTAGCAATATCTTTAATTCTACCCGCTAGTTCACCAGCATATTGTTTATTCTGCATTAGATTGTTTACTGTTTGTAAATAATAATCAGGGTGAATTGGCATTCTTTGACGATCCGTTAATGCAAATCGAAATGCTAACGAAAAAATGACTGCTCCAATCGGCTCCTCAGGATCGAGTAATTCAGGCGGAAAACATTCTAATGTATTTAAAATTTGCACTAGCACCCTACCAGCGCCGGGTGGTGGAAATGTATAAATGGTATAATCGCTATAGCTGCTTTCAAGGACTTCTCTTTCAACTGGATTAGGAATTTGGCAAAGATCAGTAGCAGAGATTAGACCGCCTCGATGCTCCATATCAGCGATTATTTTTTTTGCAATCGTGCCAAGATAAAAGTCTTGCCAGCCATTTTTCTCCATCGTCGTCAAACAATCAGCTAGTTCCGGTTGCCTGATTGTTTTTCCCGCTTGAATCGGTTCGTTATCATCAAAAAAATTTTTTTCAATTAAAGGATCTAGTCTTAAATGATCTTTCTCTTTTTTTAATAAACGATACTGTAAAGCCGAAACGACAAATCCACCTTTAGCAGCAGTAATTGCCGGTGCACAAACTTGACTAAAGTCAAGTTTTCCATATTTCTCTTGCATATATCCAAGCGTTGCCGGGGTCGATGGAACTGTTGTCGATTGTATTCCTAGTTTTAACGGATTTAGTGGATTTTTGTGTGGTTGTATCGTAAATGGTGCACGTGAGGAACCATCTAAGACAAAGACACGATTTTGTTCTCGCAAATAAAGCAGCGCCATCGATTGTCCGCCTAGCCCTGATGCTTGTGGCTCAGTTACTCCTAAACATAACGCAGCAGCAACAGCAGCATCGACAGCATTTCCACCTAGCTCAAGCATTTTCACGCCTGCTTCAGTCGCTTGTTTGGAGGCTGTTGATACCATTCCATATTTACTAGTGGCAGCAGATATTTTCACTTCACCACTCATGCTTTTGTCTCCTTTTGAGGGCTCTTACCCAATGAATAATGTATTAACCTAGTGTTTAATCCTGAAGCTTTTCCCAACTATATTTTTGAATATCTTACCATAATAAGTACTGTTTCTACTAGTTATTTTATAGTAGGAATTGTTCATTTTGTTACGGCCAGGGTGTCTCGTCTCTAATTATTAAGAACTTAATACTGCTGGCTGCTTTCATTAAAATAAGCCCCCTTAATAAAATGATTTATCGAGGTGGCTTATTTATATATTTTCACATGGAAACAAATCATCCTTTATCGCCATTTTCTCCGTTCCTGATAAATGGAGTAAGCTGGCGGTCAATGTTTTCAATTGAATGAATTGCATAAAATTGATGAACTTTTTCACCGTTTAATACAATGGCGACATATGGAACACTTTTTATTTGCCATTTTAACGGGAGTGTTCGATTAAGATTAAGATTGACAGAATAGATGGTTGCCGTTGAATTGCTTTGGTGCCACTCCTCTAACATCTGCCTTGCTAGATTACACGTTCCACATAAAGGCGTATAACAATAAAAAATAATCACACTTTTCTTCTTTTCACTTAGGAGCTTATTCATTTCTGCTTCTGTAACTTCAATCATTTTTTTCAGCGCCTCTACAACAGTTTATTTTGAATTTAAAGTTTGATTCGAAGCAGCAAGAGGTTACCACCTAACTTTGACACTGCCACATATCTCTACCTCTTTATATCACATTCCGCTTTATCTTCTCAAGATTTTGACCTAGCTGAAGTTGATACATTTGATAGTATTTTCCCTTTTGCTCCATGAGTTGATGGTGGTTGCCTCTTTCGACAATCTTTCCGCTATCAAGTACTAAGATTTGGTCAGCTTTCTTAATTGTCGATAAGCGGTGAGCAATAATTAATGTTGTTCTACCTTGTTTCAATACTTCCAAAGCAGATTGGATAATTACTTCAGTTTCTGTATCAACACTTGCTGTTGCTTCATCTAAAATTAAGATCGCTGGATTAAAGGCAAGTGCCCTCGCAAACGAAATAAGTTGGCGCTCACCTGCTGAAAGTGTGCTGCCTTTTTCAAGGACAGGCTCATCTAAACCCTTCTCTAAGCGATTAAATAAAATGTCAGCACCAACATCTTGAATAGCCTTCTGCACTTGAGCTCGTGTAATACTTAGATCATTCAAGCTTACATTTGAAGCAATTGTTCCTGTAAATAAGAATGGATCTTGGAGAACAATTCCCATATGCTCCCTCATTTCTTGCTTTGATATTTTTAATATATCAATTCCATCAATGGTAATTTTCCCTTGATTATGATCATAAAAACGAAATAATAGATTCATAATTGAACTTTTTCCAGATCCAGTATGACCAACTAAAGCGATTGTTTCTCCTTGTTTGGCCTCGAAAGAAATATTTTTAAGGACATAGTTATTGTCTGTGTAGGCAAAAGAAACGTCATCAAAGCGAACATTTCCTTTATATCTCGGCAACACTTTCCTTGAAACGTCTTCTCCTGTTTCATCTAATAACTCAAAGACACGTTCTCCAGCAACACGTGCTTGCTCTAGTTGTGCTAATTGATTTACTAATTGGGAAATCGGTTGAAAAAGGCGGTTTAAGTAGTCAACAAAGGCATACAAAACACCAAGTGAAATAACTGAGCCTATCCCTAGCGAAGCACCACCAAAATACCAAATTAACGCTACAAAAGCTAAGTTACGAAAGACACCGACTAAATTGTGCGAAGTTAACGAATTTAATTTTAATAATTTACTTTGAAACGAGAAATGTTCTTGGTTAAGTTTTTCAAACTCAGAATTTGATTTCTTTTCTCTGCCAAACGCCTGAATGATCCGGATCCCTTGAATTGACTCGTTAATCATCCCGTTAATTTCACTTAGAACAGAACGAATGCGGTGATTATATTCTGAAGCATAAACGCGGTATAATTTTACCCAAACGATTAAAATCGGCACTAAAACTAAGCAAATCAAGGCTAGTTTAGCATCTAATAAAAATAGCGCAATGTAAATCCCTACCATGTAAATAACCGATGTAAAAAATGTCGCAAGGACTGTCACATACAGATCACGGATTGCCTCGGTATCATTTGTAACCCTTGAAACTATTTTCCCCGCTGGCAGCCTGTCAAAATAACTTACCGGTAACGTTTGAATGTGGGCAAATACATCTAGACGCATTTTTTGGATAATTTTATTTGCTGACACTTGTAATAAATATTTTTGCCCGTAATGTAACAATGCGGCGATACAAATTAATCCGAAATAAATGAACATTAATTGAAATAATTTTGGGATTTCAGGTTCAAAAAAGGCAAATGCTTCTTTGCTAGATAACTTTTCGGCAGAATAACTAACTTCCTCGTCCTGATTGGAAATCAAAAGTTGATCTCCAATTATTTGCCTTTTCCCATCAAAGGAAATTTGTTCATCAATGAAGTAGTAGTTCCTACTAACTTGTAAAATTCGTACCTCTTTTATCAACTTCTGTTCTTCAAGATGATCTTCTCTAATAAAAAAACGGTCTTGAAATTGGACTGCAGCTTCACTAGGCGTCGTTTCATACCATGGAAACTCTACTCCTAATATATGAGTATCAATCATTCTCTTAGCAATAAACGGTCCTGTTAACTCGGCAGCGACGGCAACCGTTAACAAGACTAACGCTATTAAAATTGGTTTTTTAAAACTAAGTGCATATTGAAACAATCGTTTACTTACACTCATTTAGTTCGCCCGCCCTTCACTAACACTTGCTTCTAGTAACTGATGTTCATACTGCTGTTTGTACCAGCCATTATTATTAATCAGTTGTGTGTGCGTTCCTTCTTCTACCACTTTTCCGTCTTCTAGGACTAGAATCAAATCTGCATGTTTAACTGCGGAAAGGCGATGAGTTGAGATAAAGGTTGTTTTACCGCCTCGCTCACTGCGAATATTTTCAATGATTTGCGCTTCTGTTTTTCCATCAACAGCTGACATCGCATCATCCAAAATAAGAATTTCAGGATTTACTAGCAATGCCCTTGCAATCGAAATTCTTTGTTTTTGTCCACCGGATAACGATACTCCTTTTTCACCAACAAGGGTTTCAAGCCCTTTTGGTAAAGTTTCCACATCATTTCGAAAACTTGATAGTTTTAAGACACGGTAAACTTCATCCTCACTAGCATCTTCTTTTCCAAATAAAATATTTTCTTTTATCGTTCTCGAAAATAAAATTTGTTCTTGTGGAACGTAGCCAATCCAACTTTTTAATGTTTTCATGCCAATCTCTTCAAGATTATGGCCCGAAATTGTAATCAAACCAGATCCAATTGGATATTCTCTTAATAATTGTTTCAGTAAGGTTGTTTTTCCACTACCTGTTTTTCCAACAACCCCTAAGGTTTGCCCAGGTTGTAAAGAAAAATTAATTTGACTCAAATTATCTTGTTGAGAGCTAGGATAACTGAACGAAACTTTTGCAAAAGAAATTGTCTCAGGTTTTTCAACCTTCTTCAAACCACTTACATCTTGAACATCAGGATTATAGGTCAAAGTTTCAATTACCCGATTTAAAGAGGCATTTCCTCGCTGCATGATGTTAATTAGTTCACCAATAGCAAACATTGGCCAAATTAACATTCCTAAATAAATATTAAAAGTAACTAATTCTCCTAAGGTAATTTCATTATAAAAAACGAGAAAAGCACCATAGCCTAACCCAATTAAATAACTTAGTCCGACCAGTACTTTAATAGTCGGCTCAAACAAAGCATCAATTTTTGCTACAGATATATTTTTCTGTAAGACATCATCTGTGACATCTTTAAATCTCATTTGGTCCGGTCCTTCTTGTACATAAGCGCGAACGACACGAACTCCAGCAATTGATTCTAAGACTTGGTCATTCATATTTCCGAAAGCATTTTGAGCTTTTGTAAAACGTTCATGAACAATTTTTCCATATACCTTCATTAATATTGCCATGATTGGTAAAGGTAATAATGCTGCTAAAGTAAGCTTCCAACTGACAAGAAAGCCCATTGTAAACAAAATAATTACTAAAAACATCGTCGAATCTACTAATGTTAAAATTCCAAATCCGGCAGTAAGGGCAACTGCTTTTAAATCATTGGTAGCTCGCGCCATTAAATCTCCGGTACGATTTTTTTCAAAAAACGTTGGTGTCATCTTTAATAAGTGGTTCATAATTTTAGCACGATAAGATCTTTCTAAAAGATAGGCACTTCCAAATAGTTTGTTTAACCAGATGTAAGAAAAGGCATACATCAAAACAGTTAGTACACAAAAGACTGCGATTAATTGAACGAGACTCCCCGTCGTTAAGGTCCCTTGATGAATTAAGTCGATTGAAACTCCAATTAGCCTTGGTGGAATAACTTCTAATAAACTAACAAACAATAAAAATATGATTGCAATTGTATACTGGCGCCAATTTTCTTTAAAAAACCAGCTTAAATTTTTTAAAACTGAAAACACTTGGGTTCCTCCCCTATCCTTTTTAAATGACAAAAAAACACACCAATAGTAGCGGTGTGCTTTTGTATATACGCAAAATTAGCGTATTATTTTTATATTTATAAGTTCGTATAAAAATACAAACAATTTCCAACTGATTCAAAAAAACTGGATCCCTGGAACTAAATATAAAAAAGCGCAAGCCACGGCATTGTGACACACGCTAAACTGATTAATAAAAGTAAAGTTACTTTATAGAATCCAAGTGGGTCACATTAGAAATTATCAAATTGATTAGTTTTACTTTCTTCACACGCTCCATCAATAACCCTCCTTTTACATAATTTTCTTGTTAATAATAACATTTTAATATTATCACCCTCGAAAACTTTATGTCAATAAAAATTTTGAAGAATTCCCAAATAGTGGTTTCCTATTTTAGATTATCTGACTAACGATGAATTTTTACAGATCTTTCAGACAAACATTTACACTTTTTATTAACAACGATTGAGAGAACTAGTCTTTTAAATATCTATGTTTTCCTGAAACTAATTCTGTTATAATTTAAGATGGTAGCAATGAGTTCTACTTAATTCTAATGAAAGGAGATGAGTAAATGAATGCAGAACTAAGGTTAATGTTAAAAGAAGTTATTACGGAAGCATTACAACCAATTAAAGAGGATATTCACGCTCTAAAAGAAGACGTCCACACCTTAAAAGAAGACGTTCACACTCTAAAAGAAGATGTTCATAACTTAAAGAAAGACGTCCACACCTTAAAAAAAGACGTCCACACTCTAAAAGAAGATGTTCATAACTTAAAAGAAGACGTCCACACCTTAAAAGAAGACGTTCACACTCTAAAAGAAGATGTTCATAACTTAAAAGAAGACGTCCACACCTTAAAAAAAGACGTCCACACTCTAAAAGAAGATGTTCATAACTTAAAGGAAGACGTCAACACTCTAAAAGAAGATGTTCATAACTTAAAGGAAGACGTCAACACCTTAAAAGAAGACGTTCAATCTTTAAAAGCTGGACAAGCCGAATTAAACTTATTGGCAATAGCGATTTTTGATCGACAAGAAGAAACAGATGCAAAATTAGAGGCCTTATCAATGGATGTCCATCAGTCTTATGGTAGTATTAGTTCCTTAAAAAAAGGGCAAGAAAGACAAGATAAAATCCTCAGTGCTCTTGCAATGCGCTCTTTAGAACAAGAAACCGATTTGCGTGAATTAAAAAGGGCCCAATAGCTATCTATGGTGTCAAACCTGAGAAATACAGAAAGTTAGACTTCATTTTTTTGACACCTACAAACTTTTTCACCACTTTATTTCCTTTAAATAATCACTTCGAGTAAGTTTCAACGTATTTCCTTGACATTAAAATGTCCTCTTAATACTTGAGCGAGATAATCTAGCGGAGTTGTCTCAACCTGCCGATAGACTTTCTGAGTATACAAATGAGTCGCATTAGGTAATTCTCTTTTTAACTGTTTTCTAAGTTTTTCACCAGCATCATCAGCATCGACAAGGATATAGACATCGCTATCCTCGATTGGAAAAATCAATTCCTCAAGCTTTTCATCACTTAATGTACCGTAAGTACAAACGACATTAACAGGCTCATCAAGTACTAGCTTTACTCGCTTCCGATCACTCGTTCCTTCTACAATGATAACTTTGTCTTCCAACATCCTCACCCTTTGCATCAAGTTAGTGATATTAAAAAAATAATCGATCTGCTCAATAGTAACTATTACCGTGAATTTAGTTTGAAGGATGGAAAGTATGAGGTTGGAAAGGAAGTTCAAAAGCTTTTTAAGTGCAATTGATGTTGCCAGTTGTATTTAGCAATTGCTTTCTGCTTTCCCTTTCCCACTTTCCATCTTTCCAAAGTCAGTCTGAAGTTTTTTTGGCAAATTCCGGCTGTTCTTTTGGAAGAAAACCAGCTACTAGAATAGCACATAAAATCGCTATAAAAGCTAAAATTATGAACACCGAATGAAGACCCGCAGCAAGAATTTCAGGCGCTACGTCCCCCCCATTAATTATATGTCTTCCAATATACTGATTAAGAACCGCACCAAGTACGGCAATTCCGAGCGTTTGTCCTAATGTTCGTAGAAATGAGTTCAAAGAAGTCGCTGTTCCACGCTGGTTCCAATCGACTGATGATTGAACAATTACCGTAAATACGGTGAACGCTAAACCAAAACCTAAACCGATAAAAAACATTATGATGATCAGGATAAGATTTGGTGTCGAAATTGAAATAAAGGCTAGTGCCGATGTACCAAGAGCAATTAAAATCACACCCGCTAGTGATATCGGCTTTATTCCTAATTTAACGATATAGCGGCCACTGAAAAATGCTCCTAATGGCCAGCCAATTGACATTGGGATCAGGGTTAATCCAGAGGAAGTAGCAGCTAAAAGCAACACGCCTTGTACCCAAAGTGGTAAATACGCGGTTAATCCAATTAAAATCGTACCAAGTAGTAATCCACTCAAATTGACAATTAATAAGTGTCGATTTTTAAATAAGTAAAATGGAATCATCGGTTCTGATACCTTTAATTGGACAATGATAAAAAGAAATAAGAACACGAATGCAATGCCGAACAGAACAAACATCATCCTATCGTTCCAGGCAAATTCATTTCCACCAGATAGGAGCGCATAGAGTAAGGCTGTTGTTCCGATTATAAAAGTGATTGCCCCACCATAATCAATTGAACGTTTCCGTTTCTCGATCTTTTCTTCTAAGTATTTACCAATTAAAAACATCGATATCAAACCAAAGGGAATGTTGATGTAAAAAATCCAGTTCCACGTTAAATAATCGACAAAAAAACCACCAACTAACGGTCCGAAAACGCCGGCAATTCCCCAAATAGAACCAATTATCGCTTGCACTTTAGCACGCTCTTCATATTTGAAAATATCACCAACAATCGTAAATGTCATCGGCATTAATGCCCCAGCCCCAATTCCTTGCACAGCACGAAACAGAATAAGTTGTTCCATTGATTGTGACAAGCCACACAACGCTGAACCAATTAAAAATAAACCAGCTCCTGTAATAAATATCTTTTTTCTACCAAATAAATCTGCAAGTTTTCCAAAAATTGGTGTCATAACCGCATAGGTTAATAAATAAATGGCAAAGACCCAGCTTATCAAATCCAGTCCACCAAGCTCCTTAGTAATAACAGGCATAGCTGTACTAATAACAGTTACTTCTATCGCTGCTAGGAAGGTTGCAATAATTAGTGCAATTGTAATGTTACGCTGATAACGACTCATAAAAGTCCTTTCATTGCTTGTTTTTTGTTTAGCTCCAACATACTCACATCTACCTATTCGAGTAGAATACGCATGATGAAAATCATTTATGTAACGGCTTAAATTTCTCCATTTTCTCTATCAATTCTTTTGGGCAGTCTGAAATAATAATATTATTTAAGAAATTATCCCTGATAAAGCCTTCGTCTGTCATATGATCAAAAAATAATTTTAGCTTATCATAAAAATGATTAATGTTAAGGACTCCAATTGGCTTATGATGATAACCAAGCTGCTGCCAAGTTAACGCCTCAGTTAACTCTTCAATAGTCCCTATCCCTCCTGGAAGCGCGATGAATCCATCGGCCAGATCATACATTTTTGCTTTTCTTTCATGCATCGTATCAACAATGATGAGATCGGTAAGCTCAATATGTTCATCAATATCATATAATTTTTTCGGAATAACTCCGATAACTTCACCATTACCTGCGAGAACGGAGCGGGATAATTCTCCCATTAAGCCTGAGTTTCCACCTCCGTAAACTAAGTTAATATTTTTTTCTCCAAGCAACTCTCCAAACTGCTTTACTTCAGTTTTGTAAAGTTCATTTTTTCCAAAAGATGATCCACAAAAGACACAAATGTTCTTGAACATGTTAATCCCACCTCATCTATTTTATCATTTTTAGCAATCCATTTTCTAACACATTTATGAGTGAATTTCATAATACCATTATATTAGCCACATCAAGCTACTAAGTTGAAAACGGTTCATTTCAACTCCCTATTTGATATGTTTTGATTCACCTAGATGTATTATCTTAGTGTTTTGAATCAGTAATAATAACCTAGTGGAGCTGATTCTGCATCAAAGAAATTCATTCATAAATAAACACGTCAAACGGCCTAATTCAAGTTTTTCTTCTTCATTTTTTCTAAATAATAGCTCACTAGTTCAGGATATTCCTTTAACCCCTGTTTTCCATTTTCGCTAATTACATAAATTCCTCTTTTGATTCTTTCAAACCATCCGTAAAAATTTTTCGTTAGGATCGAAGGCGTTTTAACACCAGTTCCCATTTCAACTAAAGCCTTAGGAGATAAAGGGCCCACTTTTTCAAGGTAACTAGCGACTTGGATACAATTTTCTTTATAGGCAGTCATAATTTTTGTTTTATTACTACCACCTATATTAAAATCAGCACTTCTGCCATTTATTTCTTTCAGGATCCTAGCTCTTTTTTGCTTACCTTTACGGATAATTATACTTCGATCAGTTGAAATAGGATCAAGAATAATATCAATATTTTGACTTTTTTCAGAGAATGAAACAATAATTAACCCTAGTTCTAGCCTTCGAATCAAATGGCAAATATCTTTCCAACGCTTCGTTCTGAAACTAAAGTTTGGTTTTGGTATCGCTATGTAGACAATATCTGTTAACCGCTGCCTTTTTGTTGCTTGGATGAGTAGTTCAACATTTAGCAGCAGCTTTAATTCAATGATGACTAGTTCATTATCTTTTACAGCCACTACATCGCAATCAATTACCTCACCATAAACCTGAAAACCTTTTTTTATAAAATATGATTGAATCGGATTATATAAATCTACTTCTAATAGCTTTTTCTTTTCCTTCAAAAGACAACACCGTCCAATAAAAAATTCATAAATATTACTAGTTACTCATTTCACCTATTTTAACATTATTTAATTCTTCATAGTAAAAAAACCTAGAAGGATCACCTTCCAGGTTTTTCACTACATTTCTTATCAATGAGTGAATTTCAAGATACCAATATATTAGCATCCTAGTGGCTCTGTATTTGAATGATAAAATTCACTCGAATGAGTTTATTTTAGGCAACATCGTCATCGTCATCGTCATCGTCAAATTTTTGGAATAAAAGTAGCGGCATTTTAAAGACGTAGGCAGTAACAATAAAAATCCCGACTGCCATACCGATAATAACGATAAAACTAGCAATCGACAATCCACCTATTCCAGGAATAATGTTCGCGATGTTACAACCTGGAGCTATACGAGAAGCTACTCCCATCAATAGTCCGCCACCGATTGCGTAAGGCAACCGTTTTGCCTTTGGTATTCGAATCGCAAAGCTTTTGCTTAATAAAGACGAGAGAAATGCACCAACAATGATAAAAATAACGAGAGTTTCTTCTGGTCCTAAGCCGATGACAGGAAATTCAGCGAACATCATGTTTAAGTATGTGTTGTTATAAACAAATGAATCACCGAAAACCTGTGCTAAAAGAACTCCACCTATTCTCGTTTCTGGTCCAGTGACACTGACAGACGAAAGTAAAACGAATTGAATAGTCGCTGTAATACCAAGTAAAAATGCAACGAAGCGAACATCCCAGTGCTGTTGTTTAAAAGGATTTTTTGACCAATCCGTAAGCGCTTCTTTCACTCCTTGCCAAAAGCCATTCCATCCATACGTGCGGAGGGCGACGAAAACCATCAGTCCGACAAGTAAAAATGGAATAAGTAAAAATGGTAAATTTAGTTCGTATAAACTATAGCCTTCCCCACTAATCAGTGGTTCCACAATATAGGTATGCGCCCAAGGATCGTAAACAAAAGCAAAAAGTAGGTTTCCCGTAATCATCGCTGCAATTACGATCCAAAAGTGAATATAACCCATTCCGGCGCGGTATAGTGCACCAGAGGCACAGCTTCCAGCAATCGTCATGCCAATTCCAAACAACAAACCACCTAAGAAATTAGAAAAACCAAATGGAACTGTCCACAATTGATCGATAGATGCAACACCAATCGTTAGTACAAACCCCCATCCAATCAGGGCAGTAGCAATTAACACAAGAACTCCCTTTCCAATTCGCGAGTCTTTTACACTAACAAAATCGCGAACAGAAGCGACAAAACAAAAGTCTGCCTTTTGGAGAAGAAAACCATAAATTGTCCCAAATATTGCTGCCATAATGAAAAATTCAATTGTAAACCCCATATTATCTCCTTACCTTAGCGTTTCTTTAAATAAATAGAATAACGTGCGCCATCAATCACAGTTCCAAGATGCTCTGCTTTTTTATTCATTCTAACTGCTGCTGGTATTGTCTTGGTTGCAATTGAATGATCAGTAATTTCAACGACAATTTGACCAGATTGAGCTTTTTTAAGTCCATCTAATGCCATATTTAACGTGTGCGGGCAAACTTCCCCAATCGCATCAATTGTAATATCTACGGATAATTCCTTTAATTGTTCTGGTGTATAACTCATTTCAACATCTCCTCTACTATCATTTTTTATATAATAATTTCACATCAGTTATTACATGCTCTAAGCCGCTTGCTATCTCTCCTTGCCAGCCTAGCATTCCGTCGGCATAGTTGGCAACTTCATCAATGCCGTTATCTTTAAAAAATAAGGCTACTTCTTGGCTGCGTCTCCCACTTCGACAAACGAGGACATACTTTTTGTCTTTTGCAAAATCGTCAATGACATCAACGATCTCACTCATTGGAAGAAGCGGAATACGTGGAATGTGAGCTTCTTCGTACTCTTCTTCTTCTCGAACATCAATAATAATCGTCGTTGAATCATGATCATAAATTTCTTTTAATTCATTGTAATTATATTGGATGATTTCATCTATAACACTACTCATCTATGAACCACCTAACCTTCTTCACTATTTGTAATTGGTGCGCTCTCTTCATTTCCCCACTCAGACCAAGAGCCTTCATACGGTCTTACATCTTCAAATCCAAGTAAGCGAAGTACAAAGTAAGAGTGTGCACCACGTACATTTGTTTGGCAGTATGGGATAATCATTTTCTCGCGATCAACACCCGCTGCACCAAATAACTCTTCGAGGTCTTCTTTCGATTTGAAACTAGGAACCCCGTCAATGACTTGATTTGCTTCGGTCCAATCTACATTCACAGAAGACGGAATATGACCCCCACGTTCTGCTCGAATATCTTCACCACTATGCTCGTCAGGTGATCTAGCATCAAGAATGACACAATTATCATTCTCAAGATTAGCGATAACAAAATCCATATCGACAGCTAAATTTTCATTAACCTCTGCCGTGAAAGAAGCCATTTCAACTTCTTTAGCTTCTGTTGTGATATCTTTTCCAGAAGTCAACCAAGCTGTAAAACCACCATTTAATATTTTTACTTGCTCATGCCCGTAATACTCTAAAGCATAAAAGAGACGAGCGGCAGCCATACTATTACCATCATCATAGGCAATAACTAATGTATCATTGTTAATTCCAAGCTCACCCATAAGCGCTTCAAAAAGATCTTCATTTGCTAGAACGCCTCCGACAGAAGCATCTGGATCATTTAAATCTTGCCACGTTACATGAACAGCACCTGGAATATGCCCTCCTTCAAAGCCTTCTGCTCGAAGATCTACAAAACGAACATCTTGATTAGTTAAGTTTTCCTCTACCCAATCAACGTCAACTAACAAATCCGCATTTGGATAGTCGGAATTAACTTCAGAACCTTCTATCTCTACATCAGTTTCGGTTGCAATTTCTTCTGATGAACACGCTGTAAAAACAAGTGCACTTCCTAGTAAAATAGATAAAAGTAAGCCTTTTTTCATTTGTATTTTCCTCCTCTAATTCTCAATAATTTTATACTACCACTAAACTGATCAGAAATAAAGTGTTTATTTACTTTCATTATAGTGTTAGTTTAGAATAGAGAAGAAATTTTTAATAAGAAATGAGGAGAGATAATAAATGAAACACTGGGTTATAGCTGTTGGCTTACTGTTTTCACTTGCAGGAACGGGTTGTGCCCTGCAACCATCAAATGATACTTTAGAAGATCAACAGAATGAAAATAAAGAGGTTGGAAGGTTAACCTCCGTACAATTTTATGTTCCTAGTGAGGAAGATAATATAATATCGATCATTGATATTGTTTCAAGCGAAGTGGTTGGAAGCATTGAAACAAAAGAAAAACCAACCATTGTTGCTTTCACAAGCACGATGAGAGAAGTCGTTGTCGCCAATCAAAATAGTAGTTCGCTAAGTCTATTTAACACCCAAACTTTAAATGAAGAAAAAGAAATTCCTGTAGGCCCCCTTCCACATGGCATTGCATTAGCTCCAAATAATGACACAGTTTATGTAGCTACCGTTGGCGATTCTTTCGTAGATGTAGTTAGTTTAAAAGAAGGAAAAGTTGTCCGTCAAATTGACATTGGCACTGGTGGGAAGACGAATTATGTAGTATTAGAAAATCAGCTTTTGTTTGTGACCGATTATGAGCGACATAAGCTAATTGTCATTGATACAGAGACAGATGAAATTGTACATGAAATCACAACAGGCGAAGTACCGAGAGTCGTTCAAGTAATCGATGATATAATTTATGTTGCAGCAAGTAGTACTGGTGAATTACAATTATTTTCTACACAAAATGGTGAGCTTATTACTTCTATTACTGGTGTTCCCGGCATCACTGATTTCGTCATAAAAGAAGATCAATCACAAGCAATTGCAACATCGTTAGAAGGAAATGCACTTTATTTAATCGACTTACATTCAAAAGAAGTAATCTCAACAATCGAAAACCTAACAGGTGCAAAACATTTAGCGTTTAATCGCCTCGAAAGTCGGGTATATGTTACTTTGAGTGGAACAAATGAAGTACAGATTGTTGATTTGGAAACGTTTGAAATAGAAAAAACAATCGAAGTAGGAGCAGCCCCACATGGCATTAAAATTAAAGCACTTCCTGGCGGTGGCGGAAGCTGTTAGTTAAAAATTAAAGAATCAAATCACGAGAGAAAGGTCTTCGGATTTATCCTTAGACCTTTCTCTCGTGATCCGTGCTTTCATGCATGGGGAAAAGAAAGGTGGCAACATCAAAATGAAATTACCAGAGAACATGCGCCGTTTTGTTAAACCATTATTAATTTTTGGTGCTTTGTTTATGGGGATAATCGCAATAACACTTACCATACTAATTACGGTTGCGTTTCGAGAAGACCTTAGTGAACTAGAAAACCCGTTGCCGAAACCACTGATTATTATGGATAAAAATGATGAGGTCGCATCTGAACAATCTTCCGTCAATTTTACATCGGTTTCAATATCAAAAATACCTGAGGATCTAATCTCTGCGATTATTGCCGTTGAAGATCATCGCTTCTATGATCACTCGGGTGTTGATTTTCGCGGAATTGCCCGATCTGCTTTCCGGAATTTTCGAGCAGGCTCTGTTGTGCAAGGTGGCAGCACGATTACACAGCAATTAGCAAAAAATCTATTTCTGACTTCAGAACAGACGTACACACGAAAATTTAAAGAAATAATTACTGCCTATCGGATCGAGCGCCAATATGAAAAAGAAGAAATATTAGAATTATACTTAAACCAAATTTACTTCGGTGAAGGTAAATGGGGCATTCAAGATGCTGCACAAGTTTATTTTGGTAAAGACGTCCAAGATATTAGCTTATCTGAAGCAGCGCTTTTAGCTGCATTACCTAAAGCACCCACTCATTATTCTCCATTTAAAAATGAAGAAAAAGCAAAAGAACGGCGAGATCTTGTCTTATATTTACTTCATGATCAAAATTATCTTGATAAAGAGGTATATGAAAAGGCCGTCAACGAGGAAATCGTCTTGACGGATTTAAAACCAGCTAGCTTGAGTGAGCAATACCCTAGTTATGTTGATTATGTCATTGAAGAAGCAATTCATAAACTTGAATTTAGTGAGGAACATCTTTTGACAGGCGGATTGAATATTTATACGCAAATGGATCCTGTTGTCCAAAGTGCAATTGAAACGGCATACGCAACTGACGAACTTTTTCCAGCAAATAGCGGCGAAGAACTTGTTCAAAGTGCGTCTGTTGTTATTGATCCAGATAGCGGTGGTGTACGTGGTCTTGTCGGCTATCGTGGCCAACACTACTATCGTGGATATAACCGCGCAACTCAGTCAAAACGCCAGCCAGGCTCTTCAATAAAGCCATTGGCTGTTTATGCACCGGCATTGGAAAATGGTTATGATCCAGACTCAATGCTCGTTGATGAGAAAACCGATTTTAATGGCTATACGCCAACAAACTACAATGACAGCTATCAGGGTAGAGTTTCTTTATATGATGCGTTAATTCATTCTATTAATGTCCCTGCAGTCGCATTATTAGACGAAATAGGCGTCGGTACTGGGATTGATTTTATGAAAAGCTCCGGTATTCCATTGCATGAAGATGATCAGAATTTAAGCGTCGCACTTGGGGGATTTACTGAGGGGGTCTCTCCTTTAGAAATGGCCCAAGCATTTAGTATCTTTCCGAACTTAGGATCAATGAATACAGCACATGCCATTACAAAAATAACCTCAGCTTCTGGTGAAATCTTATTTGAAGTTTCTGAAGATAAAGTTGAAGTAATGAAACCAGAAAATGCCTATACAATGACACAAATGTTAATCGGAGTTGTCCAAGAAGGCACAGGAAAAAATGCTGCTCTAGGTCGGCCAACAGCAGGTAAAACGGGTACTACTCAACTACCTTCAACCAAAGATTTTCAAGAAGTTAACGGTGCCAATGACGCGTGGTTTGTCGGCTATACTCCCGAGTTAGTGACTGCTGTTTGGGTTGGTTATGACAAAACCGATCCTAATTTTGTTATGGAATCATCTGGTGGAGATCATCCCGCAAAAATATTTCAAGCAATTATGTCTAAAGCATTACAAGACATAGCGATTACTTCATTTTTGGAACCAAAAAATGAAGGGAAGTCGGGAAAGGAAAAGAAAGAAAAGGACAATGATAAAAAGCCTGGTAAGGGAAATGACAAAGATAAAAAACCTGGAAAAGGAAATGACAAAGATAAAAAACCAGGTAAGGGAAATGACAAAGATAAAAAACCAGGTAAGGGAAATGACAAAGATAAAAAACCAGGAAAAGGCAAAGGCAAGGATTAAGATAAAGTAAGCAGTAGCAAGTTTATTCATCTTGGGCGCTGTTTAGCCATATCGGTTTTAAAGATCTCTTCAAATCATTCCACTTGGGGCGTGTTATCAATGCAATATCTAGATAATCACAAAATTAAAGATATGATTTTAATGAGCGATGTAATCGAGGCCATTGAGGATTTTTATGTGAATGGTGATCAATCGAGTGTCAGTGTACCAGAACGTATGCACGAAGAAGATAAAAACAATACGATTTTGCTTATGCCCTCATTTTTCGAGGACTATTATGGAACTAAGCTTGTAGGGGTCGCGCCAAACAATCCTTCATTAGGTAAATCAACGATAAACGCTCTCATGATTTTAAATAATCGGAAAACAATGGAGCCGTTAGCATTAATGGATGCACAGGAAATCACTGCACTTCGTACTGGAGCTCTCGGAGGAATCAGCATGAAATATCTAGCAGCTGATAATGCCTCAACTATAGGAATTATCGGTACTGGTGTTCAAGGATTCAGTCATTTACAAGCAGCATGTGCCGTCCGTCCAATTAGTTGTGTTCTTATTTACAGTCGAAACGAAGAAAACGTGAACCATTTTATAAAAAAAGTAAACAGCGTCTTTCCAGAACTAGAAATAGCGTACACAAATGTTGAAGAATTAATAATAAAATCAGATATTATTGTCACTGCAACGAGCTCAAAAACGCCTGTATTATCAGAAGTAGCAGCCAAATATTTAGTTGGAAAACATATTGTCGGATGCGGATCGTTTCAACCGTCGATGCAGGAAATTCCAGATTATATTTATAACCAATTGGATGAGGTGTACGTTGATACGATGACAGCCTTAAAAGAATCAGGTGATATGATTCGCGCCCTAGAAATGGGTATTAAGATAGAAAACATTGTTACACTTGAAGATTTAGTTATAAACAGTAACCAATTTCATTCAAAAAAGAAAGTGCTGACAACTTTTAAATCGGTTGGAGCAGCCATTTATGATCTTGTAACAGCAATACTGATTTATAAAAGGATTCAAGGAGAAAAATAAGTCACCAAGTCACCTTAAAAACCGTCAAACACTAAAATTAGCTTAATCCAACGTTCGCGCTAATAGTCTCTAACCTAACCACCCTTTTATTATTATAATGAGCAAAAAGGCCACCTACTCCAATAATTGTGTAGGTGGCCTTACTTCATTTTTTAGCGAATATTTTAACTACTGCTCCAAGGTTCCGGGATGTATTTTTGACATTTTCATAGCCTCTTTCAAGAGCTTCATCTAAAGCAACAATACCAGGAACAATACTAAAGACAGCATCTATGCCATGGTCAAACACATTCAGGTAATCATTTGTTAAACTTCCTGCTAGTGCAATAACTGGAACATCGTATTTTTTCGCAATCATAGCTACACAAATTGGCGTTTTCCCGAATATGGTTTGATGATTAATCCCACCTTCACCCGTTATCACTAAGTCAGCGTCACGTACTTGTTCCTCTAACTTTGTCGCTTCGACAACCAAGTCACCACCACGTTTTAAAACAGATGGCAGAAATGCAAGTAAGCCCGCACCTAATCCACCCGCTGCACCTGCTCCGGGTATATATTCGATGTCTTTTCCTAAATCACGTTTAATCACATTCGCATAATGCGCTAAATTTTTATCCAATTGAGCAACTTGTTCTTTTGTCGCACCTTTTTGAGGTCCATAAATGACTGATGCTCCCATTGGACCGGTTAGTGGGTTATCAACGTCACATGCAACTTCAAAATTAACATCACAGAGTCGTCCATCAAGGGTTGTTAGATCGATTTGTGCTAGCTTTTCTAAGCCGACACCGCCAACACTAATTTGCTTCCCCGCGGAATCTAATAATTTTCCACCTAACGCTTGAATCATTCCAGCGCCGCCATCATTTGTAGCACTACCACCAATACCGATAATGATTTGTTTAACTCCTCTATCTAAGGCGGCGGCAATCAACTCACCGGTTCCCCAAGTCGTTGTAATCATCGGATCTCTCTTTTCAATTGGAACTAGGTGAATCCCTGAAGAAGAAGCCATTTCAATAGCAGCAGTTATCCCATCACCGAGTAATCCCAAAGATGCTTGAACTTTATTTCCTAAAGGACCAGTGACTGTGACAGTTTCAATGGTGCCACCGGTTGCATCAACTAATGATTGAACCGTCCCCTCACCTCCGTCAGCCATCGGTACTTTTACATACTCCATGTTTGGCAAGACTTCTTTCAGACCCGCTTCAATTGCATTAGCTACCTCTAACGCGGTTAAACTTTCTTTAAATGAATCTGGTGCAATGACAATTTTCATTAAACCGCCTCCTACGCTTTTAAAAAAACTAAACTAGCTTTTCTAGATAAAAAAAATTGATATGACAAAGTAATCTAGCATTCATTTTCCGGCGAAGAAAAATGCATGCTAGATTATTGTTCAATTAGATTCATGATTAAGCAAATCTGCTATAAGGATATAACGGTCCGGTGCCAGCCCAATATATGAAAACGGATAACACGTAGTTACTGTTAAAACTGCATGATCTGTTGGGGTAATAATCGTTCTATCATCTGCATCAACAATTTTAATTTCCCTTATCTCATAAGTGAATCTACCTGCCGAAGTTTCGACAATAAAGAGATCATTAACTTTTAGCTGACCCAGTTCCCGGAATACCGTGTCCCGATGCCCTGATAAAACAGAATTATCATTCTCACCTGGCAAGACGCTGCGATCAAAGTGGCCTATGCCTTTCTTTAATTCATCCTCATTTGTCCCATGAAAGATAGGGATAATTTGATCTATTGCTGGAATTATCAAATTCCCGATATTTTCTCCTTCTGTTGGCCTAATAGGATAAAGAATTTCATTTAATTTAACATCTGGAGTGCTAAGGGGAAGAGCGGGACTTTCGACTTCTTCGTACTCTTCTTCTATTATCGGTGCAGATAATGGCGGGCTGCTTTCTATTTCTGATATAGAAACACCCTCTCCTGAATGTCCGTAAATCTGAACCAATGCCCAAATGATAGAACTAATCCCCAGGATTAAAAATCCTAGGGACAGTATTTTAGCAACTTTAATCTTATTTGAAGATGATCTCTTTTTACGCATTAAGCTTTTTTCTGTTCCAGACTGTTGCACCCATTAGTGCTACTATACCTAATATCGAAGAAATAGCTCCAATAAAGAGTAAATTATACCACGGTGTTGCCGTATCTGGAAGTTCACCGCCAGTAATGGTAGCTACAGACACTGGTGCGCATACTTCTAGATCGATTGTCTCTCCATTATCATCTGAAATAAATTGTACGCCTACTTCATAAGTTCCGACAGGTGGATTTTCTGCCGTATAAGTTATCTCTTCATTACCTGTTACTGTGTACATTTTACCACCAAGATTAAAATTCCAAGTACCTGTTGCTTTTTGATCATTCGGTAACACCGCATGAATGATCATGTTGCCATCGGAATCAATCTTTGTAGTAACAGTAGTTTCACAATCTACTGTTGGTGCTGGAGCAGTTGTTGTTTCTTCTGTTGTTTCTTCTGTTGTTTCTTCTGTTGTTTCTTCTGTTTCTTCTGTTGATTCTGGTTCAGTACATTCTGTTGGAACGTTAATTGTTGTATTGTCAGCATCAGCAGTAACTGCTGTCTGTGCTAAAATTCTGCCGTTAGTTACCGAGTTAGCGCCAACTGTGATAGCTGACCTACTCATTAGTGTTCCTTCAAAGGTGCTGTTTGCTCCAATAGTTGCTTCTTCGGCTATCCAAAAAATATTACAGGCTTGAGCGCCACCGGATAATATAATTTCCGTGTTTGCAGCAGTTTTAAGTTCTCCACTAGTTTGGAATATGTAAACCCCGTCACCATCAAGTATTACATCAGACCCTATTGTAATAGCATCAGTAAATACGTATATGCCTGGTGTTAGCGTTTCACCTCCAAGATTTGCGTCTGCATTAGAATCAGCTTCTAGTGCATCTGCAGTGACAATGGCTGAACCTAAATCGTCAATCGCTGCTGGATAATCACCATCAGCTATATCTGTGTCACCTGAAACAGTCGCAGTCCCTGTTGCGCCTCCGCTTCCAAGACTTCCATTTACAATGGTTTCTTCAGTAACGGTCGTGGTCTTACCTAAAATACCATACTTACTTGCTTTTCCAAGATCAGGCGAAGGTGCCATGCCTTCTGCACCAACGGTTGAAGCGGAAAACATAAGCGAGAAAATCAAAATAAGTAAAACCGATTTATAATATTTAATTGTCATGTATAAGTTCCTTCTCTCTTTTAACATTAATATATTGTCGAAATCTAGTATAACATAAATATGGAATAATGTAGTAATACAATATATTTCTGTTCTGATTATTTATAATCTCAATGGGCTAACTTTTTTTATTACTCTAATGTGTAAATCAAAAGACCAGCATATTTCTTGTATAAATTGTTTACTACTTTTTTCTTTTAGAGCGCTCGCGTAACAAGTCCATTTTGCTTCTAACGCGTTCCTTCGTTTCACTAGTTTTTTCTTCATCTACTTCAATAGCAATTAAGTCATTACCATTGAATTCGACTTTTATCCATGTTCCTTCCATTACTCCAGCAGGTAATTTTTCCAAAGCAATTACCTTCTCAATTTCTTGATCTCCCACTAGCAATACGACAAGCTTTTCGTCAACAATCCTGTCTACAACTGCTTTATCCATTCTATCCCCCCTTTTAATTCTCAATATTTCTTAGTCGGTTACTCCGAACAAGCTAATCCTTGCTCTTTAATATCTGCTAGTCTCGCTGGCCCAATTCCATTAATCTCAGTTAGTTCTTCTATTGAACTAAATGGGCGCAATTGAATCAGTTCCGTAATCCTTACTGTACTTAGATGGGTTATTTTTTCTAACTGCTCCTTTGAAGCCGTGTTGATGTTTATACAGTCACTATTAGTTTTCACTTCAGATTCAGACTCAGATTCAGACTCAGAATCAGCTTCTTTCGGTGTAATATAGTTGGATGTTTCTGTGACAGCGCCACTTTTATTTGTTTCGACTGTATATTGTTCGCCGTCGGTTGTCACGATGATCGTACCATGTACATCGGTTCCATAAAGATCTATACCCATGTTATTAATTCGTGAAACAATCTCATCATGAGGATGACCATAACTATTTTCTGCTTTTGCACTATAAATCGCCACTTCAGGTTTAACTTTATTTAGAAATGCTGGCGTATTAGATGTCGACGATCCATGATGTCCTAATTGGAAAAAATGTGCTTCTAAGTCATGTCCGCGGTTAATCATATCCGCTTCGGTTTGGTGCTCAGCGTCACCCGTAAATAAGAATTTAATATCTCCAAAACTAATCCGGACAGATACACTTCCAGCGTGCAAATTCCCATTTATATTGAGGGGATTAACAACTTCTACAAAAGCAGATCCAAATTCGAAGGTTTCTCCTGCCCTTGGCTCATGATAATCAGCGCCTGACTCTAGAGTTGCATCTAGTACACGTTCAAAGGTTTGAGTCGTGTGCTCATCCCCACTCATCCATACTTCTTTTACTTTTAATTCCTTCAAAATGATATCCGCCTGACCGATATGATCTGAATGAGGATGTGTTAAAATCATTAAATCAATATCCGAAACACCTTGCTCACGAAGATAAGGTGTAACATCACTTGAATTATGTCTCCCAGCGTCAATTAAAATTGTAAAATCAGGGCCTATAAAAAGAGTCGCATCACCCTGACCTACATCAATGTAGTGAATTGCTAACTCTCCTTTGTCTTGTTTATCGATTTTGTCTTCTTCTTGTTTATCTACATCTACATCTATATCTATATCTATGTCTATGTCTTCAATCGGAACCACCGATTCTAAATTCTCATCATTTAGTTGTTGTTTTGTTTCATCAATAGGTTGAACCTCAGCTGATGGGGCCCCACAGCCAACTAAAATTAATAAAAAGGCTAAAAGAAAAGCTCCTAAGATAGATTGATAGTTAAGTACTCTCTGATGCATATTTTTCCCCCTACATTTGATCTTGATAGTCTCTACAATTATACACTAGGGCACCAGCTCCCCATGAAAGGAGAAGGCTACTATACGAATAAATAACTATTCACTAATCAGTTTGCCGCATTTACTAATTTATTCACTAAGTCATCTTATTTTTGAGAATAACATTATATAATCTTTTTGGGAGACTCCCTTCTTCAAACTCAATAATATCTAGTAGTTCATATTCTTTTGCTAACTTTTTTATCATCGCTTTATCGAAAAAATTTATTATAAAGCCTTGAATATCAAACATATTTCCGCCTTTATGAATTCCAGTTCCATACATTGGGTCTTTTGTATTTCTGACTGTATACATATTAATTCCATCTAGTATTAAAACTCTCTTGATTTCTTGCGATAAAAAATCAAGTTCTTCGTTAGTAAATGCCATACAATACAACATATGCGAAAAACAACCTTCAAAAAAAGCTTTATCGAAAGGAAGTGGGTTTCTAACATCGTGTTGTGCTGCAACAATCGATTTAGATAACCCTTTTTCGATTGCTTTTCTACGAATAGTTTCGACTCCGCTTTCCGTATATTCAAGAACATAAACTTGCAAACCCTGTTCAGCAAAATAAAGCGTATCCCGTCCTAATCCTCCACCTAATTCAATAATCTTAGTAATCCCTTTTTCCTTGAATACAGCTACTGCTTGTTTGGCCGCTTCACTCGGAGGCTCAGATATTAGCTCTGGGTTTTGTGAATAAAGCCAATGATTTTCCCAATGTGGTCGTTGTAAATCGAAATCTTTTTTACTGATATTTTCCAAAGTAAATCCCCTCCTTTTGACGGCTTCAATATTTTATAAAGACTCTATCTATAAGATATCATACCTAATAATTTTTTTAATGTAATTTGGAGAAATAGAGATACTTAAGCGAATTGGTTAGTTTATTTCTTAAAAATGAAAATATATGATTGGAAGATACCGCAATAATTAAAATTTCTTTAAAAGACGAAATAAGTATCGACATTCCACCAATACTGCATTAATTGGGATTGCCATTACTTGTAGGTATAAACAGTTTATCCCTATTTAATTACTCCAAGTCTTTCTATAAAAGCAAATGCCTAATCCCGAGCACGGTATGCTTGGGATCAGGCATTCAAGTTTAGTAACTAAGTAATATCATAATAAAACGTTCTAATTTTTTTTATAAACACTAATACTAGTTGAATTTAAGATACTAATTTTATTTTTTCCATTTCCTACTATAATTTGGGCATTTGTGGACGTCGATGTCAGCTCGTCTTTTTCATCATTCCCGTTTGTTAGCTCCCACTCAAGATTTGTTTCAAGCAACTCTTGGACATTTGTTGTTTGGAGAACTACATCACTGTCTATTGGCAAATAGACAGATACATAAGAAGCCTGGTCAATTAAATAATCAGCATTAATGGTACGCGGGCGTAATTCAACATCCTGAGCGCCTCTAATCTCGACATCCATATTTGACGGAATAAGCATCGTTACCGACATTGACAAATAGCTAGAGTTCCAACCATGTCGTTGTGGTAAGCCTTTTAATATTACAAATAATGTGTCTCCTTTTTGGTGTGTACTAAGATAGTCATTCGCTGTTTCAAGAACTTGTTGGTCTTGCGCTGACACTTGTGTTCGGTACTGACCAAAAATAGCATACTCACTAGAATTGGTTCCTTCCACCACGAGAGGATGATTGCCTGTTTCAATAACGATCCGTTCAATACTATTTGGAAGTTGTTGCTCAAACGAAGGTAAATCCCTCGTTTCTTCCTGACTTGAGATCGCGGCGCTAACTTCATCAGCAATTCCTAGCGAACTCAACAATGCAAAAACAATACCAACCGTTCCAATAAATCCAATAAATAGAATACTAAAAATATCATATTTTACGCTTGTTTTCTCATTCTGATTCAGAAAAAAGAAAATTAGTATTTCAACACCTAGAACAATTAAGATAATCGGCCACCAAGACGCCATAATCGGATATATTTCAAGTCCTAACATTTTAGAAAAAAGCAGTAAAACTCCTAGAAAAACTAGGGATGCCCCCATCGATACAGTTCCTACTCTCCATGTCCTCACGAGGCATCTTCTCCTTTTGCTTTACTTCCTATCATTAGCTTAAAACCACCAGCAATTAGTAAAATAGATACAACAATAATCTGAAAATAGTCGTAATACCATCGGCGAATGTCAACTTGAAGAAACTCAGTTAATTGTGGTGCAATTGTTGGCATAAGCACGCGATCAAGCATATAGTACATACCGAATACAACTAGCCCAATACCAATCCAACGTTGGTGGTTAACGAGATAACTGATAATCGGTACATCATCTACTGGCTCGTCTCCATCATGTCTACTCGCTTTTTGCAAGCCGTCAAAGAAGCTGTAAAACCAAATAATTGGGATTAAGAACAAGAAGATCCCTAAGCGAAGCACATCTAATATATAAAGGGACAACAAGAATGCCGCCATCAATTGGACCCCACGGCGCTGATATCCTAAATAAAGATGCCCAGCTCCAGGAAAAATTGATAATAAAGTCGCGATTGTTTTACTTTTACGACCATCTTCACGACTCTTTTCTAAGTCTTCAAGAATGGAACGGTCTTCAAGTACTTCGCCTCGTTGCTTTTTATTTAACTGTTGTATCGCATCAAAGAAGCTATAAACCCAAACAACTGGTAGAAATGCCATGAAAATTAAAAACGCATTTTGTCTTAAGATAATCGAGGTAAAGAAAATCATCATTCCCGCTCCTAAAAACGCTGTTAGAAATGTAAAACCTCTATTCATCAGTCCGAGCTGAAAATGGCCAACACCTGGGATAAATGACAATACGATCGTGAAAAATCGCTCTGACTCGACACTGCTAGTTTCTTGTGTTAGCGTTGCGTCGCTATTTTGAACGGTAACCTCACGAGGTCGGCGTAACCCGACCATAATCGTGTCAATAAAACTGACGAGATAGAAAAATACACCTACACCTGAAGCAATTATAAAATTCCCATTACCACTTATTATTGCTAGGAATACCGAGCCAAGAACGGGTACGACCGTTGCTAATAAGTAAAAAATACCCCTAAATGTATTATGATAATAAAATTGTCCGCCACCAGGAAACACTGATAATAAAAATCCAACTAGAGGATGTTTGTTTTTGTTATTCATTATTGATCGCCTCCTTGTTCTTCTTCATTTATTCGCGTAAATGTAGTATCTAATATTTTTTCAGTAATGGAAGGAGTTTGTTGTGACAAGGTTGTATTTTGAACATCATCTAGATAATTGGTAAGTGACTGAAACATTCCTGAAAACATTAGAACAATCGTCATAGCAGCAGCAATTAGATAATGGAACAACGTATGTTGATAAAGTGGGCGTTGGCTAGTTAATCCCTTTTTAAGATCGGTACCACCAATTCGATTCATAATTGACTCTGTCAATAGGCTGCCCTCATTTAAATCAGGTATCGAGGATTCAGAAGTTTCTATTGCTTGAAGATATGAATCCATACAAGCGTCACATTCGTATAAATGAGTCTCATAGCTGTCTCGAAGTTCTTCTGGTAGTTGCCCTTTTACATATCGCGTCCACTCTTCATTTGAAATATGCTTCATTCAAAATCCTCCTCCTTCCAACGTTTCCTCATCCAATTTCTAGCACGGTGCAACTTCACTACGATTGTTTTTTCTTTTACATCCAACTCTATTGCTAATTGTTGTGAGCTTTTTTCTTGTATGTAATAACCATAGACAACATCACGGTAATTCTTAGGTAACTCATTGACCCTATTTAAAACCTGACTTTTCATCTCTTTCTTTAAAAGCTCTCCCTCGACACTATCTGTACTCGCCGTTTTAAATTGCAAGTTCAGATCTTCTGTGACATCCTCTCGCCAGCGCTCTTTTTTTCTTTTCATATCAATAGAATGATTAACAGCAATCCGGGTCATCCACGTCTTTAAACCCTTACCTTCATACTTAGGGAGAGAGTAATAAATCTTCAAAAAGATGTCCTGAGCTGCATCTTCTGCATCTTTTTCATTTCGCAACACTGAGTATGCCACTTTATAAATATCATTTCGATACTTCTCAATGAACAAACGAAAGGCATGATCATTTCCTCGTCGCACTTGTTTTAGTAAAGCCTCATCGTTAATTTCTCTCCCCCCCCTTTTTTTTCGTCTCTACATAATAGACGACATATCTTAAGCTAAAGATTACACTTTTTTAAGAAAATATATTATGTTTTTTGATAGCATAAATCTTTCAGGCCCAATTTTAACTTCCTAGATCAATAGTTATATAATTAAAAAAATCCAGTGGAGATCAAACTTTTCTCCCTGGACTATTTTATGGTGCCAGACATCTTGTGAATTTCCTTCAAGAATATGATGGATTCAACATCGACCATTCACAATATCGACTGATTGGTGTCAGCGTACTATGTCAATTAGTTTTTTCTAAAAATTAAACAAACTTAATAAACTCATGTAATAATATACAAAAAAATCCAATAAGCAACTGACAGAAAGCTTATTATTGAGCCTTTCTCCTCTCGGACTTGAAAAGAACCTTAACCTCGTTTTTCATACTACAGGGATACAACCTGGTTAGTTCAGGATTTTATCTTAACGTACAATTCGTATTTGTAGGACGAGGTAAATCATGCTGACACTCGAGGTCTACAGCCTCCGGCACCGAATCGATTTTCCCTCAGTCCCAGAGGAGGAGACTCATATTTTTACTGTTATTTCACTATGCTGCACTAATGATTCGAGAAAACTCCGACATTTTTGTATGTCGTAACTTTGCTTTCATCATTCGTAAATACTGGTAAGACTCATCATTTGTCTGATACACGGTTCGATTCGTAAGCATCGCAAATGCTATTCGAATGAACTTATTTCCTAAGGCAATGTACGCTTTTCTTTGATGTTTGCCTTTCGCTCTGAGGTTCTCGTAATACGGACGTACATCTTTATTGTGCTGTGCTAAGCTCTTTCCAATATTATAGACGACATAGCGTAAATTCTTATTTCCTTGTTTCGATATTTTTCCATAGAACCCTTCTAGACCCCCTGATTGAATGACAATTGGATTGGTTCCTGCTTTTTTGATAATCTGCCCTGCATGCTCAAAGGCCAGTACATCGCCTACCTCACAGTAGAATTCCGCTGCCGTTGTCACTCCAATTCCTGGAATACTGAGAAGGAGACGCCCATCTGTTTCTAATAAAATACGCTCAATTTCTCGATCTAACACCTTTATATTGGCATTCAGATTTCGAAAGTTTGGTAAGGCTAGCTTTAGTAATAGTAGCTCAGCTCGAACGTCTCTTTTAGGCCTGCATAGGCTTTCCTTAGCGATATATAACAGGTTCTTAATGGTTAAATCTCGTAACTTCAAATTATGTTCAATCGATAGGTTTCGAAGATCTTCTTCACTCATTGATAGAAGATCTTCTGGGTGCGGGAAGTTTTCCATAAAAAAGAGGGAGGACTTGCCCCAAAAATCACTAAATAATTCTACTTTATTTGGCGTATGACCATTTACTATAACGTGCCCTTGGAACTCTCTCCAAATTTTGTCCATTAACGTCCGGATCTCTACCTTGACTCTGGATCTCTTTCTAACTTCACTCCTACGTGCTCTCGTTAACGTTATTAACTCTTGATGAGTTCCCGTCGGCAACTTACTCTCCGTCCCTTTATTTTGAATAATGACTTGGGCAATAGCCTTGAGATCGAGGTCATCGGTCTTAGTCCAGTTCAACGAACTTGATCTTTCTTCGTGTGTCGTTGCCGCATTGATAATCGTTACACCGTATCCTAAAGCGCCTAATTCCCTCACAATATCCTCATAGTAATGCCCCGTTGCCTCAATACCAACAAAAATCCGCTCTGCGTCAACTTCCTTGCTTGCATGCTCGATCTTTTCGTGAAGTTGGCTAATACCTTTTTTATTAACACCAAAAAATGTAGGTTTCACTAGTACATCACCAAAATAATTACACACCATCGCTTTCTGATAAAACTTCGCTGCATCAATGGCTACAATTAATACTCGCTCCAGATCTGTACCTCTTAGCTCAGATCGGAATTGACTTCCTTTTCTTCCTCTAATATTATTAGACTTAGATTTATGTTTTTGCCCCATGTGACTCACGCTCCAATTTTGTAGTTTGTGATGAGGCTTCCCGTCAGGTAGTTTTATCTTACTACATGTAGTCGCTGGGGTCTTTTTTTGTCCTTTTTTCTCCTTTCTCCTCTTTAAAAGATCTTTCGACATTTATTATTTCATACACCAGGCACCAATTTTTGCGCTGGTACCATCATTCTTGCGAAGGATTTTTATACTGTTTTCTTATAAAAATTATAGCAATTATTCCAAATACAGCAATAGGCAATAAAATTGGGCTACGTCCAATAAAAAACACAATTACACTTGCGAAAAATGAGATAACACCATTTAAGCTATCCATAAACAAACTTTTTGACTTTAGCCATGTATTTAGTGCTTCCTTATCTTGCATAAATTGAACATTTACAAGTTTCTCTGATAATTGAAGTGAAACTGTTGAATAAGCGATGTTATTTTTTAAATAATTCATTCTTCCAAGTAATTGTTCGGTTTCTTCTTGCACTCTTGCTAAATCGTTAGAGATTTTTAAGAGATCTTCAGTTTGTTTGGCTTGTTCCAAAAAACCAAGCAATCTTTCTTCGACAACTCGTTTTGACTTTAAGCGTGAATCTAAATCAATGAATTCTTCTGTTACGTCATTACTGCTAACATGGCGATCATAAACTTTCATACTAGTTAATTCAACGTCATTAATAAAACTGTGAAAAGAAGCTTGTGGAACTTTCACAACTAAATTTCCATTTATGCGTTCTTTTCCACTAGCATAAATGGTTGATTCTACTATATATCCACCAAGGGTCGAAACTTTCTCCAGAATTTGCGTTTCTACTTTGTGATAATCATTTACTTCTATAGAAAGGTTAGCATGGTAAATGATCATTCGGTCAGTGTCATTAAAATTTTTCTCCAGATCCCGTGCAATTTGAGTACTTTCACCAGAATCCGTACCATCATAATCCATTTCTGATTCTGTTGCAGCATCCTCAGCTTTTTCATTAGAATTCCTAAAACCTTGATCAGAATTATCACTACTACTGCAACCAAACATTAGTGCCAATATTGTAACTAGAAAAAATATGCCAATAAAATGACACAACTTACCCATTATGACCACCCTCTTTCTCTGTTTAATATTTAGACGATAATACAAAAGAAAAGTTTCGCATCAAGTAGATTTGAGATCCAAAAAGCATGTCAAAATAAAGGAATATTTTTGACATACTTTTTGGATATTTTCTTCAACTTCATCTTTCTTTACGCAAAGTCTTTAATTTTCAACTTATGATTTTCCCGTAAATCAATAAACATTTTTCTTTCATTTAGGTAAATCAAAGGTTGTGTTGGTTCATGATCAAAAATAAACACAATCTCCGCCTTCGTTTCATCGTTTAGTACTATTTTTTTACCGACGTACTTTCTCAGAGTATGACGGACAAACGGGATCGTGATCGCTGGATTTAACTTATTTTCTCGTGTTTCTTCGATAAGTAAATTAACTAAATGAAATGGATTCCTATTAGCGCTAATTATTTTATCAATTCTATTTGCAACTGAAACGATTTGAACCGTAACTGGTAAACAATTAACCTTTACCTTATTTGGATATCCCGAACCATCAATTTGTTCATGATGAAATTTTGTAGCACTTACTATTTCAGCGTTTACACCCTTCACTTCGCTTAGAATATTCAATCCCAAATTAGGGTGTTGTTTGTATTCATGGAGCTCTTCTTCTGTTAATTCTTCTTCCTGCTTAAATAGCAATTCACTATCTAATTTTAATTTCCCAATGTCGTGTAAGACACCCATTTTCCATATATGTAACTTTTCACGATAAGAATACCTTAACAACTTCCCGAGAAAAAAGGCAATCAAGCCAACGTTGACGCTATGTACATAAAGTGAAGACTGGGCTTTAATTTCATACATTTGTTCAATGAAGGATGCATCTTTTTGAACGAATCTAACAATCTGTTCGTGATGAAACCATTCTTCCATGTCAATCGACTTCGTTTTTTCGAGAAAAGAAAATAAATGTTCAATATGCTTAATATTTTTTAAATATAAGTTTTTAAAAGAAAGATCTTCAGAAACTTTTACTTTCTTAGAATACTGTTTTTTTAGAAGTAGGATATTCGCTTTTGTAAGGATCGTACCCTTTGTTAACAACAGAACATCAAGGTCTGAAACAACATCTTCCTCTAATACTTTCCCAACAAGTTCAAAGCTGATTTTTTCCATAGAATAAACCTACCCTCTCTCATCGTGCCATTTTCAGATAACTTTTCATGCCGTGGGAGAACAGTTTGTTCTTTTTAAAGAACGACTAACTTGAGTATAAATGATATTCTATCAATTGAAAAGAAGTAAATTTAGCTGTTTTTTCGTTATAATGAACAAAAATCCCTTATTATCTCCGGTTTTTTTACGTTTACTTACTATTTTGCATCCTATATAAAGAACGAAACTTTCATAATGAAAGAACTAATATCGCTAAGTTTTGTATAACCATTTAATTGATTAAATGATTATCTGAAAGCATTTAGAATGTTTATTTTTATCCTTAAAAAATCTTATTGAGAATAAGAATACTAGAAGAAGATCGAAAGAATAGAAAAAAGGGTCAAAATCCATCTGCTCGTGGAATTTGACCCTTTTTCTATTCTTCATTTCTTAACTCTTTTACACTATTAATTTTTATCGGCGAAGTGCCTGCCAAAAATAAATGTCATGATCGCAAAAATAATGAAACTAATTAACAAAGTCGTACCACCAACAATATAAAAAATCAATGTGAAAGTTTCTGGAGCCCATGTTGGTTTAAAATAATGCATCCACATCCCAGCCGTAAGACCGAAACTACCTATTATCGCAGTCCACACATGAAACATCGCTAGTTTTGATTTTTTTGGAATCGCAAAAATAGCATAAAAGGTCGCAAAAGCAAATAGGGAAAGCCAGCCGACAACCAAAATATGAGCGTGGATCGCTTTAAACATCATCGATCCGGACCCAGCCATATGTGATCCAATAACAGCACCAATTACCGCATAAACAGCCGATAAACGGAGCAATATTTTCGTTCTATTCATCATAATCATACCTCACTTATTTACTCATATTTTAACATCGATACTAACTACATATTTATATTTACAACTATATAACTATTGCAGGAACTATCATCCCCAGTAACGAACTGACTATATAAAGATAACATTATATTAAGTAAAAGATGAACAAAAAAGCTTTTTCACATCTTATTACTTCATCTTTTTCGTAAACCCAATCAACTTTTTGAGAAAAAATAACTCACAATATAAAAAAAATAGTAGCATACTTTTAACAAACTCTCCCGAAACTATCTAAGAATACGTTTTTGGGGCTTAGAACGGGCTAGGAAGTCAGGAGGATAAAATAATGAAGAAATTGATAAAAATGCAGACTCCACAGCAATTAACAGAATTATTAGCTGATTTAGTTAGTATTGAAAGTATTTCTTTATCAGAACAGGAAAAATTATTTCCCTTCCGATTGAAAGATATTTTACTTTCTACAAACTATTTTCAAGAGCATCCAGAATTAGTAGAAATTCATTCAACCGATGATAATCGAAGTTATTTAACAGCCTTATACAGGCACCAAAAAGCAACAAAAACAATCGTCTTAATCAGTCATTTTGATGTAGTGAATGTTGAAGAATATGGTGATATTCGTCACCTAGCTTTCTCTGTGCATGAATTAACAAAAGCTATTACTGAACAAAAGGAGTCATTTTCAGAAGAAGTAAGGCGGGACATTAAATCAGGAGATTATTTGTTTGGTAGAGGGATATTGGATATGAAATGTGGGCTTGTCTTGCATCTATCTTTGTTGGAAAAAGCAGCACTAGAAAAGTGGCCTATTAATTTATTACTACTAACGGTACCGGATGAAGAAGTATGTTCAGTCGGTATGCGAACAGCCGTTACCAAGTTACTAGAAATATCTCATACATATAAATTAAATTACAGTTTATTTTTGAATTCCGAACCCGTATTTTCTCAAAAACCAGGCGATGAATCATTTTACGCATACACGGGTTCTATTGGTAAAATAATGCCCGCAGCACTTTTTTATGGTCAAGAAACGCATGTTGGCGAGCCGTTAAGTGGTGTCAATGCTGCCTGGATGGCCTCTATCTTGACTAAAAATATAGAATGGAATATGAAGTTTTCGGAAGTTGTTCAAGGTGAACGAACTCCCCTGCCTTCAACACTTTATCTAAAAGATTTAAAACAGAATTATTCTGCACAAACGCCGCACCGGGCTGCTGCTTTCTACAATGTGTTCTTGATGGAACGCAGTGCAAAAGAAGTTATCGATCTATACTTAGAATTAGCTAGAGAATCTGTTCAAGAGATGAACGATCAATTGACGGGCGTCCTAGAACGCGAAGGTCTCACAAAACAGAAAATTGATATTAAGGTCCTCACATACGAAGAATTAGCGAATTATGCTATTAATAAATATGGACAATCCTATGTCGATCATATAATAACAGAAATCAACGAACCCGAAAAGTTAGATGATCGTGAAATGTCTATTCATATCGTTGACCTTTTCTCAATTTATTGCCAAGAATTGGCGCCGATGGTTATCATATTTTTTACCCCACCCTACTATCCTGCTGTTCACAGTGGTCATGAAAAAGAAATATCTGAACTTATCGATAAATTGCGCTCCTTTGCTAGAGAGCAATTCTCATTAGTTATTAAACCAGTCTCATTTTTTAATGGAATTTCTGATTTGAGTTATGTTTCATATAAAGGTTCCATGACTGGCTGGGAAAGCTTCGAGAAAAACACACCGGTCTGGGGAGAGCGCTATTTTATACCATTTACAGAAATGGAGCAATTAGCTGCACCAGTTTTAAACGTTGGTCCTTTTGGTAAAGACGCTCATAAAAAAACTGAACGCCTTAACATTCAGAATGCATTTGAAGTATTGCCATCATTACTTGAACACCTCGTCAAAACGCATATGGACTCACCGCCAAAAAAAGCGATGCGCTAGACAAAATATATGTGGAAAAAAATCAAATTTCCAACCGCGCACCAAGCGGGCCCTATTTAAATTTGAAACAACAATAAAACAGCGACAAGCTAGTCACTCATTTGACTTCGTTGTCGCTGTTTTTCTCTTTAGTGGCAACACTTCATTTCGTTCTGTATCATGAATTGCTTTGTATTATTTTACTAATTACTATCCAAATCTACTTCTTCAAGGAAATCACCAACAACTCGAATATATTCTTTTGGCTCTTCTAAATATGGTATATGAGCACTATTTTCAAATACATGGAATTTTGAGTTCGGTGTAAGACTATGGTAATATTCCGTTGATTCTGGTGTCGCTTCGTCATGACGGCCACATGTATAAAGGATTGGAACGTTGATTTCCTTTAACCTTTGTGTGCAATCAAATTTTTTCAAATTTCCAGTAACATGAAACTCTGAAGGACCCCACATAATATTGTACACTTCACCATTTTTAAGATGTGCTCCTTTTTTTAAAAATTCTGGCCACGGATCGATTCGACAAACAAAACGCTTATTAAACTCATGAGTAGCATCTTTATATTCTTGCGAGTCAGTCGTACCATTGGTCTCAGCAGTTGTTAATGTTTCTTGGACATCAGTAGGCAATTTTTGGCGATTTCGTTCTTGATCCTCTGCCCAAAGTGGTGCACTAAGGCAAGAGCTAGAAAAAATAACACTCTTAACACCTTCAGGTTTTGTTAACATATAGGCTGCTGCAAGTGTAGTTCCCCAAGAATGCCCGAGAATATGTACTTCATCAAGAGAAAGTGCCTTTCTTACTTGCCCTAATTCCTCAACAAAACGGTCAATGTGCCAAAGTGATTCGTCTGTCGGACGCTCTGACTTTCCACATCCCAATTGGTCATAAAAAATTACCGGGCGTTGCTCAGCTAGCACTTTTAACCCCTGCATTGAATAGTGAGATGAACCGGGACCTCCGTGTAATACAATGACTGGTGTCTTTTTGATACCAAGATCATTTCTTTGATACCATACCTTGCCACCATTAACTTCAATAAATCCGTCTCTCGTCATGCTAATAACCCCCTTCTGTATACTCTATTTTCCCATTGATCATGAATTTAGACCACTAAAAGCAATTATAACTACCAAAACATTCTCCCTAAATTTAGTTCTTACCTAGTAAAATGTAATTCTTCGTACCAGTAGTAAATCAGCCATAACAAGCTACTTCTACTTCTAATTGGTGATGGTTTAACTAAGCGAGATTAATTATCATAGTATCTTCAATAAGAATTATGAAATTCATTAAATATAGTATTTTAAAAAGACATACAACTCTATGTTGTATGTCTGCCTATCATAAGTGACTTTTCGTTTGTGGTAGCTCCCCACAATCAAGGCGTACGATAAAAGGAACCAGGGCTTAATGATGACCCTAGTTCCCTGTTTAATTTCAAATTAATATAACTCCTATTATGATCACAGCGCATACTGAGGGGCACTTAAACTACAGCTGGGATCCATATTTTAAACGTCGTTCCCTTTCCAATCTCGCTTTGGACAGTAATTTTCCCCTCGTGTAATTCTACTAATTGTTTAACAATCGCCAGACCGAGTCCTGTTCCTTTATTTTGTCTTGACCTTCCGCGGTCTACTTTATAGAAACGCTCCCAAACCAATTCTTGGTCTACATCTGAAATACCTAATCCTGTATCTGTAACTGAGAGTAAAAGATACTGACCATCTTCTTCAGCTGAAATAGTTATTTTTCCTTCCTCAGTAAACTTAACAGCATTTTTTAATAAATTATTGAGAATTTGTTCAAATCGAACAGGATCTGCAACTGCTTTCGGCAGTGGCTCATTTATCGTTAATATGATATCAATATTTTTTTCTGAAGCTTCCTTTTTAAATTTAAATGTTTCTTTTTCTAAAATAGGCTTTGTATCAATATGATATTTCGAAAGCGTAATTTGCTTATTTTCCAATTTAATTAAATCCATTAGATCATCTACTAAATGATTCATATGAATCGTTTCATCATACATAACATTATAGTATCTTTGTCTGCCATCTTCCTCTATTAGACCATCTTGAAGAGCTTCTAAAAATCCTTGCATAGTCGTTAAAGGTGTTCTTAACTCATGTGAAATATTACCTAAAAAATCACTGCGAATCTCATCTAATTTTTTCCGTTCTGAATCAATTTTTTCAAGTTTTTCAGCCATCAAATTGATTGTATTGGCCAAATCTCCAATTTCATCTTCTGATTTAATATTAATCCGTTCAACATAATCTCCCACACCGATTCTTGATGCTGCACGATCGATTTGTTGTAAGGGACGGGAAATCGTCCAAGATAGATAAGAAACCATTGCTGTTGAAAGAATAATACCAAAAAGAGTTGCCCAAAGAATCGTTTCCCTCATTTTCCTAGTGAAATCGTTTAATCCCGTAAGCGGTGAATGTAAAATGATACCGCCATATACATTATCACTCTCGCCCCAAGGAACAACAACAGAAAGCATTGGCTCTGTTAATCCCTCAAATGACAAGCGTTCAACGGCATTCTCACCTTGAATTACTTTTTCTACAATAGAAGATGCAACTGATTTCCCTATTGAGACTTCATCATGAGTTGATGTGGCAATAATTTCACCTTGCTCATTAAAAATCCAGATTCTAGCATCAAAAGTATGATCAAGAAATTCTAATTTATCTTGCTTTTCTTTATCGATAATGTTTGTTGCTTGGATATTAGTATTAACCGTCCTACCTTGTCTGAGTAACTCCTCTTGTTTTGCATTATAATTATAGTTATTAGCAAAATAAAACATTAGAATTCCGACAATCCCAATCCCTACTACAACTGTAATCATATAACTTAGAATGAGGCGGCGGAAAATACTTTTGTTCATTCCAAACATTAAGCTTCCACCTCAAATTTGTATCCCACGCCCCAAACTGTGTGAATACATTCTTTTTGTAAATTAGTTAACTTTTGTCTCAACTTCTTAATATGGACATCTACCGTTCGGATATCTCCAAAAAAATCGTAACCCCAAACTTGTTCTAACAGTTGTTCTCTAGTAAAAACGTTTCCAGGTGATTTTGCTAGGTGTACTAATAAGTCAAACTCTTTCGGTCGAAGAATAATTTTTTCGCCTTGAACTAGTACTTCTCGGCGATCAATATGAATGGCAAGACCTTCAAATGCGAGTGATCTTTTTCCATTTCCATTTCCAATTCCGTTTTCATTTCCAAAGGGATTATCATTTGGTTGCATACGACGAAAAATAGCTTTTATGCGTGCAATTAATTCCCTCGGACTAAAAGGTTTAGTAACATAATCATCTGCTCCAAGTTCTAAACCAAGTACTCGGTCCATTTCTTCTGTTTTAGCCGTTAACATGATAATTGGAATATCAAATTTTTTGCGGATTTCTCGACACACTTCGAATCCATCCATATTAGGCATCATCACATCTAATATAATGATATCTGGCAATTCTTTCTCAACTAATTCTAACGCCATTTGGCCATCATTGGCTTCCACTAAATCGATTTGATGTTGCTTAAAGAAAATACGAATAATCTCACGAACATTGGGATCATCATCAACGACTAGAACTTTATAACGTTGCATCATATCCACTCCTCTCACCAATATCCTGAAATTCCACACAGTTAAATTCAGTGGGCTCTAAAATACTTCGTCTATCTTTATCTTATCTATTATAGATACTTGTATTTTTCTCTTAAACTTTCATGGACAGCGCTAACCTTAAGGGTTTGCGTTACCGTTTATCGGCTTGTTTCAAGACTTTCTAAAAATAAGGATACCATTTCAAGTGCTTGTTGTACAGAACATACCTTTGCTAATTTGCCTTCGCGTCATACTCTGACTGAACCCTATCCCACCTCAAAAGGCATGTTATCGTTCTACATAGTACATAGTTTTCGCTGTTCGGAAAAGCCTCTACAAATTTACTGAATTCCACACTACACGGTAAAATCATTATTTTTTTTGAGAGTAAAAAAAGAAACCCTAAACAGGGCTCCTGAGTACCATGATTACTATTTGCTTTTGGACTTAGCTTAAATATAAATAAAAATTGTTACCAAATTGTTATCAAAGTAATAACTTTTTTAAGACTAACTGTTTTATCAGTTGCAGAGAATTAATTTTCCTCTTCAACTTCCTCGCCATCTTCGGCTTCATCGTTACTTTCAGTTTCTCCGCTGTCATCTGTATTATTGATCTCAATATTCAAAATTCCACCGCTATCTCCATTATCCTGTTGCTGCCCACCATCCCGATCAAACATTGGCAACATGTAGAAGGCCAGGAAAAACAAAATCACTAGCGTAATGATCGTCATGAAGAAATATTTGATGAACGTCGCACTCACAAGGCTCGGGTTTTCCGTTTTATGATTCTGAAATTTTCCCTCTTTTTTATGTTCTGTTTTTTCTTCTTTTTTAAAATCATCACTCATATATATCACCCTTCTTTTTTTAAAAATAGGTTCCAATTGCTTCATTAAAATGCAAGACTACATGAATACGAGTCTTCCTAATTATAGCTACCAGGTTATAGAATTATAGCCAATAAAACCCGATGGGCTTGCCCCGTGGAATAGTCAGCTTACATTCCAAATATTTCATCCTAATATTTTCTGACTATTATATGACCTTCATAAACAGATTCTATACTCGTTTCTTCTCCATTATCAATGGCAAACTCCGCTATCTTAGAAAGTAGATTTTCCTCAACATCAGAGGCTAAATATAATACTCCGTTCCCACCGTCTCCGATTTTTTCCATAGTCTTAAACCGAAAGTCTTCAATCGCTATCCGGATTACTTTTTTTATACTATTGCTATTTTTGGCATCGAAGTCGTCCATTTTTCGAATTATATCAAGGACAAAATATTTTAAAGTCATCACTAAACCCCTTTTGTTTTTTCTAGTAATATTAATGCTATTGCTATTTATACTATACGGTTACGCCATCATTTTTTAGGGGGTATAAAAAAAGAACCTGTATTCAAGGTTCCAGATTACAGAAATTATTTAATGTATCACTAGATTTCAAAAATGATCAAAATAAGCTAAGTTATAGTATTATTAAGAGGAAATGATAAATTCTACTTTATTTGTTGATGATTCATGATGAAAATTTTCACTACTAAAAGATATGGAGGCTTAAAATGCCGATTAATAAAGCTGATAAATGCTATTGTATTGAGATTTTTCGAAAAAAGTACGGTAATCACGTTAATGGGAAGTGTTTAAAGTTAGATTGTGAACGTTATCGAACAGAGAATAACATTATATCTCCGGAGCATGTTAATTCTAAGAAAAAATAACTAAAAGAGTTGGCTCATTTTTGGCGAATTAAGTCGCCCTTGGAGTGACCAGTCCTTGAAAATTAAGTAGTAAGTGAATGAATTTCACAATGTCATAGCTTGACCATACCTTGCCAAATACTCTTGCTTTTTTTTATAATCTGGTTGGATACTTCCGACACGTCGCCAAAATGAGCGGTCATGATTCATATGAGTAAGATGACATAGTTCATGGATGATGACATAATCGATAATATCTATTGGAGCCATTGCCAGTCGATAATTAAAGGTTAATTTTTTATCTGAACTACAACTCCCCCACTTCATTTTTGATTCTACTATTTCAATCGATTTTGGCTTTACTCCTAGTTGTTGTTGGTAGCTTTTTATTCGTTCCCCGATAATTTTTTTGCAGCTAGAAATATAAAATTTTTTGAGATTTTTTTTAAGTTCTTCTTCCCCTAAATCACTAGTCTCAATTAATTCATCGAGCGGGTACTCTTTTCCAAGATAAAAAAACATCCCTTGATCCTGATACTCTTTTTCCATTGGGATTTCTCGAGCTTCAGCAATTTTAGCTAATTTCTCTAGTATCCATTTACCTTGGTGTTCGATCGCACTTATGATCATTTCTTTACTTGTATTTTTAGGTACTTTAACAATTATATAACCGATCGAATCAATTTGAATCGATAGCTTCTTGGTCTTTCCATATTGAATATCAAATTCTATTAACTTATTTTCAATTTCAATTTTCATTACTCACCATCACCTCTATCCATTTTTGTAAACTACTTGCGACTTACGAAAAAAAGATACTTTCGACAGAAGGTGCGTAGCGTGCGGACTGTTATTTGTTGACTCAGTAGCTTTTTATTTTTTCAATGAATTAAGTTTAACAAAAAATCAGAAAAATTTCTTAAAAAAATAAAATTAATATCACAATTCTGGATTGCCTATGATAGTTATCTTTCAAAACAGGAGCACTATGAAACAAGCAAGGGCTATCCAAAATATCTGGATAGCCCTAAAGTGCACTTTGAAATTGTCGAAAATTAATTTTCTTCAGCTTCTCCGTCATCTGAATTATTGATCTCAATTTTGAGAATTCCACTATTCTCTCCGTTATCCTGTTGTTGCCCACCATCCCGATCAAACATTGGCAACATGTAGAAGGCCAGGAAGAACAAAATTACTAGCGTAATCACGGTCATAAAGAAGTATTTAATGAAGGTCGCACTAACCAAGCTAGGATTTTCCTGTTTATGATGCTGTATTTTTTCTTCTTTATTATGCTGTGTTTTTTCCTCTTTATTAAATTCGTCACTCATATTAATCACCCTTCGTCGTTATAAATTTAAAGTGGTCTGCGTCCCTGAATAACTCTGATAAGAACCACCACAACGGCAACGATTAACAGAATGTGCAAGTAACCACCCAATACATTCCCTGAAATAAATCCTAAAAACCACAATACCATCAGTACCAAGAATATAAACCACATTGTTTCGTAACAACTCCTAACGTTCTAATTTATTCATTATTCATTTTTCAATCCATATCCAAAAATATTGCTGTGAAATGAACAACAATAACTTTAAAGTAGCTTTAGATACCTATAGCTCCAGAAATGTTAAAGTCGACTCTTCTTAATAATAGATACCCGGTTATACGACATCCCAAACACAGAAACCTAATAGTTACCAATTGTTAGGTGGCCTCCATATCAAGATTCTATACTCGTATCCTCGTAACCAAAAGCAAAACTAGCTATCTTTGAAAGTAGATTACCCTCAACAACTGAGGTTAAATCAAAAAAAATCTAAAAGTTGTAATGAAACCTTTTTTGATTTTTTCTAATAGTTTTTTCATTATTACTTATACTATACGGTTATGCGATCATTTTTTAGAGGGTATGAAAAAAGAAACCCCATCTAAAGGTTTCCTGATTACAATGATTATTTTAATTAAGAAAGAAAATGAAACTATTTTAGGATGGAAATGGACGATCATATTTTTACTAATCTAGTCTTTCTAAATCTGAGCACCATATTGCTTAAAACCACCAGCACTCCCTTACAAGTCCGGGTGCCAGACATCATGTGAATTTTCTCTAGGAATTCAATGACAACAACATCGTCTATTCACAATCTATAACCCTTGGTGTCAGGCACCCCAAAAAAAAAATCCATATTTCGACAAAAAGTTGCTAAAATTTAGTATAATAACTAAAAGATAGATTAAGAGAAATTTTTCCAGGTTTACAAGCAGTCTTATCGTTATATAAAGTGATTGGAGAGATAATAATTATGAATTTGAAATCTATTAGAAGCCAGATGCTTATTTCATTGTTATTTGGAATCCTCATTTTATCAGGTCTTCTTGGTTATTTTGTTGACAAACAATTAAAAAGACTCCCTGATCAATCGATGTTGCAGTACCAAGAGATTACCAATGCTAGGGCAGGTGAGCTTAACAAAATATTAGAAAAATATGTTGAAGAAGTAAAAATGATCTCGCAATCTTCTGTTGTCAAGTCAATGGATATGGAAAAAATCCAAAAATTTTTACCAAGTGTTGTAATCGAAGGAAATCACCGCAATATGACAATTGCGGGATTAGACGGCAAGGGTTGGACAACGCAAGGAAATGAAATCGATATTTCCGGACAAGAGCAGTATCTAAAAATATTCGATGAAGAAGAAGTATATTGGATTTCACAACCATTTTTAAGTCCGTTTGCAGACCCAGACATACCAATTGTCACGATTTCTCATGAGGTGAGAAATCATGATATTGTTGTCGGCTTGGTCAATATTGTCATCGATATTAACTTTCTTACTAATGTTGTTAATAGCATCAATGTTGGTGAAACTAGCTACGCTTGGGTTGTTGATAGAAACAGTCAGATTATTGTTCATCCTGATGGAATAATTGGAATTGATCAGCATATTTCATATCATATACCAGATCTTGAAGTAGCTGATGACCTCATAATGCAAAATAACTTACGGTGGCTTAAGTATAAGGATGATCAAGGCGGGGAAGTCTTTACATTTTACAAAGATATTAAAGGATCACCTGGCTGGACGTTGCTGCTTTCAATTAGTACAGATGAAGTTTTAGGTAGTATAAATGATATTCGTTTAAACATATTTTTAGCCTTTATTATGATTGTTATTGCTGTTAGTTTTTTCGCATACTTCTATTCAAATAGTATTTCAAAACCAATTTTAAAGCTCAAAGAAGTTTTTGAAGAAGCAGAATCAGGAAATACAGAAGTAGTTGCTGATGAAACAGTAAGAAATGAGATAGGAACAGCAGCAAAAAGTTTTAATAAAATGCTTAGGAAAATAAAAATGCTAACCTATTACGATCCTTTAACTCATTTGTATAATTTTAATGGTTTTTTGTTGGAGTTACCTTACCAAATCAAAAAAATCACTAACAAATATCCTGTTTCCGCAATCGTCATTGTGTCAATCGATAATTTTAAACGCATTAATAGTATTAGTGGCTATTTAGAAGGAAACTTAGTTCTTCAAATATTTTTGTATTTGTCAACTCAAAAGCGGTCCACGAATCAGTTGAAAAAAGGTCCACTTATTTAGTTGGTTTTAGCCATGACATTGTCTCTTCAAATCGGTGACTTACTTCTCGTGAAATATCTAAGATATGTGATTTGTGAGCAAGTCTATCTACAATTGCACCAGTAAGCATCGGGTCTTTAAAAATCTCTTCCCAGCGATCAAAAGCCAAGTTTGTTGTTATGATTATTGATCCTTTATCGTTTCTATTTGATAATAAATTAAATAGTATTTCACAACCAATTTTGTCAAATGATACGTATCCCAGTTCATCTAAAACGACAAGACTGTACTTTTCAAATTTGGTTTTATATTGCGATAGTTTGCTTTCACTCATTGCTTCTTTTAACTCTATTATTAAGTTAGGTACAGAGATAAACAATACACTTTTGCCTTCCAAACACGCCTTAATACCAAGCCCAATACTATAATGTGATTTCCCGCAGCCAGGAGATCCTATTAAGATTATATTTTCTTTATTTTCAATGAACTGCAACGTTTCTAGTTCTTCGAATTTCGGTATAAATTTCTTATGGTACTTACTCTTGTCGAAGTCTTCTAAGTACTTGTTAAGAGGGAATTTAGCCCTTCTGAGTCTATGTTTTAAACCATTCTCAAGCCTTAGTTCTAATTCTCTTTCGAGTAGACGACTTATCAGCTCTCGGTGGGTCATGTTTGTATGGTTTGCTTCATCAAGAAGCATTTGATAATTGGTTTTTATATAGGGTAATTTTAGTATATGGGCCATTTCTTGTATTTGCATTTATTCCACCTCCGAGAAACATAATTCGTTATATCTAGATACTTGCCTTGTAGCGATGTTGCTAAGTGCAGTTTTATCTATGTGCATAGATGGAATAATATCGATATGAGATTTATTGTATGTTTCTAGAATCAATAGTATTTCTTCGATTGGTTTATCATCATTTTCTTGAATGATCTCTATGAATTTTTTCTTGTTTCTGCTAAAATTAGTATCATAGATGGCTTTTAACCTTGGTATGCTTTTTAGAGCGTGGGAGTTCTTGATTGCACCTGGTTTTTTGTTTAATGAGTTTAAGTAATGTTTAATTTTAATACTTATCTCGTTAGTACCATCTATTTTTTTGTGTTCACAAACGAGTATGTTGTTTGAATAAAAGCCTATTGTGTCGTAATATTTCTTGATTGTTATTAAGCGTCCTACAAGATACTCCGGTACTGAATAGTGGTTGTTATCAACTCGTACAAAACTATATTTATTTGGTTTTTGCACTGTAACTGTTGCAAGATCAAGCTTTGGTTTTGTAGGTTGAAGATGTTTTATTTCTTCAGAAATAGTGCTGTCTTTATTGAGTTCTATCAATATAGTATTCAAGTATTCACGTGCATCATCGAATGTCTTAAACTTATAAGTTAACGCAAATGCTTTGTTCCTAATTATCTTCACGCTGCCCTCCACATGACCCTTCTAATGTAAAGCTTTGCATTAGAAGGGTAATGAAAAGTATATGATAATGTAAAGTAAGGCTGTTAGATAACTATAAACAAAGTGATTCTAGTTGTTTTACTTTACATTTTCAATGGCTATATTTAATATAGGCGAGGTCGCCTACGTTAAATATAGGAGGTTATGATTATGGAACAAAAATATCAAACATTTGAACAACTGTCCTCAGAAGTAGTTAAATCCCTTCGGGATATGTCCTATTCCGAATCAAGGATAAGCCAATATCGTTCCGCGTGGCAAAAACTGGCTACTTTTATGGAAAACAATCAGATTGAGTATTATTCAGCGTCAGTAGGTGGAGCATTTATAGCTGACTTTATTGGTACTGGGAAATACGAGGAATTTAGCCATTGGGAAAAGAGCATAATCCGGTGTGTGGATGTTCTAACTGAATTTCAGTCTACAGGAACGTTCCAATACAGAAGGGCAAAGAAATCCTACCAATTTTATGGTTGCATCGGTAATCCTATGGTGGATTTCCTTAATCACCGAAAATCTTTGGGTATTACAGAAAATACGCTTGGTCATTACCGATTAAATCTTCATCGCTTTCTTAGTTTTTTTAATGAAGAAGGAGTCATGGAAACCGAAGCAATTAAAAAACAACACATTTTAGGATTTGTGAATCAGCTTGGTTTTTATACACCTGCAACGCGCCACAGCATGCTTACCACTTTACGTGGGTTTATGAGATATCTACATGACAATGGGTATACAGGGATTGACTTTTCATACCTAATTCCAAAAGACAATTACAAGAAGCAATGTAAACTACCCACGACATATACGAAAAATGAAGTTGAATCATTAATCAATACTGTTGACAGAAGTAGCCCAAAAGGGAAGCGTGATGCTGCTATGATACTATTGGCTGCACGATTGGGATTGAGGGCTTCTGACATCTGTCTGTTGAAGTTTGAAAACATACACTGGGAAAAGAATACAATTACACTTGTTCAACAAAAGACTAAAAATAAGATTGAGCATCCACTTTTAATAGAAATAGGAGAGGCTATTATCGATTATCTGAAGTATGGACGGCCTAAATCTGATCTTCCTTATGTCTTCCTACATGCAATCCCGCCATATAACTGCCTAAATAGATCGACTTTGCATAGCATTGTTACTTTTTATCTCCGTCGTGCTGGCATTAAAAACATAACAGAAAAGAAACATGGTCCTCATGCTTTGAGGCACAGTCTTGCTGGGCAACTACTGGAACAAAAAATACCCATCCATGTTATATCAGAAGTGCTAGGTCACAAGAATACCGAAAGCACAAAAACTTATTTACGAATAGACTTAACATCTTTGAGCCAATGCGCATTAGATGTTCCACTCTTAAAAACGCCATTTTATGCCAAGGAGGTGGAATGATGCCGAACTATTGTGGTATTTATGCTGGTTTAATCGAACAGTACATTGATTTCAAAAGAAACCTCGGTTACAAGTTTGTTGATGCCACTTACACACTTTCGTTATTTGACAGATTTACAATAGATAATGCCGTATTAAAACTCGGTCTATCAAAGGAGATTGTTGATAAATGGAGTGAGAAGCGTCCAAATGAATCAGACAAGACACGTTATGCGAGGATTCATTATATTGCAAAATTTTCCGCCTATTTAAATGATATGGGATATCCATCACATATACCGAGATTGCCTAAAAAGTACAGCAGTACGTTTGTACCACATATTTTCTCGAAAAAGGAAGTGAATGCATTCTTCGATGCATGTGATACGCTTAAAGTTAATAGACGATTTGAAACAACTGTGTATGTACTCCCCGCTTTATTTAGAATGCTATATGGCTGTGGCATCCGTATCAGCGAAGCGTTATCCCTAACATGTAAGGATGTTGATCTTGATGCAAAAAATATTATTGTCAGGGAAACGAAAAACGGCAAAGACCGAATACTCCCATTATCTGAAACACTAACTGAGGTGTGTATTCAATATAGGAATGTTCGTCCCGGCAAATATGAACCGAAAGGTTATTTTTTTATCAAGAACAATGGGCAAAAATGTAATGCCAAGGCAATATATGAATGGTTCAGAAAAATACTCTGGAATGCAGGAATTCCACATGGTGGGAAGGGTTTTGGCCCAAGAATGCATGACTTTCGTCACACTTTCAGTGTACACTCTCTTGTGAAAATGTCAGAAGCTGGGCTAGATTTATACTACTCACTCCCAATATTATCAAAATATCTTGGGCATCAGTCATTAGAGGCTACAGATAAGTATGTAAGGCTAACATCTGACATGTACCCTGATTTAATTAGAGAAGTAGATAACGTTTGTGCCTATGTATTTCCGGAGGTTGACCATTATGAAGCCGACTGATTTCTCTCGCTATCTGACAGGATTTCTTACAAAATACCTGCCAGGAGAAATGGGGTTCAGTATAAATACGATTGCCTCTTATAGAGACACATTTGTACTTTTCCTTACATTTATCAAGGATAAAAAAGGAATAAAAACAAATTCTCTGACGCTGGGCATGATTAATAAGGAAATGGTTATTCACTTTCTTGACTGGATAGAAACAGAGCGTGGCTGTAGTACAGCCACAAGGAACGTCCGCCTTGCGGCATTACACTCTTTCTTCCAATATCTCCAGTATCAGAGCCCCGATAATCTTTTGGAATGGCAGAGAATCCTTGGAATCCGGGTTAAGAAAACAGAAACAAAATCAATCAGTTACCTAACGCTTAATGGGATCAGACTACTTTTGGAAATGCCTGATCAGTCAACTAAAATAGGACGAAGAGATCTTGCTCTTTTGTCAATTATGTATGAAAGCGGTGGAAGAGTACAGGAAATC